>NZ_CP054044.1:0-309088 GCF_013282745.1 Yersinia bercovieri ATCC 43970
GCCAGTTAATACCAACTCAGCATTAAAGCCCTCGCCGCTCAGGTACTCCCTCAACATCGTGCCCAGTTCTACATCATCATCGACTAACAAAATCTTCATTTTTAACTCTCCTGCCTGATTTCAGCTATTTTCATGCCTATTTGGTGCGCACGCAGCCAGTTTTACTCAATCCTTACATATTTTTGAATTCGACTTAACTCACACTCAGCGGCCTTGGCGGTAAATTAGCTCCCTGCATTTGGCTTCACCACTCTCTTCATTGTGGTTCAAGGATTTTTGATTAATTATGCTACAGGTTACCAAGTCAAAACGGCGTTTTATTGGGTTAGCGGTTGTGTTGCTGATGCTGGCCGGTTTGTTGCTCTTCAAATGGCTCTCTCCTGCGGAGAAACCCGGCTATATCACCGCAGCGGCCGAGATCCGCACACTGGAACAGAGCGTACTCGCCGATGGCACTATCAAGGCAAAAAAACAGGTCACTGTCGGCGCACAAGTTTCCGGGCAGATCAAAGCCCTGCATATCACCCTAGGGCAGCAAGTTGAAAAAGGCCAGTTAGTGGCCGAAATTGATGATCTTACGCAACAAAATGCGCTGAAAGACGCGGAGGAAGCGCTGAAAAATGTGCTTGCACAGCGTGCAGCCAAAGTGGCGACACAGCAGAACAACCAATTAACCTACCAGCGACAGCAGCAAATCCTCGCCAAGGGTCTCGGCGTCCGCGCCGATTTTGATAGTGCCAAAGCCACATTAGAGAGCGCCCAAGCTGAGATTAATGCGCTGGATGCCCAAATTGCGCAGGCTGAAATCGCCGTGAATACCGCCAAACTCAATCTCGGCTATACCAAAATCAGCTCGCCGATCACCGGGACGGTGGTCGCTATTCCGGTTGAAGAGGGGCAAACCGTTAACGCAGTGCAAAGCGCCCCCACTATTATTAAAGTCGCTCAGCTCGATACGATGACGATTGAAGCGCAGATCTCTGAAGCGGACGTGGTCAAAGTCAAAGCCGGTATGCCCGTTTACTTCACTATTTTAGGCGAGCCGGAAGAGCGCTTCAGTGCCACACTGCGCGCCATCGAACCCGCCCCTGACTCGATAAACGATGAAACCACCACCACAACATCAAGTTCGAGCACCACCACCACCACGGCCATTTACTATAACGGCCTGTTCGATGTGGCGAACCCGAACGGAGCACTGCGTATTTCGATGACCGCCCAAGTGTATATCGTGCTACATAAAGACGAAAAAGCCTTGGTCATCCCCGCCACGGCACTGGAAAATGATCACGGGACGTATCGGGTTCAGGTGGTGAGCAGCAACGGCAAAATCAGTGCGCGCGAGGTCACCGTCGGGTTAAATAACAATGTCGATGCTCAGATTCTCTCCGGTTTGCAGGCTGGGGAGCAGGTGATTGTCAGTCAGGCAAGTGCCGCCCCCGCCAACAATAAGGCCCAACATATCGGCCCACCGATGGGGATGTAACTGATGATAGACCTCAACCAAAGAAAGATTTTGCTGCAACTTGATAACGTGAGCCGCTGGTTTATTGCAGGTGAAGAGCGCGTCCGGGTGCTGAAAAACATCAACTTGACGATTTACAGCGGTGAAATGGTGGCGATCGTCGGAGCATCCGGTTCCGGCAAATCGACGCTAATGAACATTCTTGGCTGTCTGGACAAGCCCAGTTCAGGAGAGTATCTGGTGGCTGGCCGTATTCCGCAGCATTTGGATAGCGACACCCTCGCCGAGCTACGTCGCGAACATTTCGGCTTTATTTTTCAGCGCTATCATTTACTCAATGACTTAAATGCGCGGGAAAATGTTGAGATACCTGCTATTTACGCCGGTATCGATCGTGAAGAGCGCCGTCAACGCGCTGGCGATCTACTATCCCGTCTCGGCCTGGCTGACCGGCTGGAGTATCGCCCGAGCCAGCTTTCTGGCGGGCAACAGCAGCGGGTCAGTATTGCCAGAGCATTGATGAATGGCGGCGAAGTTATTCTGGCCGACGAACCCACAGGCGCACTTGATACTCACAGCGGTAATGAAGTGTTAAACATCCTTAAAGAGCTGCATCGACAAGGCCATACCGTGGTCATTGTCACCCACGATATGTCGATTGCAGAACATGCTCAACGGATTATCGAGCTAAGAGACGGCGAGGTGATTGCGGATAGAGCGGTGCAGCAGGCCGCACAACAGGCACAACGACTCCCCATAATCACGCCAGAAATAGCACCCAAAAGTGCTAAAAGAACCGTGCTATCGCCCTGGATGGCCCAACGTGACCGCCTCCGTGAAGCATTTAAAATGGCGACACTGGCGATGGCTGCACAGCGCCTGCGCACCCTGCTGACCATGCTGGGGATCATCATTGGTATTGCGTCAGTGGTCTCTGTCGTAGCATTGGGAAAAGGTTCGCAACAGCAAGTGCTCGCTAACATCAACGCCATGGGCACCAGTACGCTGGAGATCTTCCCCGGCAAAGATTTCGGCGATATGCGCTCTGCTGCCATCCAAACTTTGCGGGCCACTGATGCCGATGCATTGGCGAAACAGGGCTATATCCACAGCGTGACACCTGCGGTCTCCAGCAGTAGCACGCTGCGCTATGGTAATAAATCTGTCAGTGGCACCGTGAATGGTGTCGGCGAACAATACTTTATGGTGCGCGGCTATAGCATTGCCCAAGGGATGGCATTTACCCGTGCCAGCGTCGATGGATTGATGCAAGAGGCTGTTATTGATGAAAATACACGCGATAAGCTGTTCCCCAACGGCGAAAGTCCCTTAGGTAAAGTTATCCTGCTCGGCTCCCTGCCCTGCCGGGTAATTGGGGTTGCAGCCAAGAAACAGAGCGGTTTTGGCAGTGACGAGAATCTGAATGTGTGGATACCATACACCACCGCCATGAAGCGTATGCTGGGGCAAACCTATCTGCGCAGCATTACCGTGCGAGTTAACGATGATATAGATTTGGCGAATGCTGAGCAGGGTGTCACCAAACTGCTGGCCCAGCGTCACGGCGCACAGGATTTTTTCGTGATGAACACCGATAGCATCCGTCAAACCATTGAGAAGACCACCTCAACCATGACATTACTGGTGTCAATGATTGCCGTTATTTCATTAGTAGTCGGTGGTATCGGAGTGATGAATATCATGTTGGTATCAGTCAGTGAGCGCACTAAAGAGATTGGGGTTCGAATGGCGGTGGGTGCGCGAGCCGGTGACATTATGCAGCAATTCTTGATTGAGGCAGTCCTGGTGTGCCTGCTGGGGGGCGGGATTGGGGTGGTGCTGTCACTGGGTATCGGCCTGCTGTTTAGCCAGTTCAGCAGCAGCTTTTCGATGGTTTATTCGGCAACCTCGATCATCACCGCATTTGTCTGTTCCAGCCTGATTGGGGTGATTTTTGGTTTTTTCCCGGCAAAGAGAGCGGCGGAGATGGACCCTATCAGGGCGTTAGAACGAGAGTGAACTATTTTTACCGTCAGGATTTTTATTATTAAATGTTATGTCACCCAACCTGATCATAGGATCAGGTTGGGTTTTACCGGGTCATGGTAAAAGAAGCGCGGTTACTCAAACACCCCGGTCGATAAATACCTATCTCCGCGATCACAAATAATCGCCACAATGACCGCACCAGGGTTCTCTGCCGCCACGCGCAACGCCCCAGCGACCGCGCCACCAGAACTGACACCACAGAAGATCCCCTCTTCCGTGGCGAGTCGGCGCATGGTCTGTTCGGCTGAGATCTGCGTGATATCCAATACTTGATCCACTAATTCGGGGCGGAATATCCCCGGCATATATTCCGCTGACCAACGGCGGATACCGGGAATACTGCTGCCCTCAGCCGGTTGCAACCCGATAGTGATCACCGCAGGATTTTGGCTTTTCAGAAACTGGCTGACCCCGGTAATGGTGCCGGTGGTTCCCATGCTGGAGACAAAATGGCTCACTTTACCCGCCGTTTGCTGCCAAATCTCTGGCCCAGTGCCGGTAAAATGGGCGTAGGGATTATCGGCATTATTAAACTGATCCAGCACCTTGCCCTGCCCTGCGGCCTGCATCATCAACGCCTGATCGCGCGCACCTTCCATGCCCTGCTCGCGGCTCACCAGAATTAGCTCAGCACCATAAGCGCGCATCGCCGCCTGACGTTCCTGACTCATATTTTCTGGCATGAGTAATTTCAGCTGATAACCTTTCAGGGCCGCAATCATTGCCAATGCAATCCCGGTATTACCGCTGGTTGCCTCGATCAACACATCGCCAGGTGCAATCTCCCCGCGTAATTCTGCCTGCTGGATCATAGCGAGAGCTGCCCTATCTTTGACCGACCCCGCCGGATTATTACCTTCCAGTTTCACCCAAATTTCTGCATTCAGCCCTTGGCTTAAGCGTTGCAGTTTGACCAGTGGGGTGTTGCCGATGCAGTGTTCGAGGGTAGTCACATTCGTTACCTAACTTGAATTGATCTCAATAAAAGAAAAGGCGGCCATAAGGCCACCTGAGGTTGATGACAAACCTATTTTGTCACTCCGAAACTGGCGGGGCGACTGCACCGATGGGCGCTCCGACGGCTCACGCCGTTACGACCCATTCGGCACATCTCCCCGCTTATCAACTTTATCAGCAGTCTGAGGCGACCATAAGGCCACCTCTGTTTGCCACTTGCAGAAAAATTTATCAGGCGCTTTGGGCTAAAGCAATGGGTTGTAATAATTGATCGCCTGAATATAAGCGAGCATTCAATCCACCCACGTAATAGCGATTGCCGCGCACTGGGGCGTCGATATTACCCTCTGGCAGCACGACACTGATAGGATCTTGATGCCAACCAATAGGTTGCACTGTCAGTTGCCAGAAGTGACCGCGCGGGCTGACTTCAAGCACCTGTACCGGTAACGGGCAACGATCACTCGATTGGGTGCTGACCTCCATCTCCCATGGGCGCAGGAACAGATCCACACTGCCTTGATGCATCGGGGCTAAATCCAGCGGCCAGTGATGAGCGCCAATATACAACTGTGAACCACGGATTTCACCACTCAGGCGATTCACTTCACCGAGGAACTCCAGGACAAAACGGGTCGCCGGGTAGCGCCACACCTCATCTGGCGTACCGACCTGCTCAATATTCCCCTGACTCATCACCACCACTCGCTCAGCAACTTCCATCGCCTCTTCCTGATCGTGGGTGACGAAGACGCTGGTGAACTTCAGTTCATCATGCAACTGGCGTAACCAGCGGCGCAGCTCTTTGCGCACCTGTGCATCCAGAGCGCCGAATGGCTCATCCAGCAGCAGAATTTGGGGTTCAACCGCCAGCGCCCGCGCTAATGCAACGCGCTGTTTCTGGCCGCCGGAGAGCTGTGACGGGTAACGGGTAGCCAGATGGCCTAATTGCACCATCTCCAGCAGCTGTGCCACCTTCTGCTTGATGGCCACGGCATTTGGCCGCTCACGGCGCGGTAACACCGTCAGGCCGAAAGCGATGTTATCGAACACCGTCATATGGCGGAATAGGGCGTAATGCTGGAACACAAAACCCACGCGCCTATCACGAGCATGTAGGCGGCTGACATCAGTGCCGTGGAAGCTTAACCGCCCGGCGTTTTGGTTCTCTAACCCAGCAATAATGCGCAGTAAGGTGGTTTTCCCTGAACCGGACGGGCCGAGCAGCGCCACCATCTGGCCAGAAGGAATATCCAGCGTAATGTTGTTCAATACCTTGGTGCGACCAAAATACTTGCTGATATTATCAATCTCAATGCTCATGCTTTTGCTCCTGTTCGAGACGAACAACCTGACGCGCTAAGCGCCATTGCAGGCCGCTTTTCAGAAAAAGGGTCACTATTGCCATCAGGGTCAATAACGCGGCGGCGGTAAATGCCCCGGCGGTGTTGTAATCCTGATGCAACAACTCAACTTGTAGCGGCAAGGTGTAGGTCTCGCCACGAATAGAACCGGATACCACGGAGACCGCCCCAAACTCGCCAATCGCGCGGGCGTTGGTCAACACCACGCCATACAGCAGCGCCCAGCGGATGTTGGGTAAGGTCACCCGGCGGAACATCTGCCAGCCGGATGCGCCGAGCAGCACCGCGGCTTCATCCTCCTGACTGCCCTGACTCATCATCACCGGCACCAATTCACGTACCACAAACGGGCAGGTGACGAAGATGGTCACCAACACCATGCCGGGCCACGAGAACATCAATTGGATATCATGGGAGTCCAACCAGCCGCCGACTACCCCGTTAGAGCCGTAAAACAGCAAGTACATCAGGCCCGCGACCACTGGCGAAACAGCAAACGGGATATCAATTAGCGTCATCAATAATTGGCGGCCGGGGAAGACAAACCGGGTCACCAGCCAGGCCAACACCACACCAAACACCAGATTCACCGGCACGGTAATCAGCGCCACCAGCACGGTGAGCCAAATGGCGTGCAACATATCGGGATCGAGTAAATTCTGCCCCACCACCTCAATCCCTTTCGAGAACGCGGTGATAAAGATCCATACCATCGGGATCACCAGCAGCAGGAGTGAGAACCCTGCGCCGATGGCGATCAAGGCCCATTTGCCCCAGTTGATCGGCGGGCGGGCCACGCCGTTAAACTCGCTGATATCCGCCATCAGTGCCCACCTATCCGCCGACCAAAGCGGCTTTGTAACGTGTTAATACCAAACAGCAGCAGCAGTGAAACCGCCAAAATAACCGAGGCAATGGCGCTGGCTGCCGGGTAATCAAACTCCTGCAAGCGGATGAAAATCATCAGCGAGGTGACTTCGGTCTTCCAGGCGATATTACCGGCGATAAAGATAACTGCGCCGAACTCGCCCAGACTGCGGGTGAAGGAGAGTGCCGTTCCTGCCAGCAGTGCCGGCGCCAGTTCGGGCATCACCACCAGACGAAAACTCTGCCAGCGGCTGGCACCTAAGGTTTCAGCCGCCTCTTCGTACTCTGGCCCCAACTCTTCCAACACCGGCTGCACCGTGCGAACCACAAACGGCAAGCTGGTAAATGCCATCGCCACCGCAATGCCTAACCAGGTGAATGACACTTTGATACCCAATTCATTCAACCAGGCCCCATACCAGCCGGTGGTGGAGAACAGGGTCGCCAAAGTCAAACCGGCGACTGCGGTCGGTAAAGCGAACGGCAAATCCATCAGGCCATCCAGCAAGCTGCGGCCGGGGAATTGATAGCGGGTTAAAATCCACGCCATCAACATGCCAAAGAGCGCATTAAACAGACTCGCCACCCCCGCCGCCAGTAGGGTCACTTTATAAGCCGCGACCACCTGAGGGTTGGTTATCACCTCCCAGTACTGCGCCCAACTCATCTGTGCGACCTGCATCACTAACGCGCTGAGTGGTAATAACAAGATCAGGCAGGTGTAAAGCAGGCTGCTCCCAAGACTGAGGGTAAATCCGGGCAGAACCCGTTTACTGGATGCCGACAACATTACTGATGCCCTTCCGCTAACAATTTATCCAACACGCCGCCGGTGGCAAAATGGGTGCTCATCACTTGTGGCCAGCTACCGAATTGCTCCTCAACGCGGAATAATTTGGTATCAGGGAATTGGGATTTGGCCGCCTCCATCGCGGCTTTATCGTAAACACGATAGTTGAAGCTGGTGATAACCTGCTGCGCCGCTGGGCTGTAGAGGTAGTTGAGGTAAGCTTTGGCGGCTTTTTCCGTGCCATTTTTCGCCACATTTTTGTCTACCCACGCCACCGGGAACTCCGCCAGAATATCGACCGGCGGGACAATAACTTCATATTTGTCGCTGCCATACTCTTTGCGGATATTATTCACTTCTGACTCGAAACTGATCAGCACATCACCCAAACCACGTTCAACAAAAGTGGTGGTAGCACCACGACCGCCGGTATCAAACACCTGTACATTGTTCAGGAAGCGCTTCATCCAGTCGCGGGTTTTCGCCTCATCCTGGCCATTGGCCTGCTGTGTCGCGCCCCATGCTGCCAGATAGGTATAGCGGCCATTGCCGGAGGTTTTTGGATTTGGGAACACCAGTTTCACATCTTCGCGCACCAAGTCATCCCAGTTGTGGATACTCTTTGGATTGCCCTTGCGCACCAGGAAAGCCATGGTGGAGTAGAATGGCGAGCTGTTGTTTGGCAAGCGCGCCTGCCAGTCGGCCGGGATCAAGTTGCCGCGATCGTGCAAAATTTGCACATCAGTGACTTGGTTATAGGTCACCACATCGGCTTTCAAACCTTGCAAGATAGCCAATGCCTGCTTAGAGGAGCCGGCATGAGATTGCTTGATGGTCAGTTTGTCGCCCGGATTTTGCAGCTCCCACTGCTGCTGGAAGCCCGGATTCAACGCGGTGAATAGTTCGCGCGAGACATCATAAGAGCTGTTGAGCAACTCAGTTGCACAGGCGGTTGCACTGCCGAAAATTAACGCGCTTAATAAGGCAACACGAGTCCATCCATTTCTCTTCACTGAGGTCTGTTTCATTCTGCACCTTATTCACTGAGTTCATCCGGCAGGCGGGTTATAAATGTTAATACCGCCCTTAATATGTTCAGTGTATTTATAACTAGGCGCATACCTATAATGCTTTTATATACCGTTTAGTGATGTGCAAGTATCAAATGCTCTAAGCCAGTCACACCGCAGGTCGCCAGCCACTCCATTTTGCGGTTCTCTATCGATAAAAAAAGCCCAGCCGACCTGCACTGGGCATAAATAGTGGGCTGATTCTATTTTTGCGTAACTACACTGACATTAGTTGCACCAATAGCGCCACTAAATGGTTTGCCGTCGATAGCATCCACCATGCGCAAACCAGATGGTCGCACCCAGCGCTGTACGCGGGATGGCATATCAAAACCAATCAGTAGAATCACCACAAATGTCAGGCTGAATGAGAGCGAACCGAGCGCGGTGCCGAGACTCAGATGCTGAGCAATGGATGCCCCGAGAATGGGCGCTAATGCCCCACCCAGTGCGCCGACGTTGTAGGTAAAGCCCAGGCCCGCTGCACGTTGTTCGGTATCGAAATAGCCACCCAACAGTTTGGGCAGTAATCCGGCAATCCCCTGCCCCAACATCTGTTGTAGGAACAGTAAACCACCAAGAAACACGATGCTGCTGCCCTGAATGGCGAATAGCGGAATAATCAGTAATTGCGAAATCAGCAAGCTGGTCACATAAGCTTTGCGGGTGCCTAACCAATCACCGAGGAAGCCGCCCACACAGCACCCCACCGCCGCACCAAAGCCACTGAAAAATAATATATTGCCGACCGTGTGCGGGTCATAGCCTAGATCCATTTTCAGATAAGTGGGTAGCAGTGCCTGAATCGGCCATGAGTAGAGGAAGGCGCAGAACACCACTACCATCAGCATGACACCTGTCGGCCAGCGCTCACCGCTGGTTTGAATCATAAAGTAGACGAATATTGCAGCACAAAGGATACCCAGGATCACCACCACGGGAGTCGATACCATGCCGGTAAAGCAGGCGTAGAGCGCGGCGGCGGCAAAGATGGTCAGGCCGATATTCAAATAACTCAAGTTGCTGCGATAGAGAATATCCACCATATGTAGCGCGGCGATTTTTTTTGCATAGATTAGCGACCATTTTTGCATAAGGCCGCCGCGCGATAATCGTCGATTTTGCACAATGCAAAATAGAACGTTAGAAATTTCGGATGATTAACTCGCTGGCCTGCTTCTTGTTGTCCCCTAATGAGTATTTCAGGCTCACAGTGTCGATATGCAGTCCCTTAAAGACGTCCCGCATCTCAGGGATATCATTGACTGAAATTATCATATTCCCTTGAATAGAACGCGCCAACTGAGCCATGTGGCTGTATTGATCAAGCCCGAATTCAACACCGTAGCCACAGGTCTGCCAGTAAGGGGGATCTAAATAGAATAGTGAATGCGGGCGGTCATACTTTTCAATGCAATCAGCCCAGCCGAGGTGCTCTATCATCGTACGAGACAGCCGCAGGTGTGCCGCTGATAGCGTCTCCTCAAGGCGCAACAGATTCAATCCCGCAGGTCTGGTGGTTGAGGTGCCAAATGTTTGGCCATCAACTCTAGCGCCAAAGGCTGTCGTTTGCAGATAGTAAAACCGCGCCGCCCTCTGTATGTCAGTGAGCACCTCAGTTGGTGTGGCTTTCGTCCACTCAAATACCTGACGGCTGGTTAATGCCCATTTAAACTGCCTGACAAACTCCTCTAAATGGTTCTTAATCACTCGATAAAGGTTGATTAATTCCCCATTGATATCGTTTATGACCTCCACTTTCGATGTTTCTTTGAGAAAATAGAGAGCCGCACCACCGCAGAACGGTTCGACATAGCATGTATGCGAAGGGAATAGTGGCAAAATATGTTTCGCCAACCTCCGTTTACCACCAACCCAAGGGATTATCGGGCTATTCATAAAATATACACCTCGTTTTATAATTGGTTTAAATGATCGTTTTTTAATATTTGATCGGCTAAATCGATCAAATATTATTGGGTATTAAAAAAGCCGCGTTCGCAGCTTTTTTAATACCATCTAGGCTAGTGTTTATTCTGGTGGTTGCGGAAACTCAATATCTGGCGCTTTTGATGTATCGATGCGGTTCAGTAAAACGCGGTAAGTTTTCCACGCCGTAAGCTGCTCTTTATCGTCATCCGTTGCCATGCCGGTATCTACCGCATCTTGTAACGGTGCAATTTTCGCTGCGGCTGCATTCAATAATCGGGTTTTCTTTTCTTCCGCTTCCTGCACTGCTGCGGCCTTTTGCAAGACTTTATCCGTTACCCATTTCGCGCCGTTCCATTTGTCGTAATAGGTTTGCGGAGCCAGTAACGTCAATATGTCCGGCAACTCACCAATAAAGCTGATTTCTTCTGGTTGACCGGTTTCAGTGCTGTATGCAGTCTTGCCGCGCAAGTCGTCAACTATTTCCCATGCATTGCCAGTATCGTTTCGACGCACGGCCTTATCTGGTTCGGTGGGTAATACAGGCGAGTCAGCATAACCGCTAGCGGGCAAGCTAACGCCCAACGGTAGGTACTCATTATTGACGCCGATAAACTCTTGCGATTGGGTGTCTGCACTATAAACGGCAATCCAGCCAGCACGAATAGCGAGACCATTTGCTCCAATCTGCGCGGTTGGGATATCTAGTGAATATTTAGTCATTATATGGCTCTCACGATGTAGTTAAATGCAATATTTTTCATGCGGTTTTCATTTGCAGTGGGAACGACACGGGAGGCATCAAACTTAGCTCCCTGCACAGTGCTCCCGCCAACGACTTGCCCACCTTGAGGTACTGAAACATCCAGCCGCGTGAAAGCACCTGAGAAGTAACTTGCCTCCGCGGCTTTCCCGCCTGCGGGGGCGTAGATACCCGTAATGTTTCTAATGGCATCATCCTGAAACGACAGCAATACTCGTCCCGCGTCTACCCCTCGTCCGTCGTCCCAGCCTCTAATGGCATTCCCGCGCATGTCGGGGAGTACACCTGATGGGTATCTCAGGGCTAACCGCGGGTAAGTTGATGTGCTAAAGGCAGCGCCGTTACACTTCAACCAGCCAGCGGGGACACTGGACAGGGGGTGAGGCATTGGGATACCAATCAGTTGTTCTGTCAGGAAAGTGTAAAGAGTGGAACCCCACAACGTACCGTGGATATTACCGTCCACTGTCAATGTTGCATGGCCTTCTGCGCGGCCTTCACCCGCAACAACATCACTTTTTGATATAATCCGCCCGCCTCTTACATCACCAACAATATCGCAGCGGCCATCTGCGGCAATGTTGGTTTTTGCAATGAGACTGCCTTGTGCGGTAAGGTTGCCTGCCAATTGAACATTGGCGTCGGTGGTATTAATAAATGGCAAGGTAATATCTTTGGTACCATCAAAATCTACCCCACCGATTTTTCTCGCTGTGGCCAGTTTTGTGGCGGATGCTGCTATGCCATCGATTGGCAATGAAGCATCAAGCGCGGCCTTGACAGCTTTCGGTGTGGCCGCTAACGCTTCGCTGGTGCTGCTAGTTGAGTTGCTTAACTGAACAATCCCTTTTTGGGTGGTAGAGGCGATCGGTAAATCAGGCGAACGATCTGTAATTAGGTTTAATATTGCCAGTAATAACTGATTGGTTTTATTTTCATCTATTGCCATACCGGCTTCAGTTAATACAGATAATAATTCTTGCTGGGTATTTCTAATACTCCCCTGAGCGTTGTTCAGCCATTCAGCTGAAACAATCGTTCCTTGCTCACCCGTTGCCGGGTTACCGTCATGAAATGCATTGTCAGGGGTATTAATCGGCGGCATGATATTCTTCATTATCAGCTCTCCTGGTAAGTAAAATAACAAAAAGTATGGGCTGGCTTGAGATTGTTAAATACAGTTTCAATCACCGTGTCTGAAAAGGAGGATAAGCGCTCACCCGCAGCCGATATGCCCGCTCTAAATCTGAATGTTTGGGTCTTTGAACCGAACACATTCACCCGCCAGACCCAGATAACCTCAGGCGTCATGAGCGTATCGCCAGCCCGATTAATCCCCGCCCTGAAGGGTTCCAACTCATCAATGGTTATCTGATATCCGGCGCTGGCCGCAATGCGTTTAAAATAGGGAATACTGAGCCCACCAGACTCTGACAGTTTGATAAGCACCACTTGCAAACGTTGCTGATAGCTGGCTTCCGGCTCAGCGGTAATCTCCAGCACGCGCTCCCAATCAATCAGCAAGCTATTGGCATAAAAGGGAGTGACGCCCCCTAATACGGCATTAGCCAACAGTGAAGCGGTATCAAGTGCGCTACCTTCGGCCTGCATTTCAGCATTGATCTTCGGCTGCTGAGAGTCATAAGCCACAGGTGGTAGCAACAGACCCATCAGGGTTGAGAATTTCATAGCAAGGCCACTGTGATCGTGCCGACACGTAGCCACTCGACAATAGCGTCATCGACTTGTGGGATCACATTATCAACGGGAGTGATTATTTTTCTGTCAGTGATGCCTGTAATAAACGAAACCAACATTTCAGCCTGACTGCGAATAAAGGTTTCACCGGGCATCAGGCGATTTATATAGTTATTTAACGCCTCTTTAATTAACGCTTCTGCCACATCAAAAGTAATACCGCTTAATGTGACTTTAACTTCGATATCAAATGTCTTAATCGTCGGAGCCATGACCAATGAACTCTTGGCTGTTACCGGACGAACGTCATCAATATGAAGCTGTGTATCGGCAATAATGGCTTGGGATGGCAAGCCATCAGCAGAGGTGATCACAATATCAACGGTGCCTAAGCCACGGCGTAATGGATAAACAAACGCTGCCGTTACGCCAGTAACCTCCAGCGCCCAGCGTTTGTAGTCATATTTATTACCGCCAGCAGGAGGGCGACGAATAATATCGAGCAACCGCGCCAGTAGGTCTTCCGGGCTTTCTTGGTCAGTTCCCCCGCGCATAACGCCAATGATAACAGTGCTATCCACCCCATCTGGCGTTGATGACAACGTGCCCGACATCACCTGTGTCGTGTTTCCGGCTGAGCCTGCAATAGCGGCCTGCGCGGCCACGGTTAACTTGCCATTAAGCCCGATAGTGGCCTGCTGAGTGGTCACAAATGAGAGCGTGTCACGCGTCACGGTTAATCCACTGACTACGGTGGCATTAGGCTCACCTGTCAGGTCAATCGTGCCGGTTGCGGTATTGGCGGGCTTACGAACGATGCCCCGCGTCCGACAATGCAACTCCAGAAACTCAATATCCGCCGTGTCGGGGAATATCTGACGCACTATCCAGCCTTGATCCTGATAGATCCCCGCCGCACAACTGGCCACTGAGGAGGCACGAATATAGTAATCACTGTTTTCAGAAATATCGGCATCAGCTAATAAGTTACGTATATCGCGTAAGATATTGGAACGAATAGTCTCGACGGTGGGTGTAATATGGGGCATCAGGCAACCCTCACTTGATGGCGAAACGTTTCTGATTGATTGGGGGCGGTTTCCACCACGACATGCAGTAATAACCAGCCGGGCATTAATCGGGTCGCTGTCACCGTGATCGCGGTGGCGCGATTATCATCAATCAGGCGCTGTAATGCCTGTTCAGCATATTGGCGAGCCAGAGTGTAAACACGTGGGACATCTTTCTCGCGAGCCAGCTCATGCAAACGTGAGCCCAGCGAGGTATCGGCCCACCATGTGCCTAGCGGCACCATCAGGCACAGGTAGACGGCATTGGCCAGCGTATTGATATGTTCGCCAGTGTAGTCGCGGGTTGAAGGGTCAATTAGCATGTCCATGCCGCCACTATGGCGGCACAGAGCAAGAAAATTCAGGTGAAGAGGTTCAGTGGGTTAGGCTTTGGCGTCCGAGGTATTACCGCTCATACTGTCAATGTGATGATGTCCGGTCAGAGATATGTCACCCGCTTGCACATCACCCTCGGTGACGTAGTTGCCTCCGGTCTGTTCGATATTACCCTCAAATGTTGCCCCAGTGCCACCCTTGATGGCCATACCGCCATTGCCCGTGATTTTAGCCTGGGCGGTCACTTGTTCACTGGCATTCACCATTGGGGTATTGAAATCAGCCTGATTCTCAGCATTGACCTCATAGTTCTTGCAGGTCACGCGGTAAATATCACATTCAACATCAATGATGCGGCCCCGTTTCAATACGATTTTAGCCCCCTCATCGGTATAGAGCGCCACTTCCCCGGACTTGAGCCCCTGGAGCCGATAAGCACCATGCTCAGTGGCAATCACGATGCCATGAGAAGTGGCTCCACCCAGAGGTAATATCACCGCCATCGTGCCGGGTAAGGGATTGGAGGTAAAACCGTAATGCTGGAACAGCTCATTATCCTGTAGCTGCTCTCCAGCCAGCGCTCGAGCCTGTACGGTTTGAATCTGTCCGTCACTGTTAACCCGCGTTAACACCGCCCTAAATGCCTTTCGAATGCGGTTTAACGCGGCATTAATCCGACCATCAACACTATTCCACATCGACTATCCCCAGCTCTGTATTTTTCTTACTCTTTCTTTTCCGGCCTTTTTTCTTTTTCGGGAAGGCATCCGGTATCCAGACCCCATCCTCTTTTAACCGTAAGGTGGTGGTCTCGCCTTCAGGACGGCCCCCGATAAATTCACGGCCCATCAGGAAGAAAATAGCATCAATCCCATGGGGTTCACTGCGCACATGAATACGCTGTCCGGGCTCCCACAATACGCCATCAGAAGTACGGTGTCCGGCGACGACGCCCGTTAAGCTGTATCCCGCTAGACGCGCATCCGCCATCGCCTTACGTCCGCGATAGCGCACCTGATCCAGATTGTCAGCATCACCCACCACCATAATTTGCGGACGGTAATACGGCACTGTCGGGTCTTTTATCACGGCTTTGAGGCCGTGTGTTCCTGTCTCAGCCGTCCCCGTCTCATTGCTGAAATCATCGTCCTGATTATCGTCTGGATCGTCACTGGTCGCGCTTTGGATGCTGGCACCCTCAACATCCACAATACCCAAGTTAGCAGAGGATTTAGACCCCTGAGCATGGCCCTGCGCCAACACCGTGAGTTCGGAGAATGAACCGTTAATAGATGCGTTATCGTTCAGTGACAGCAGGTTATTACCTTCACCGTTAAATTGCATAATCAGCGTGGCCACTGGGGGCGCGGTGTAATCCGGCCCGCCGACTACCAAGGTGCCATCAGGCTCAAACCATGGCCATAAGCCTCGGCCCGCAGCTGCACGGACTAACGCATCCCAAGCGCGTTCACCGGGTTCGATACTGACCTTATCGTTACGGATGGCACTCTCGGCATTAATCCGAATCTTTGTGATGCCCAGTGGCCGCACGATATTGGCGATCACTTCTTCCAGCCCCAACTGGCGGGAGGTGAAGATAGGCGCGGTACAATCCACCAGAATGGCTGCGCCATCACGCCCCGACAACGAGAGGGTGCATTGTTTGCGGGCGATGTTTCGCTGGATACTGTCGATACGGCCCACCATCACGGTATCAGCCCCAACCTTCACCTGTACGGGGACACCGCGAGTAATACCAGTGGGAAATACGCCATCTGGCAGGCCCAGAGAAACAGACCAGGCATCGGCGGGGATCAGGAAATCAGAGTCAATCTGATAGCGGCTCCACGCGCTGTGGACTTTGCCATTAATTAGAATACTGACGCGGTTGTCCTGCTCTTTGTCAGATGGCGTAGGCATGGAGCATATCCCCCGGCTGAAGGTTGTTCGGGTTGCGCAGTTGAGGATTCAGACGTTGTAACTCGACGGCACGACGATAGTCACCGTACCAACGGTGAGCCACTAAATGCAGGTTGCTGACGCTATCAACCCGCCGCTGTATCAGCGGTGGGCGGGTGGTTATCATGTTGGCGGCCAACTGTTGCACGGCCAGCGCCATCTCTTTTAAACCCTCTACCACAGGTTGCCATGCAATACCCAATGCGGTGGGACTTGAGCTGACCTCTTGCGTGGCCTCAGCATACTGAGTTCGATGCTGGTCAATAGCCGCTTGGATAAACTGGCGGGTATCATTAGCAATACGTTCAATCTCAATGGGTGACAGCAAACTGTTGATGTCTTCATTACTGAAGATATCAGCGGCGTCCAGTGCCAGTTCGCCAGCCACCACGATAGTGACCATGGCAATCAGCTCAGCAATATCGGCCACCGATGCCCCAGCTGGCATATCGACGGGCGCAGTTTTTTCACCGGATATCAGTGCAGCAGGTAAGTTGGCAATCTCAGTCAACTGGCGATGAGACTCGCCCCAGTCAGACATCGTGGCATTGGTCTGACTGATTGCGCTGGCCGCAGAGACGCCGCTGCTGCCACTGGAGGTAGCATTCTGTGAGGTCAGGCTGACCGCACTTTGCAAGTCACTCATAAACGCACCGGGGTATTGCACAAAATCAGTGGTACTGCCGACAAATCCGGTTATCTCACCGCGAAAAATGAGCAGCATATTGAGTGCCGCAGACGCCAGCGCCTTAGATTTTGACATCAGTTTCTTAGCATCACGTAACGGGGCCATTGCCTTATCCATCAGGCTCTGCTCGGCATCCATCAGCGATTGCACCTGATTAAAAATGACATCCGCCTGAGCGGTAGGATAGTCCTGACTAAAAAAGGGGTTCCCCGTTTTTGACTCAAGAAACACCAGTTCAACGGTGCAATAATCTACGTTTTCGGCATCGTGACTGACCTGACACTCCAGCGGTTGCATTTGAGGCATTGAGCCGTAGATGGGGTGGATCAGCTCACCTGCGCCACGCTTATCCAGTTCCACAATAAAAGACTGCAACCGACTATCGTAATCATCCCCCCAGAATAGGGCTGTCATGCGGATGTTCCGCGCCTTGCGGCCCATATCCTGCACATCAGCCCCATCAATATAGGGATACTCATGCTGTGCCGTATCGCGGCTCCACGTATCGCGGGTGTTGACCACATCAAATTTCACCCCACGAAACGAGGCATCTAACATGCTATCTGACCAGCTCATTGAGGACTCCCGGTGGGGCCGCGCACGGCTTGTGTACCATTGTGGTCATTGACAATCTCAGCAAGTACACGTCCATCGACCTCTAATTTAGTGGTGACCTGGATGGGCTGATTCTTTTGCCCTTGCTGGCCAGCGGACAGATAGGACGGTACGCCAAAGCCTGCGAGGTTATTGGCTTGCGCATTAAAGGGATTAACATCGGCGGTAGTGATGTTGGATGGAACAGAGATTGAGGAGCCTTTTTT
This sequence comes from Yersinia bercovieri ATCC 43970, assembly GCF_013282745.1. NCBI lineage: Bacteria > Pseudomonadati > Pseudomonadota > Gammaproteobacteria > Enterobacterales > Yersiniaceae > Yersinia > Yersinia bercovieri. The sequence continues at coordinate 17,827 of NZ_CP054044.1, forward strand.
GCTGAATCTGTCCTTAACGACTGACCAGGCTAAATCAACAAATGAATACCCCGACGTGCCGGTTGATATGGAATCCACTTTCTCGGACATATTTTTCTTGGCAAAATCTTCACGCAATGCATCTCGCACGGTAGAGATGGCGACAGAACCTGCGGTAATATAGAGCAAAGGCACGGCAATACTGTTACCCGCCATTTTCCCGAGCGTACCAGGTGCACTAATCCCCCGTTACCTGCTGGGCCAGCGCCACCACCACCCATAAGGAAGCGAAGACCGGCAAATGCTGCTGCCGCTGCGCCCATAGCCTTAATACCATCAGTTGCACCGACAACGGCTGTTGTGAGCCCAGGGTATTCTTTAGAATAATCGGTTAGGTTTTTGGATAATGTGCCGAGAATATCTGAAAGCGGCTTAATGGCATCCATCTCAGCAAAGTCTTTCGCATTATTAAACTGCTCAGCTTTAACATCATTGGCATTAGACATAACTGAGAAACTAACATCCCCCGCGCCTTGTCCGGGTTTTACGTCTCGTTGTTCATTTGACTCTTTAATAACATCTTGGACATATTCTTTATTTCCGCGATACCCTAATAGCCCTAATAGCGCTTGCTGGTCGGCTATGATGGTACCAATCGCTGAGCCTTCCAATATTTTGGACATTGACTCCAGCACTTGCTTGCGCTCTTCACCTTTAGCTGTTTTTAATTTAGCTTCCAATTTTTGGTACGCAGGGTCATTGGCGACTACTTTATCGACAATCCCCATAAAGGCATCTATCGGATTAATGCCTTTTTCTTTAGCCGCAGCAAGACTACCGGGTAAATCAATGCCTTTGCCATTGTATTTTATTCGAGCAGCGGCATTCGCCGCATCTTTACTGTTAATCTTTGCCAGCAAGTTAATAACATTAGTGCCCGCCTGGCTGCTGGAGCCTGATGTTATCGCTGCCCCCTGATTAACGCCAAGCAAAGTAGCATAATCATCCAGCCCACTCATGCTCAAATTTTTGGCAAGAGCGAGTTGCTCAGGTAGCGCTTTCGCCATATTAGCTAGTTCATAAGAACCTTTTTGCCCCGCAACAATACTCATGTTTAACGCTTTTTCGACATCCTCATCCTTAATATCAAAAGAGCGCTTCAATGCGATCACAATGTTAGCCAGGTCTTTTGGATCAGCCCCGGTTGCGGTGGCGTATTTCTGAATAACAGGTAGCAATGTTTTAGCGGAATCCATCTCAACCGCACCGGATGCCAATAGCGTATCCAAGGTATCAGCCGCTGATTCTTTTGTGCCACCGCCTACAGTCACCGCATTTCTGATGACACCACCAAGCTCTTTTTTACCCTCCAGTCGACCTTCAACGCCTCTCTCTGCATAAGCTGTATTGGCCATCATGGCTACGCGGCGGTCATAACTCATCTGGTTACGAACCGGCTGAGCCAATACCGCACTGGCGGCAGTAATACCACCCACCACGGCTGCTGCACCCGAGCCCAGCATTCTAGCCCGCTGTAAGCCTGTCATGCTGTGGTTAGCGCCATTCAGTTCATTCTTTAGCCGACTGACTTTATCGGTCATGGCACTGAATGCGCGAGCCTGCTCATTAGCAGACATCACACCACTGCGGGTTAGGCGAAGATAGGCGGCTTGAGTTTGTTGGATTTCGCGCTGAATATCCTGCTCAGAACGCACACCCAATGTGGATCGGGCAGATGCCTGGCGTTTCAATTCAGCTTGTAGACTACGGGAGGCTTTAATACCCTTTTCAGCACTCTTTGAGTCGGTATCACCCAACTTCTCAGAGGCTTTCGCTGCATCGGCGGTTTGTTTTACCGTATCTTGCAGGGTCTTTTTGAGTACTTTAGAGGCGTTATCGCGGGCGAATAACGTCAACGCCAGATTGAGTCCACGTGACATTTATCGTCCCCGCTTTTGTCGTTTGGATTTAACCCGCTGGGTAGTGGTTACCTTGTTATTCCCGGCTGACGTTTTCTTGCCATTCAGCCGGGCCAATGCGTCAAGATGACCATCTAACTCGGTGTGGGTCATTGCATTTATTTGTTGCTCACTGACTCCGTGTTTACCGAGGACGAGGGTAATAAGTCGGTATCCGGCAAGGAGCTGTTCGTGGGCAAGCGCTTTTTTTTAATGGCGGCAATATGAGCATCAATAATATCGAAATCATCATCGGTTAATTCATTCAATAATAATTCCGTGGTGATATCTTCTTTTGCCAGATTGCCCAGGCTAATTAATGCTGACGCAATAATCGCCACTTTATAATACAACTGTGCAGCCGGGCCTTCTGTCGTACCTTGAGAGTCCTGAGTGTCGGTTAATGCGGTAATAGTGTCTTTTACTACCGGCAACCGGATAGAGAACTCACGGTGAATAACCTCACCAACTGCAACCCCGAAAACTAAAAGCCCTTGTTCCGTCATTATTCAATTACCTCACGCAGAGCATTCATTGTGATATCAATCATGGCTTCATTATCCACAGTGTATTTCGCGCCGGTTTCTGTTGTGAAGCAGTCCAGATAACTGGTGCGTTTACCACCGCTACCATTGAGCGGGTATTGCGTGACTTTGGCATTCTCAATAGCAGCCCAGTCAATGTTGCCATCTAACGGAACGACAGCAGAAAGGCTGAGTTTGTATTCCGCAATGCCCCGACTAAAGCCTTTGGCTCGTCCGGTCTTGTTCATGGTTTTAACTAACTTACGGCCCGTGGTGATATCGACATTCAAGGACGTGACTTCAATTTCTCGCCCGTCGATTTCCAACACAATCGAGCCCACATATTCATCTGCTGCCATGGTGATGGCTCCTTACAGTAAGAGGTCAATGCGGCCAGCAAAGACATGCAGGCCATTAACGATATCGACAGGAATTGCAGCGTTAAGTCGGTTGTCGTCCTGTGAATCTCGTTCAACAATCAGACCAGATTTGTTCGCGCTGACCTCTTCGACTATCTCCAACTCTTCCAGTTTTATCAGCACGTCCAGCAATTCACTGCGTACCTTTGGCCCCGTTCTGGCGCTCAGCTTGTCGCGAGGGAAGCGCAAGTCGATACGCTCCCGGCAGGCTTTACGCACATAATCCAGGGTACGAATGGTGGTGATATCCAGCAAGGACACATCCGGCGTTCCTGCAAGGTTTTCGGTATAGGTGCTGATAGCACGGACGATCTGCACGGTATTGCCGGGGCCGACTTCAAACGGAGTTAACCCATTATGCAACGCGTTTTCCTGCTCATTACGCCCTGGGCGGTCAGCAAGTGCGGTCACATCCAGACTGCTCATCACCAGCGTATTGAGTGGCCGTGCCGGGTCTTCTTCACTCGCAATGACCGCCGCGTAAGCCGCTGCGATTTGACTGGGTAATTTAACTGACCCGTTATGCCAGCCCAACGTGACACGCCCACCATTGATATCCCCGCTCAGCGTGGTGCCAGTAGATAAGGACTTAGCCCAGCCTGCAACACCGAGGGCTCCGCGCTGCTCTAATGGCCCACCGACTTCATCCAGGTGGTTACGCAACGCCGTTAATGCTTCTGGTGTTGAGTACGGACAAACAAGGATGTTATGGCCAGCAGCAAAAACAGCCGCTAATGCGGGTGCAATATCAGGGTCAACTTCTCCCCCAGCCATGGCAGTGATAGCGGTGGTGACACCCGTCGCCGTGGATTGGGCACGTAATTTGATATCGTTACCCAGCGCACCTTTATGGCGGCAAGTGAGCGTGATAACGCCTGCGGCAGCAACAGCGGTCACAGGTAAGCTGGTCTGACTGGCCATCGCAGCAATCAGATTGCTAGCAATCTCAGTAGGGGTATCTGTCGCGGCCACGGCAGCATCAATGCGAATATTGCCAACCGACAGACTGACCACGCCGCTGGTCGCCGCTGTACCCGTCAGGGTTAATGTTCCTTTAGCAGCCTGACCTGCTGTGGCATCCGATACACCGATAATCTGCAATTGCAGATAGCGATTACTGGTAATGGCATCGATGGCCATCAAATGGGCTTGCGAGCCATAACCGAACAATTCAGCGGCCTGCGTATCTGAAAATACACTGGTGGCCACAAGCGGTAACGCGCTACCTGTTGACAACATCTGGCCGATAATCAAGACCAGTTGCTGATTGCTGGGTAACGAGCGAACCGCCAGCCGGGTATTGAATTCAAAGTATTTACCCGGTTTTCGGATACTCGACGGGATATTGTCAAAAGCAATATTAGGACTGTCCACGGGATGCCTCCGCTTTGGTTTTGGCTTTCGGTTCAACTGTATCGACAACGGTCTCTGTCACCGGCGCATCTTCAGTCGTAGGGGCGGCTTTACTGTCCTCCACTACAATCAGGTCACCGGTGGCGATTTGACGCAGGTAATAGGCGGTATTGGGAACATCTACCGTTTCGCTCTCGATGTATTTTCGGGCGTTGTGTTGGTATGGAACACGAACCCCTCCAACGGCTTTAACTTTCAGTATGGTCATGATGAATAATGTCCTCAGCATCCGGTGAGAGTGGGGTCTGCGGGATGTCATAACGAATATGAGTGGTAAGCCAGTCAGCATCCGGCTCGCTTTGGCTGCCCAGATAGCCGTTAAAGATACTGTCAATGGAATCAGCAGGCGGATTAACAACAGGGAATAAGCCATTCTCCAGTGCCTCTTCAATCCAGTAAGTATCGAACTCGCAGGCGAAAACAGACAACGCCGCATTATCCACTTTGGTGTTAAATAAGGTGCGAACGCGCCCAGGCACCAAATGCGCAATCCTGAGTCCCAAATCCTGACCGGATAACAAACGGCGCACGGCCTCGACCATTTTATAGGTACCAACCTCTTCCAATCCGGGGCCCCCCTGGCGCGTTGCTTCCTCGCTGCGCACGTTACGCTCCCCAACAATCACCACAAAGCGCCCATAGGTTTTGTATTTACGCTTGGTGATACTGGTGTTTTCAGTCTTCTGGATACCGCCGAACGTCACCCAAGCAGCAGGTAAACGGCGGTTAACTTCAGCGGGTTCTCCGTCCATTTCGCCCCCGTAGGAATGAACCCCTTTAACCATGTGGCCCATTCCCTGGCGTAACCGTTCACAAATGGCTTTTTCAGTGAGTGCAATAATCAAAATGCACCCCCATTAGTCGAGTCACGGCCAAAGTTACGGCCCGCAGAAGAGAAGCGAATACGTGGACTGGACTCGACCACTTCCCCGTTAGGCAATTTACCCAGAGTAATTGTCCCCGCCGCGACCTTTTCAAAGTAACGGCGGGCATCTTCGTATCGCTCCCGGATTTCGTCAGTGTTTTGAGTTTCGGCACCACACAACAGGAAACGGGCAATATCACAGCACTTACCTACCAGAATGCCGGGAGTATCTGGCCAGGGGATGGGGTAGCGACCCGCCAGATAGCTGTCAATTTCAGCGCTGGCCTGCGTCAGCTTGACGACCATCACATGGTCATCAATCTGACCTGTAAAATTACGGTCAGTAAGGGCGATACACTCCCGCTCACCGAACGCATCCACCATATCTTGACGAGTCGCATACATGGCGTTTTACCTTATTTAGTCTTCTTGGCGGGGTTAGTGCCTTCAGACTCTTTGGACTCCGTATCGGGAGCTGGAGTCAGGCTGGCAATCTGCGCGTTGAGAGCGTCTATTTCTCGCAGCTGGTCGGCAATGGTGGCGCTGGCTTGCTCATTGGCCAATTTCAATTCATGAGCATCTTTCGAGAGCTGTTGCAGCCCCATTTCTAACTCCCCATTACGGTTCGTAAGCGATAGCATGCAGCCCTGCATATCCATAACCTGAGCCAATGCCTGCTTTAACGCCTCGCTTTGATCAGTATTTTCTGCCTGACCATCAGGCACATACGAAACAACCAGCATGGGTTCAGCCATCAGCTCAGCGAGAACCGATGAGCTAAAGTGACCATCAGTGTAAGTTTGGGTTTTATCGCTGTGGGCCATCCCACAGCGGCGGAAGCCATCCCGTTTTGCAGTGATTTGAATCGGCATTATGCAGTCTCCCCAGTCGAGCCAAACGCCATCTGCCAGAAACCATAACCGCCGTTACCACGCGCTTCAGCACCGAACAGGAATTTCCTACGCATGAAGGCATCCGGCGATTCTTCGGTAGTCTGCTCGACGAAAGTCGGTTTTTTGCGCTCCTGATAAATCAGTGGTTTCATGGATTGCTTGGCATCAACCAGGAACCACTCTGTGTCGGTCTTCAGTTCCGGTACAACCAGCACTTCAGCAGTGCCTTTGTAGATATTGGGGGTGTTATCGGGGAAGCGGTCAGCCGTCATCAAATAGTTGGCATCATCTTCCAGCGCGGGCGGCACAATCAAAAGATTAGGTTGGATCTTAAGTGAAGCACCTTCTTCATCCTTCATATTGCGTAGGGTAGCTCGCGCCAGACCGTAGCTTGCTTTGGCCTGTGCCAACGTCTGGTATGTCAACTTTTTGGTGCTTTTGTTCGAAACCGAGACACCCCTGACTGCATGGTCAGTATCAAAGAACGGTTGGCCGTCATAGCAAAGATTGACAAAACCATTACTCAGCAGCGCAAACACGATATCTGATGGCAGTTCAGCGGCAGATTGACCCGCGGCAGCGGCTTGCTGTGCATACCCCAGCAGTTGATCGTCTTCAATATCATTACGATCAACTTCAATCGTGGCTTCAAAGTCTTTGTTACGGATGGTGTAATTAAAGGCTTCCAACGCTTTAACTGCTTTATCACCAATCCACTCCCGCATTTTTGGGAAACGGCTTAACCAGCTGTAGTCATTCTCCTTACCGGTAGACGTCACTACCATGGCCACTTTTTGCCAGTCGGTTGGGGCTTGGGAAAATGCCTTCTGAAACGTCGCTTTCAGATTGACAAAGATTTGTTTAACAACTTTCGCATTTACAATCACAGTGCTTCTCCTAAATCAAAACCCAAACGCCGTCAGAATCGACAGCCATCACCTTGCCAGCCAACGGACGAGCATTGGTATCACTTGTCGCCGCTACCGTCTGACTGTCTGCGATATAGCAATCCTTACCCACTCGAGCCTGAGTGACGGCATCACCACCAAAGTTGGCAAAACACCAGTTTTTACCCCGGCGCACCAGAACATCAGCATCACCTGCAACTCCGGCACGGTTGTCGGCATAGCCATCAGCCACACCGAGAGTCGTTAATGCGGCTGTCGCGGCACCCAGTACGGCAAATCCGGCCGCATTGGCGCACACAATATGCCCCCCGAAAATCTCCGTAGCGGCGGCAATAGGAACTGGGGTCAGCTCACCGTCTTTACGCATGGTATTTCTGTCACGCATCGCCGTTCTCCTTAATGAATTGGGCTACTTCAGTGGCATCGAGGCCCATCAAACCGCAGACGGCTACACTGATATCACTATCATCATCGAGGGTGTCCGTGGGCGATGAACCTACTGGCGGCTTGCCTCTGGTCTGAGTTTGGGTGAGTGCGGCAATCTTTGGCGCTTTATCCAGGAAGCTCTTCAGACTGTCCGGGTTAGCCTTGGCCAGTGACTCCGCCCAGGCTTTCTGAGCCGGAAGCAATCGTCCGTCAGACAATGCGGCGGTGATGAGTCCGTCACACTGCTGACTGGCCAATGCGGCCATATTGGCTTGAGCCTGAGTGACCGCTTCACTGACGGCCTGATGCATAACATCGACAGACACCCATTTAACCGGGTCTGGCGTGTCGAGCTGTGCGGTCAGTGCGGCAATTTGTGTATCATGTTGGTCAAGCATTTGGAGCAAGTTCACCGATGCCGCTGCTGTCCCTTCATTATTTGAAAGGCGGTTAATCAGCTTCATCAGTTCGGCACTGACTTCTTCCTGCGTAGCAGATAGCGGCAGATTGAGCATCCAGCGCAATTGTTCGAGTAGTTCGTCCATTCCGGCGTTACCCTCAGAGGTTGAGTTGATGGCCAGGACGGATGCGGCAGCTAACATCACCGCGTCCATATCATCCAGAGCCGGTGTGTTAGTCAGTGCTGCATGGAGTATCTGCACCACATGACCGGATTTGTTGTAGCTAAAAACGGGGGAAATAAAGAGGTATTCACCTTTCAGAATCATCGCCGCTGCGGCGTCAGTCCAGTTGACCCCAGCAGCGTACAGACCTTCACCCTCCCGCCATTCCAGTGTTTTAAACCAACCGGATGCGGGGGCGGGCTGACCATTTTGGGCGGCTTTTAATGTCTGGTGTTCGTAATCAATAACGTAAGGCGTCGACCTGGCATTAGCGGCATCAATGAGCCGCTGTGCAATCTCAGCGTTCATCACCCAGTGATCACATTCTTCAGGGCGACCATCTACCGCCCGGAATTCGCCAGCGGGAAAGAGCTGGATGGTTCCGTGGGTCGCTTTTGTGATTTCGATTGCCAGAGCGGCGAATAATGTTTTCATGCCACCGAGAATACGGGGCCGTTAAAAGGGTATTCAGTGGAAGGGGTTCAGTGGATTACATCGAGGGGATAACTCGCGGATCATCTTGCCACTTCACCCAACACATTAGCAATGGCGTTAACCCGTTTTTAAACATGATTTAAAAACTCGGTGGTGCGATTAAGCGGGGTAAAGTCCGGCGAGAGTGTCAGTAAACGATTAAAACGCCCTGCGTCGATTACAGGACGTTTACGGTTACGAATCAATAACACGGCGAAAGTAGTCTAAACCGGTGTTTTCCATAGCTTCCACATCCTGCTCGGTCAGGTGCAGAAAAGGACGCGCGGGCATCTTGATGGTATAGGCACCCACCGCCGCCGTTTGCACAAAATTGGACTTTGACTTTTTAACGAACCGGTTACCTACTTCACCGTTTTTCTTCTGCCTGAAGTGCATATCCTGCTTACGGGCTTTACGTTTGATTTCACCACCGAACTGGTGAATAGGGCCGTAGACCGAATTAGTCCCGACGCTAGCACTATCATTATCACTCTCTTGCACGGTGCTCGCCGCAAGACGCCCCGACAACTGTAGAATCTGACCACCGGCGCGTTTTTTCGCATACGCCGGACTCCATCCCATCCAGGCAGGTCGACCCTGATTTTTAAAGTTCTCTTCAACAGCGTCTCCCATTGCTGCCGCGAGTTCACGCATCAACGGCCCACGGTGTTCCAGCTTACTGATAAGCTCACCCAGGGAGCGCTCAAAATCGGTAACGTTGAACTTGATACCAATACTGCCACCCATCAGAGACTCCCTGCCAGCACCGTGAGGTTAGCAAGCTCATTGCGGTGAGCCTCAGACAGCACCGCGCCTTTGTGCATCAGTTTGACCGCCAGACCGGTATTACCGGCACTGAGCGGAACAGTCACGCCATAGTCACTTTTTCCCTGGCGAACGATGTAGACCAGTTGCTCATCATCGAGCAATGTCGCCACCGGACGTTGCAACAGTTCCGGCAACTCCGCCCATAACGGCCCAGGCGCATCCAGTACCGCATTATCAAACGCCGTTAAAGTCACAGAGCCAGGCGCTTGCCCGCGCATCTCCAGTTTGGTGAGGGTCTCGGGTTCAATAGCGCCAAGATGACGCAATGAGCCTTTGGGTTTTGGCTGGAGTGACACCTGATTGACCCAGCGTTTAACATCGGTTTTAACGGCATTTAACAGCGTGTTATCGCTCAGGGTTTCTTTGACGGCGAGTGATGCCAAGCGCGGAGACGCCACCGCAGATTTATCCATTAACCGTTGCCCCAGTGCGGACAAATTACCCTGGCCCGGATTGTGACCAAAGCCCGCATCTGGTGTATACAGTTCGCCATTGATACGAAAAGCCTGAACTGAGCGCGTATCATTTGGCCCCCATGCCTGTTGCACGGTCTCAATTCTGTCCTGGCTGGATTGCACGGTGATGCTATAGCGGTTGATATCCGCCTCAGAACGCGCCCGAACGCGGCAGCGGCAACGGTAACCATCCGGCGGATACATAAACTGCCAGACCGGATCATCATAACGGGCGGTAAAGCCATTTAACGCGGCATGTTTAGGGCGGGTTAGCCTGTCCATCACCGCGATCCGCTCCCAGTAGGGACGAAACTCGGCGTTGGCGAGCTGCTCTTCATAGCGGCCCGCGTTATAGGCTGACTGCATATTGGTCTGGAAGATGGTTTTCAGGCGGCGCGGGGTGAGCTGCTTACCTTCAAGAACACCATCCGCATCGGCCACCAGTCCTTTCCCCATCCAGCCTTTTTGCTCCAGCACCGGGATAAGTTGCTTTTTGAACTGCTCAAAGGTGGTGCCGTTACGCAAGCTGTCATTCAGGCTATGGCGAACATCTTCCAACACATCTTGCTTCAATATCCCTGCCACGGTGAACGCCGTGGCATGGGCGCGGGCTTCAACGTCATGCCAATTAAAACCGATGGTGTAGCCCTTCGACTCAAAATAGCGAATAGCCTCTTCTGGCTTGAGCGTCATCGCCTGGGCCAGATTGACATCAGCTCTCGGCATTGAGATGCCCCCAGATGTCTGCCACAAAGATGGCCTGTGTCAGCAGCTGCTGGAGCTGATTATCATCCAGCGCCGGATAACTGGCCGCGATGATATTGATAGCTTCGTCAGGCGATTGCCCCTGATTTAGCGCAGCAACCAGCGGCGTTATGAGTTTCTCCATAGCCTGATTGATGGCTTCAGGCACTGTTTGTGCCTCATCAAGAACCACCTGCGCGGGGTCATCACTCTCCGGGTTCGCGGTCAATGCCACAAAAGATTTAAACGGTTGCGGGTTGGATGCCAGAGACAAACTGGCTGACATCGGCGTGGGTTCTGGCGCGGTCAGCACATCTTCGCCTTGTTGCGGCACAGGGATACCGAGCTTCTTATGTATCCACGAGGTCGGGATGGTCTTCATACCGGCGCTCACCAGGTTAGATACCCCCTCAGAGAAGACTTTAATATCCTCAATATCACGGGTATCAAACACCAACTTAGGCTGACGACGTGCACTAACTTCTTTGCCATTGAGCGCCAATAACATCCGAATAAAGCCCCGGAAGAATCCCTCAAGCTGGCGGGCATCAGACACCAGAATGTCATGGCGCACATCGTTATGGACATTGCCCAGTGCATTGGTTGAGGATTTGCCATCAGCCTGACTGGTGAGGGTTGCGCCCAGGATAACTTTGGATTCGGTGCGCTCCGCCCAGTCAATCATGGCCTGGAACGGGTCAGACTGTCCGGTGGCCGCTGAATGAAACTCAATCGAGCTACCATCAGGAATAACCCCTGCCGCATCATGGCCCAATGTCACCAGTGCATGAAGCAATGAGTCTTTTTCTTTATCAGTGGCCCCGGTCATGAACTTACCGACACGCAACGGCAGTCCGTAAATTTCCAGAAATTCCGCCATATCACGTAAGGCATAGTTCTTAAACAGATAAGGCCAGACCAACACACGGTATAAACCGGACTGCGCAATAAAACCGGGCTTGGCATTATGCGTATGTACCAGCCAGCCGAACGGCCAGAGTTCAGCGCCATTAAAGGTGCCGTCATTGAGGCGTATTTCGTCGTTGGTCTCCGGGGTGGTACTGAACCAGCGATGGGGGCGCAACACCATCTTGGTGGGCAACCAGACATTTCCCTCCAGTTCCCAGGTCTCAATTTCCTGCGCGGCAAAGCCATGGCCGATAGCATCGGCGGCATTGAGAATGATATCTTCCATATCGGGGATGGATTTCAGCCAGGAAGAAACCACCACCGCCAGTTCTTTTTCGGCAGCAGTCGCATTTTCCGGTGGCTCAATGCTCCAGTCCAGTGTCAACAAGGCATTCTTGCGCTTGGCCATCTCCGAGAAAATATGCCCGTCACGCTCCAGCATATCCTCAAACAAATCCGCCTGCGCGGACAGGTCGCCCCGTTCTGCGGCCTCAAGGATATGGGGCAATTTGCGAATGCTCAGCCCCTTGGACGGGTGCATTGGCCACTGGCGGTTAAGCTGTGCGACACGTGAGGTCTGGGATTCTTTCAGTACTTCACGTTTAAGCGGGCGACCATACTGGTCAACGATTTGTCCCATACTACCAACCTCCCGAGCCGAACCGACTACCGCGATCATTATCTCGGCTACGCGGCACCGGCGTAAATTCAAAGTGACCCGCACCGGAAACAGCCAGCGCCCACAACATGTGCAGGGCGTCCGGGCCATCATCATGATCGGCTTTGGGGAAATGACGTAATTGTTCAATCAACGTGGTCTGGCTGGGGTGCAGGCGGATCAAGCCATTCACCATGTGCGGCTGCAAAGATTCGATACGTAACAGCTTATCGGCACTAGGCGACACGCCGCGAGCTGGCACAGGTATACCCGCCTTGGCGGAGCGCTTGATTAACTCGGTGCGCAAGAATTCCTGAAATGCGACGGATTCAACGCTCCATATCTGGCAGCGATAAACCTTCTGTAACTCGATAATGTCCGAGATTATCTTATCCGGCACCCGTTTGCGGATGGCTGCCTCGACCACATCAAGAATCCCCGTGTGACGGTTAAAGCCGCCGACCAATAAGGCGGAAGGGTCACGACTGTTACCGCGCAAACCGAGGCTTGGGTCGCAGGCTCCGTAGAAAATCCACTCGGCAAGTCGGTTAACCCAAAAGTGAAACACACCTTCTCCGGCAAAAATCGCATCTTCACCACTGACCGGATCATTCTGATATTCTGCGTCAAAGGTGGCATGGCCATCACGCGCACGGATAAGCATTAAGGTGTAGAGAGGACGGGCTGACCAGGAGACAATGGCCCCCTCGTCCATATCTGCTCGGTGTTGCTGATAGTAGGCATTGGCCAGCATCTCGCCATCCTGCCCGTTGTTACGCAGAATTTCTTCCCACGTATCCCACAGCGACATGTTATCTGGCCAACGAATCAGGGCCTTAAATCGGGCGACACGCCACAGCGGATTTTTGAGTGTGCGGGAAAGGACAGAATCGTAATGCAGGATAGTCCCGATGTAGATAACATCGAGCTTACCACCCGCCGTTCCCAGCGGTAACACGGTCTTCTTTAGCCAGTTTTCCAGCTTCTCGCGTTGCTCCGGGCTGCGGACTTGCTCGTCATTCTCGATATCATCCAGCACCACCAGATCAGGACGGTATGGCCCATGGCGCAAACCACGCAGTTTCTTACCGGAACCGGCCACCTGAACTTTAATATCGTTGCGGGTCAGGATTGTCCCCATCTGCCACACACGACCCGCGCCACAGACATCAGGGAAGTCCATCAACAGACGCGGGTTGTACACCAGTTCGGCCTTGATGGCTTCCAGCATCGGATACGCCTGATCAATGGAGTCCATTACGATGACCGGGTAATGTTTGATGCCACAAATAATTGTCCACAGAACAAAGAGCTGGCTGACCAGAGTGGATTTGGCTTCACCACGCGGGGCGGCAATGGCATCGTTCTCGCCCTTGGGACTGGCGACAATCTCCGGCAGGCGACTGAACAGATATTTATGCAGTTCGCTTTTGTCTTTATGACGCACATAGTGCGGGAAATAATTCTCGATAAAGAACTCATAGCCCGTCACCGGGTCTTTTACCTGCTGGTGACGCTCAGCCACCGCCGCCGCTGAGGGGTCAAAACCCACATCCTCGGCTTCAATGGTTCTGCGCAGACTGGCGGCGAGGTCTGCCAGTTCGCTGGCAAAGTCACGCGCGGTGAATTTCTTCGCCATAGGGCTATTCCAGCGCCTTATTAATTTCGTTAATCAGACGGTCACGGGCTTGATAGGTCAATTCGCCATAACCCGCATCCGCGTGATGCTTCCCTGTTGATGTCGTCACAACGATATAGCCATTACAGTTGACTTCTACGCCGAGAATATCGCTGGCCATAACACTGTAATTACCGGTCAAACGGATTAATTTATCAGCCATAATGTTTCTCCACTTCATCACCAAAGGGTTCTAATATCTCGACGAACGCCGCTAAATGCTGGGGGTGCTTCTCAGAAATAAAGATGCTGAGTTTCTGGAGAACATCCAGCGCAATGGCCAGTTGACTGGTTTCCGGCAATATCTTCTTGCTGGCAGATATCGCCTTGTTAAAGGCATCCGCCAGACTGGCCAACAGCTCGACCCGCTGTTTCGCGGGAAGCTGAGAGTCACCGTTAAGCTGCTCCAGCGTGGTCTGGTACTGCGTGACCAGTCCGGTCAGCACTGCCCGGCCAATATCCTCCAGTCCACCGCCTGCAATCACGTGAGCGGCCCGCAATTTATCCCAGTCATCCCCGTTGTCCTGTGCCTCTTTTTTCCAGCGACGGGCGGTAACAAAAGGGATTGCCGCCTGAGCGGAGGCGATTTCCAATGACATCTGGCCGAAAATATACGACCTACGCAGCCTGTCCCGTGTTTCCTGCGGATGCGCCATCGTTACAGCCCCAGACGAGCTTTAATAAGCACGATAGCTGTCGCAATAAGCCCCCCGGATAAACCACCCGCAATGGCTCCGGCCACCGCACCACGGCGGGTCGCTTCGACCTGAATTGCCGTCATATTGGTTTCTATCCGATCAAGTTTTAAATTGATGTCAGTCAATATCTCCAAGTCCTGCCCCGGAATAATGAGCTGGTCTAGTTGAGTGCTGATTTTTTTCAGCGCACTGACTTCACTCTCAACGGCATGAACACGTCGACTTCTGCGTTTCTGGCGTGATTTCATTTGTCTGCCTTCTTATCCAATTTGCCATCAATGCGATCAATGGCGCTTCTGACATCACGTAATGTGTTCATCATGAGGTCAAAGTTTGTTTTGGCATCTTCACGCCGTTGATAATCGGTTTTTATATTTTCAACCGATTTTTCCAGCGCGGTAATATCCTTTTTAAGTTCGTTAATCCATAAGCCGAAAAGAGTAGAAACCAATCCCAAAATAATTTGGAATGCCATTGCCAGATCAAATATCACTTAGCACCGCCCGAATAATATTTATTGATTTGTATTAATTGCGTTTCTAATTGCTGGCACCACTTCCCGTAATCTGTGGAGTGGGCGAGAATATCTTCTGGTGGTAGCCCGCTATGGGTGGGCTGGGTTTCGCGGGCAGTTGGTACAGAACCGCTGGCGGTGGGTTGCACTCGCTGATCACAATCGGCGTAGCCAAGGGCTGACTGGTAGACGCACAGGCTGTTAGGCCCAAGGCCAGTATAGGTAGCGCCATCTTTTTGAGTCGCATCATTGATTTGCCTCTTGAGTCTCTGGTTATCGCTATAAAGTGCGTCGATTTTGGCCTGCAACTCAGCAGACAATTTATCGCCCAACTGCTGAGCGGCTCTCTGTCGGGCCAGCGCGGTCTCTAACGCCGCAGAAGCATCATTAGCCGCCTTTGCCTTTTCTTCTAACCAGACGGTTTTAGCCTGGCTAAAATCCAGCCGTTCATCAGCAAGTTGCTTGCCGTAAATCAATGCGGCCAGTGCAAACCCTGCGACAGCAGCCATAAGCAACACCAACAGGGTTTTCCAATAGGCTTTAAGGAGCGTCCGCAGAATTAGCACTGGAGACCTCCTTATCACGTTTGAGCGCCTGGTGTTTTGATGCCTGGCTTTGAGTGACCCACGCGGCCAGATACAATCCGAACCAGATATCACCGGACTGGCCAAAGATGGTGGCCCACAGTAACGCGAGAGAGGACACGATAAACGCCCCCACCAGAGTGGTATCTGACGTCGACAATCGCCCAGATGAGGGGTTGGTGATGAGTTCTTTAAGGGTTTTCATGATGGACATAGGACACGCTCGGCAACAGTTAAGCGAGCCTGGCGGTCTGCCAAGCCATTGGCACCGCCATTAATCACTTTGGTCAAGAGAACAAAGCTACCGTTATCGGCATATTGGTTGCAGTTATTAACGTGCCAGAACCAGCCAGCAGAACGGGCCGCATACTCATCTTGCAACAACAGGTCAGGGTTAGTGATAAGGTCGATTTCTAACGCATGGCCGCAGCGGTAATAGTTATCCAGGAAGGTGATTTGCTTCAGGCCACGGCCACGGAATTTCCAGCCATCTCCGGGCGCATTATTACCATAGCGTTTACTGTAAACAAGGTTAGCAATGGCTTTTTGACGTTCAATAGGGACAACGGTTTCACCGGGCTGACGGCCCAACATCGCGCATTGACCCGCCGTTAAACGGGTATTAAAGGTGGCTTTTAAGCCCGCTATGCTGTAGTTAAATGATTCGACCAGTGTTTTAAAACCAGCGCTTTCATGCCCGACCTGAGCAATAAATGCAGCATGTCGGCGTGGTGTATCGATACCGAATTCATTCATGGCCGACAGAATATGCGGATACCAACGCGATGCGAGCGCGGGCGATAAAGAAGCGGCAAGTTGAAACTGTGATAGGGATATTTGCATGACACCATCCAATGGGTTGGGATGGTGTCAGTATTGCTACGGGGGCTTTATATAATCAGTGGAAGGGGTTCAGTGGGGAGCATCAATATCAATTATACCAAGTTCTTCTACTTTATCTTGTGGGGGGACATTTATCTCTTCTGTACAATATTTAACATCTTCGAGATAACGTGCCTTGCTGGATTTAATTGCCAAACGATTATCTTTTTTCAGCCCATCAACTCTAGCATCAAAATAAATGGCTGCTGAGTTTGGCAAAGTGCTACAGGAGTCAAATGGAGAAGGTAACGTTGCTGCGTCCTCCCGCAGAGTTTGCATTGTGCGATTGTAACCCGTGAATGTTGGGGTTATGCCAATGTTTTTATAGGATATCAATATAGCATCGCTGAGTTGAACCGCATCCTGCACCCTAACTAATATAAAGTCTGCATCATCTTTATGAGTTTTATACGAGGCAACCATTTTAGAGTTATCAACCATTGATGCCCCTACATTGCCTGCCAACAACAAAGATATGCAGGATAGTAAAATCGTTTTCATCATCATTCCATGTATGCCTTAAAACAAATCTTGCTGATTATGGACACTATCAATATTACGCTGACTCAAAAGCCCCCAAGCAAATCTATCAGAAAAACCATACTTAGGGCATAGCTGCGTCATTACCATCAGTGAAGAGACGCCAGTGTCACGCAACTGCGCAAATTCAGCCAGGAACGAACGGTTACGCAACTCACGCAATGCCCGATCACAACGAGGGAGGTAAAGAACCTCCCCACCAAAGTGCTTGACCAACAGTTGCGCGTTCTCATCACCAATGGTTTCACGTAACAACGTGGCGCGGGCTGCGCCAAGTGCGCGCAACCCTTTACCGATTGGGAAGGTGGTGCCACCCAACTTATCGAGCAGGCGGGCTGTGGCTGGATAACCGATCAACTCGGCAATCTGCTGGACAGACTCTGGCAATAGCGCTTTAACCTGCTCAATATCCATCATAATTTACCTCGACGTTTGGCATCGATAATCAATGCCTGCATCAGTTTTGTCAGTTGATCCAGCGGCAACCAATCAACATATCTTACCTGAAACATATGTTGCGCCATAGATTCAGCATAATCCCATGGTCGGTTTGCGTCAGCCAGAAGTGCCTCAATCTTACTGAGTATCGTCTTCTTACTGGCGGGAACGCTGGGGCGACGTCCGCGTTTTGGGGTCGGTTTAGGCTCAAATCCATGAGCCCGCATATAAGCCACAATACGTTCTTGCTGCTCGATGGAACAATGAGCCGAGCTTGTTTTACCGGTAAGTCGATAAATAACATCACGGTAGGTTTCATCGTCCCAGGCTAAGGCAGACTTACCCACATGAATAAGCTGGATCAGTTTTTTGTCCATAACGCCCCCAGCTGAGTACGTAAACCATCACTGACTTTTGTCGCCAAGCCCAACCGGATAAGCCAGTCAGATAGTGTATCCATCGCCTCGGCTGGTGAGGCATGCCAAGGAAAGTTCTCAAAACCCACCAGAGCAAACCACTCGTTATTGAGAGAAGTTAAGGTTAATGATTGTTCAATAACAGTGTGTTGGTTTTGATGCGTCACCAATAAGTTAATCAAAGCGGAAGAACCTACAGAGTACGGGCTACTGTGTTCAAACTTAGTGATGTGTTGGGTTAATTTCCCGCAGCCAGTCAGTAAATCAGCAGTATCCGCTGGAGAGTAACCGCCCAATTCAAGCAGCTTTGCCCGCGAGACGGTAATCTCATCAAAGGCCGACTGGAGCACTTGCAGCAGTTCTTCGCCGTAGTCTTCACCCAGTGCCAGGTGACTTTTTAACAGACCCAAATTAGTCATTTTTTCACCTCATCTAACTGAGCGTGACCGGTCACATCTGTAAGATTTAAAGCGCGTGACTGACGATAAAACCAACATTGTGATTCACCTACAAACGCTGTATTGCAACCGGTAGGTAATGGCAAGTCACAGTGATTGCAATGACCTAACTCAGCCTCTTGCCGCTCCAGTCGCTCACCGTCACAAAAGATTAAAAGCTCAACATACTCGCTGGGGATGTATGGTTTACGACCCGGATTACGGCGCTTACAGCCATCCAGCAACATTTTAAACCCACGGTCAGAGATAACTATTTCAATACGATGCTGGCCGAACTGTGACTTTGCGCGAGCGCGGGAGAGGCGCTTACGCGCCGCTGCCTGCTCTTTACTGTTGTCCTTGGTCATTATCGACACCTCCCTGACTTAAACCCGATAAAAACTCCGGAGCAATATTGAGTCTGAAAAGATTAAAGGATGAAGAAATATCCATTAAGGCACTCAATGCTGTCACTGCGGCTTGTTTATCGCTGCCCTCAGATATGGCTTTAAGCCTGGAGATAATCCAATAGGCGCTAAGTGTTTCTCTGGCTGATAACACGGCATTACGGTATAACTCTTGCTGATAAGCCTCATGATCAGGTTCTGATTTGAGATGATTAAACAACTGGCTGACCTCATCATGAGAAAAGCCGCTGGCTACCAGCATTGCTATACGTTCATCATTTGGTGAGATTTCAATTGCCATTGATATCATCCTCGTCAACGTTATCGTCATAACTCTCTTCAACCAGTCGCGCTTCAAAAAGCATTAATCCCACTGGCCAAAGCAGCATTGTGAAAATAAAGGCAATCCAGTGAATGTTTTTTCTCATCCAACCCAACCGCCGCAGAATGCTGGCCCAGCAATAGCCAAGGTAAATGTAGGTCGCTATGGCCCAACAGATTAAGGTAATTTCTCTGATAGTCATCCTTGCCCCCTTTGTATGTCTGCTGGCTTGGCTGCTGTGAATAACAAAGTGCCAACTGGCGCGTCATTAATCCAACCGAGCGTTTTATTGCCGTTACAGCTAATAACTTGGCCTGTGGGCTTCTGCTCTTTAAGCCCCTCCAGTTGCTCACGCAGTGATAGCAGTCCAGTTGCTAGCGCTATAGTGAGTTCACTGGCTGGACTATTGATAATCTCTGTCAAATACTCGGTGCTTAGCACCTGCAAAGAACTATCGGCGATAACAACAGGCTTCATATGCTCAATGTGAAGCCCACCGGCTCGGCCATTGACGCTGACAACAACATCCCCATGACCTAACGCCCAGGCTTCAGTACGTGTGACCACCTCAACACTGTCAGGAATGCCCTTAACGGAAAAGTAATTAAAACGACTGCCTACAGGGTATTTTTGATTGAATATTTCGGCTGACAACCCTTTTAGAAAATGGCTCATGGCTTCACCCTCCACTGTTTTTTATGGTGTTCAACGGCTTGCTTCATGGCAACGCGCTGCTGGTTCTTGTGAATCGAATTCCCACGACTATCAAAGAAGTTGAAACGCGATTTACCGGGCAGATTGGGATACTCGATCACCACGCTGCCATCCGTCAGGGTGTAAATACGCTTATTGCCGTTATCCTGATATTCCCGGCTGCTGACATGGGCTTTCATGAGCGCTCTCCCCAGCCTTTGAATCTGGCCGCGTCACAGAACCGGGCGCGGGTAAAACACCATTGCTCATTGACGGCCAGCATGGAGGCGTCGGCGGCTGCTCGCCAAACGGGTAACGCATCGGCATATTTGAACTGTTTTTCGAGGGCCGCGGCTTTCAGCGCCAAAGACATAAACTCGGGGTTGGTGACACCCAAAGGCAGGCAGCGCAATTTTTTGGTGCTGACTTTTTTACTGGCGGGTACATTTTTCCAATGAGACAAACGGGGGGTACCCGGCGATTTTGGCGTGACACCGGCTACCCCTGCCATAGCGTAGCAACGCATATTACCGTTCCAGCACCGGCTAACATGGCCTTTGCTGATATCTTTGGCCAACAGTGCGCCGACACGCGCAATGGGTAAGCCAGTAAAGTTGGCCAGTTCGCGGCCAGTGGCAGAACCCAGTATTTTCAGTGCCTGGCGCAAAGAATCGGTTTTAGACAGGTTTTCCATTATGACCTCCCAATCAATGCAGGTTGAGAATCAGTACCATTGACTGCGTGGAGCAAGCTGGCATCTTTACCCGCTCGATATCCAGTATCCGCAGCATCATCAGCCCCACGACACTTTTTGGCTTCTCGCATATCGCCTGATTGCAGCCCAATATCTTTCTGCAATTTACGATGGTAGGCAGTGATTAGGGTTGCCTCTGTATCTGTAACCGTAAAATCTTTAATGACCTGATAAGCGCCTATTACCCACCCCTCACAGAAGGTATCCCCTCGGGCTATTTTGGTGCTGGCTTTAATGCTCTTGCGCATTGACGCGGTATATTCACGGCGGGCTTTCATCATTTGGCGAGAGAGTACGTCAAAGGCATAAGCTGCTATTTGTGGGCGTTCATTCGGGCCGTAGAAAATAACCTGACGCTGAGCGGTAGTGTAATAATTGCGTTTAAAGGTCATATAACACTTAACGCCGAAAGCCCGACAAATAATATCTGCCAGCAGCCCCATATATTTAGGGACAGCCTGAGCATGAGAGGGAGCGCCTTTACTGCCTGCCTCGTTGATTTCCATCAAGTCGATATCAATAGATGTCAGACCATGCTCACGCATCAGGTTTTGAGCCTGACTCATCGCATTGGCAGCTTCATTGGAATTAGTACTGTGCTTAGCCAAATTCAACAGTTTCTTTATTTTGGCGAGATACTTTTCTTTATTCATGATGATGGTTTTCCATTATTTTGGCGTAAGCGCGCCCCTGCGGGTTTACGCCATGTTTAAAGATGATTTAAAAGCGAATTAAATTAGCCCGCAGGCGTTAATGATTCCGTATTATCAAAATAAGGTTCTTTATTAATTTCCACGACAGTTGCCGAATCAAAATCATGGGCTGGGCCAACCGTTTTTACTGATTTGCCCCCGCGTAAAAATTTGCACGGTTGGTAGATGAAAACCTTACCTACGGGATAACGCCGATTAAACTCTCCAGCTTTCATATCAGACTCCAGAGATATCAAGAGGTATTGCCTGATATTGGTCACTGTCACCAATACGCTCATAAACCCGCACATAGGAACGACTGCCGACAACCTGCACCGCTTCGCTGATTGCGTCCATGGCGCGTAACCAGCGTGAGTCCTGAATGTCATAACGACGCAGTGCCAAGACTGCTCCGGTATTGATCTCACCCTCTTTATCAGAGGAGAAAGCCCGGTTGATTATGGTATGAATTTCAGGCTGTGCACCTTTAACCCAATCAGCAAGGCATTCATCAATAAGCGCTTTAGCAGCTTGCAGGCGCTCATCAAAAGCAATGCGGTCTTGCATGGCTCGTTGTATTTTATATTTGCCGTCAAAGTTATATAGCGTGACGTTGCCTTTTTTACCGCCCAGTGAAACATTGTATTCATTGGCTGACAGGTCAACGAACGCGGCGATGTCAGCAAAGGTGGCCAACTTAAACTCGGTCAGCATTTTGTTAACGACCAGTGCGCGATTGATAATGTCACCCACTAATGTGTCGCGCATTTTGTCGATATCTTTAACCAGAGAAATTGGGGTCAGAATACCTTTAGCATCAACCCAGTACCCCTCTGGAGCGGCTTTATCAGTGAATTGTTTGTTATCAGTGGACATGCTTTTTACCTCGTTTGGTTTTAATTAATGCTTCGTGAGCCTTGATTGAAATATGCCCAGCCAACCCGCAAGAAACCGCTTTGGCTATCGCTAAATCATCCTTACCGTCTGTTTTTGATGCTTCACACCGACAATCAACAGCCATCCGGTTTTTACTGTCTGTCGTAATATCAATGATTATTTTTGCCATAACTGGCTATCTCCAGATGATATGAGCGCCGCGCCAGAGGGTCATTTTGACCAGGCTACGGACGCCGTTACGGGTTTCGGTTATCTCAACCGCGCCTTGTTCCCATGCCTTAAAGGGGCGATCAACTTCGATGATCGGACGGCGTAAGCGGGTGTTTAATTCCACCACCTTAATACCGGCGCGTAATAAGCGATTAATCGGCTTCATTAAGGTCGGGTTATTAATAGGTAATTGGCACATGGCTTATTCCTTAATTAATTAACATTTTGGCGGCTTGGCGAACGGCACCTACACCCACGGGTGTTTCATTGATATGGCTAAGGCGAATTGCACCGCGCAGTAACTTAAATAAGCGGCGGGCATTGCCTTTTGATTCCTGATAAAGCGCCTCATTGATATCATCCGCTACCGCAGGCAATACACTGGCCGCAATGGCACTGACATCATCTTTAGGCAGGGCATTACCGATATTGAGTGCAAAGGCCACACGGCTATAAAGCTGGACGAATTCGCCACGTTTCCCCTTCAGGTTAATCAGCAGGCGCGGCATACCGACTAGAACAACACCAATCCCGCTTTTATCATGCAGTCGGCGCAGTACTTCCAGTGACCGATGCGGCAATAATTCCCCCTCGTCAATCAACAAGACATAGCCCGAGTCACGTAATTTATTGCTACATAACTCAAAGGTTTCATGCATGTTGCCGCGAGGGGATAGCCCCAAACGGTTACAGATCTCTTCCAGCAAGACGCGAGCGGTAAAGCTGGGATCAACTTCGATTAACAACGCAGTCGAGTTCTGGCTGGCGTAAGCCTTTAATGCCATGGTTTTACCTAGCCCAGCCTCGCCGTAAATCACATTGATCTCACCGTCAACGTGGGCCATACGGATAATTTCCAGCGCTTTTTTGGATGCTGACGTTGCAACAAACTTCACGTCTACGCGCTGGGCTTTATCTTTCTCGCGAGTACGTTCGAGGAAAGCCTGTACCTCACTATTGACCCTCTCCAAATCCCCGTTATATTTATCTTGTAGATATTGATTGACGGTGGCAGTACTCATACCAATAGCGCGTGAAACCTGTGTTTGGTTGAGGCTTTTACGTTCCATCAGTTCTATAAGGTCATTTTTAATTGTCATGATTTAATTCCTATGTAGTGAATGAGCGGCATTTGATGGGCGTCAAATAGCCGCTTTTTTATTGCCATGTACTTTTAAATATTCATCGCGATCAGATTGGAATAAGAACATCTCTTCCCGGTCATCATTAATGCGTGAGATATCACCCTGGATAAGCGAGCCAAAATCGGGTGCATCATCGGCAGTCAGTACCGGATTAAGCTCGGCGTTAATCTCTTCGGCTTTTTGCTCAACCAGTTTCATACGGCGGCTATGGCGGTCTTTTGCCACTTTCTGGACGTAATCCACAGGGAAGGCGGCGCGGGTATTACCATTCACAATCGCAGTACAGATAAACGAGCCATCAAGGCGGCGAACGGTAACGCTACTGGCATCGTGAATATCGAACTCAACCAGAACTTCTTCGCCATCGACCTGAATTAAACCCTCAGCAAAATATTGGTTATTGAAGATAGACAGCCAACCGCGCTGGGCGGTACGTTTGACTTGCGGACGGAACATGTCGCGCAACTCGATATCGGAAAGGCGATCAATGGTCTCGCTTGCCAGCAATAACTGGCGGTACTCCGTAGCGGTATAGTGTTTACCATCGTCACGGCGGGGTAATTCGCTGTGCCGGTGGGTGGTGTTATAGGCTTCAATTTCATCTTCTATGGCATCGATAAGCTGCTGCCATGAGGGTAATTTAGCCATCGCCGCCTTTTGGCGACTGTTGAGCTCTTTATTCTTCCCCTGTGCATTGAAGGCTGAATTAAGGTCAACGCTGACCATACGAACCGTTTCGCGGTCAGCAGATTTACCGTTATAGGTGGCAAATTTACGGGCGATACGGGCAGGAATTTCGCGGTTAAGCCGCTCAATAATCCCACGTGCCTGCGGGTTACCGGGGATACCTGTAGGGTGTTCCACACCAAGACGCGATAAAATCCCCGTAATATCAGCATCTAATACGTTTGCGGTTTGACCTGCACCGTTATCTGAATAGTAAATCAGGGGTATGCCGTGGCTCTGCATACCGTGGCGCAGTGCATCAGCCACAGCGATCACGTTCTCAGCCAGGCTCAGACTCCAGCCGACGACATAACGTGTCCGGCCATCAATAACCAGCGTGATTTCTGGTGTAAATGGACGGCCATGGTCAGGGTGTGCCACTTTCATTTTCATGCTGTGGCCATCCCCAATCCAAACGCCGTTAACGGGCATTTGTGACCAGTCACGCTTCACATAGGTATTCAGCGCTCGCATGGCAGAACCCGTAACACGGCCACGTTGTTTAACGACGGTTGGCAACTTGTCTAATGCCCGCCGCACGGCATAGACAGAAGGAATTGCGGCGAGCATGGCGGGCTGGTCTGCATACTGCATTTGCCAGTCATGCTCAAAGTTCTCGTAAGCCTCAGCAATGCTTAATCCGTTGGTGGTGCGGTAGTGCGCCATAAATAGTGGCATCCATTTAATGCGCTCAACGGGTTTGCCTTTATTGTGCCCTGGAGCCAATAAAACCAGACGCTCGGAGGGCGTGGCGGCACGTTCATAGTCAACAACCCAACCATTCAGGGTGCGGGTACTGACGCCTGTGCGCAGACCTTTACGGGCATTGGCCATTGCGGCTGCTTTCTGCAAGTTCTCAGGTAAATTATTAGAACGTGACTGGTCACAAATATAATTAATGGCTCGAATGCGTGACAATCCGGCGTTCTGTAAATTGATAACCTCGGTCACCAGAGTGGCGCGGGCATCCGCAATATCACGCTGTAACTTGGTCAGATTGCCGGTGCTACGCTCAAGCAGGGCTGGACATTGGCGCATAAGGTCTAACTCATGCTTGGCTTTTACTCTTGGGTTTAAATCGCCGTTAAATGCCGTTTTAACGGCTTTTTTCTCTGCATTTAAAAGAGAGTTAAGGTGGCGCTCACGAACAACGTCTTGTTGCTGCTCTGTCAGGCAATCGATGTGGTATTCAAATGCCTTGGTGCCAGCGCGTTTACGTTTCAATTCCAGTGAACTACCCGCGCGCTTGTTAAGCGCAGCCCTAATACCTGGCGCAGTCCCAGGCATACCCGGTAACCCAATCAGCTCATTCACAGAAAGAAACATGTTAAGCCACCCTGCGAGTTAAAGCGGGGTAGCGACTCGGCCAAATATTTGCTGGTTCTAAACCCAATGCTTGGGCAATGATTTTTTCCCCTTTTGGGTAAGGGCGATACAGAGCGTTTTTGAGTGTATCTGCGGCTAAACCAGCCTCAATAGACAGGTCTCGCATGGTTACACCTTGTTTATGTAACGATGCAACGATATCTATTCGGTGCATATCGCTACAAGCCACTTCATTTCTATTCATCATTCGATTACCCTAAAAAGTTGAACCGCGCGGATAAGCCGTAAAGGTTATCCGTATGGATAGAGTATTGATCCAAATAGTGGTCACGTAAAGTAAAAATATGACTTTCTTTGCTTCTTATTGTGATCAATTGATTTCAATTATGAATAACGATTAATAATCAAAGAGTTAAAAGGAAAAGAAAATGATTAGTAGTAAAGTTAAAGAATTTACTTTTGAGGCTGAAGGAAAAGAAAAACTCAAAGAGCGTTTGAGGGAGCTTGTTGGTACCAGGAGTGTGCGGGCAGCGGCAAGAGACTGGGGGCTATCTTTCTCCACGTTAAATAATTATTTAACCAAGAGTACTGAGCCTGCTTTTACTGCCATGCAGAAAATTGCACATAAGGAGCAAGTTAGTCTTGACTGGTTAGCATATGGATCAATAGCTGACACGATCACCACCACTAACCATAATCTCAGTGAGGCTGAAAAAGAATATAAAGCTAGAGGGAGGTTAACTAGCGCTTGGCTAGCAGTGCTTGACTCTCTTGATGAAAATGAAGCACAGGCTTTATTAAGAGTGATACACAAGAAGGGGGTTGATGGCATAGTCGAGCTGGCTACTGCGAATTCTCTCGATATAGAGCTACTACAGTTACCAACTGAAGAGAAGGAACGCCTGATGGCGCTACACGAAGCCAAAAAAGGGGCATCTGAAAGTTGTGTAGAAAATAACTCTGGCGACCAATCACAGAAGAAGGTTGGATGATTGCATTATGGTAACGCAATCATCTTTTTTAAACGTTGTTTAAGATCTGATTAGAATGGTTTGAACGATGATCTAATTTGTGCAGAATTGAATGCAAAAAAACGTACTTTTGATTATTTTTATCGTAACCATGCAAAATCGTTGAATTGCCCCGCAAGTCACTCTCTTCAAGGCATCCCGCCTAAATCAGACTCTCCTTAAGCTATGTTAAAATGATCACTCCCCCACACATATTGCGATTTTTGGTCTGTTTAGAGTGCTGTTGCTTACTTTGGGCTTTTTCCCAATCTTCCGCTTCTGGCAGATTTTTACGCAACCAGAGTGCAAAAATAATCGGTAGCAATCCAATGTAGAAAAGCATACGCCAGCCAAATGCCGGAACCACATAGCTATAGGCTTGAGCCGCCAATACTGCGCCAATAGAGAAGCCAGAAATCAGAAAACCACTGGCTTTATTGCGCATATTCTTCGGCCAGCTCTCCATGACATAGGTGGAACTGGAGCCATACTCCCCCGCCATCCCGATGCCAATAATCAGTCGCGCGATAAATAGGGTGGTATAACCGGGCGCTAAACCACAGGCCAGCGTCCCGAAAGAGAACAGCACAATACTGGTGATCATCGCCAGTTTGCGGCCATAACGGTCGCCCATGGCCCCTAGCACCAGACCACCGAACCAGCGTGAAATAAAGGCCGCTGAGATAAGACTGGTGGCTTGAATCAGTGTCAGACCAAATTCTTGTTTAATATCAGTCAGAACCAGAGTAATAAGAACAAAATCGAAACCATCCAGGGCATAACCGATCCAGGCGGCAATAAATGCCTTCCATTGCGCAGGGGTTAGCTGCTTATACCAGCGCAATGGCTTGTCTCCACGAGATCCTACTGAAGTGCTCATATCGTCGCTCTCTCCACCACCAGCCAAATTCACTGGCAGAAACTGTTTTCCCCGCGGCAGGTATAACCATAGCAACCGATTGTTTATCATCACATAATCTGTCACTACCCGATGGTTCTCGCCACATTTATATTTATGTGGTTTTACTCCAAACAAAATACACAAAAGGAGTAAAACTCCATTTGAGTGTATAAGATCAGCCCGCTATTTCAATCACAATGTGTCTAAAACGTGACAAAGATGGCGAAATGCTAGTGTGCGAGAGAGAGGCAACAGGATAACGGGGTATTTACCTCCGCAGGCGGAATATCTCCGTCGCGGGGGCTAGGTATTGCAGCAGAAAATGTATTACCGGTCATCCATTTTGACTGACCGCCTGAGTGGTTTTGCGTTTAATGCTCTCCGCCTGCGCCGGATCAGCTTTAACCAGCAGGGCGTAGATCAGATCCAGCACAAAGAGTTGAGCGATTTTGGTGCCGATGGAGTCCCCTTGCAGCTGCCCCTGACGGTTGCCGTTAATCAGCACATAATCCGCCAGCTCAGTAATAGTGGAACCCATATTGTGAGTCAATGCCACAGTGGTCGCCCCCGCCTGCTTCGCCAGCTTCAGGGCATGCACAGTTTCAGCCGAGGTTCCCGAGTGGCTGATACCAATCGCCACATCACCAGGGCGCATCAAAGAGGCTTGCATATACATAAAATGGTTATTGGTAGCGGCATCAACCCGCAGTCCGATTCGCATTAATTTACCTTTGGCATCTTCCGCCGTGATGCCGGAAGAGCCGACACCAAAAATGCAGATTCGATCCGCCGGACGCAGTAACTTAACCACCTGCTCGACACTCTCGATAGAGAGCAGATTTAGGGTTTCGGATAGCACGTTATTAATCGCCGACTGCAACTTATTGCCAATCGCCAGCGCATCATCGCCCTCTTGCACATCCGCATCCAACAGGCTGTTTTCACTGTTATGGCGGGTTGCCACTTCAATGGCCAGATCCATTTTAAAATCCTGAAACCCTTTATAGCCCAGTGTCCGGCAGAAGCGGATAATGGTGGCTTCACCGGCCTGCGTGTTCGCGGAGAGATCAGCAATAGAAAGGTGAGTCACTTTAGCCGGTTCCGCCAGAATATAGGCCGCAATTCGCTGTGCTGAGCGTGTCAGGCTATTTTGCATCGCACCCAAGGCATCAAGAATTTTACCTGGCTTAAAACGGGGGGCACCAGTCTTCACGCGGACACCTCAAGGGAAAGAGAATTGATGAACAGGGGACATATCTGGGGCGCATCATGACATAATTGGCCCATTTCGTGAAGAACAATGGCTCTGTTATGCGGGATGCACTCCATAAAAAATCGATAAAAAAACCCCGGAGGGCCGGGGAAGATGTCAAAGACAACCTGCATTATTATTATATAAAAATCATAGCGATATAGTATTTACAATAGGCTGTAGTGAACCTTTACCACCACCTTCTTAATGGTGCCGGAGTCGGCAATCTTGCAGCCTGGTTTATGGGGTTCGCCCGGTAAAAACAGCGCAAACATCCCCGGTAGCATACGTAATTGGCTTTTATCCGGAATATCGGCGATGAGTTGGTAGTCGTCATCCGCATGATAAGGTTCCAGATGCTCAGTTGGTGTCAGCGTTGAATACTCAATGCCCTCAATGCCGCTGATCAATAGCTGGACGTCAGCATAGGTGCGATGCATTTCAGCTTTTTTGCTCTCAGCCGGTTGGGTGTCAAACTCCATGACATTCATGAAAAGTAGCTCGCCATCAATGTCATGACGCCCGCAGCTTAGCTCCGCCAGTGGCAACTTGGCCAAATAAGCTAAAACCCATTGAAGTCGCTCTGGCAATCCGCCAAAAAATGTTGTTTGTGTTAATGATCCGCTGATCATATTGACCCTCTATTTTTAATCATAAAATGAATACCCACACTCATTGCGGCGTCAAGAACAAAGGCTGTTTTTTGCCCAGAGTGCGGCCCCCAACAGGCCACTATCCTGCCGATGATGTGCCGCCTGTACCGGTACGCGATAAATTTCAGGTAGCGCTTTTTGCGCACCTATCACCCGCTCCAGATACCCCACTGCCAGCCCGACACTGCCACCCAGAATCACGATCTCCAGATCCAGTGCCATTTTCATGTCTGCCAGCATCTGTGCTATCGCTGTCGCGGAACGGTTAATGATGTTTTCCGCCGGAAGATGACCACGTTGCGCCATTTCAAACACTTTGGCCGCCGCGACCGGCTGTTTCCAGCCCAAGGTTTCAGCACCAATGGCACTGCCGGATGCCACACTTTCGACACACCCACGGCGACCACAGCCACATAGCAGACCATGGGGATCAGCCAGCGTGTGGCCAATATGCCCTGCCAGCCCGTGATTGCCGACCAGCAACTTTTTATTCAAGATAATGCCGCCGCCCACGCCAGTAGATACCGTGACGAACATCATATTATTGACAGAAATCAGACTGTCGCCATTATCACTTAATGCCTGATACTCAGCCCAGGCTGCGGCCTGCCCATCATTGAGCAACACACAGGGCAAGTCAGTGATCGACTGAATACACTCCTGCAATGGGAAATCCGCCAGCCCGCCCAGATTGGCAGGATTCAGCGCAGTGAGGCGGCCACCACTGATAATGCCTGTTGAGGCAACTGCAATAGAATCAACCAGATGCCGATAAGGTGTCACCAAGGTGTCCAGGGCGATAGCCAGTTGTTCCGCCCCGCCCCGTGGCGTTGCCACCTGCTGGCGACCAATCAACATGCCACTCTCGGTGACCACTGCCGCCGCAATTTTTGTCCCACCA
Organism: Yersinia bercovieri ATCC 43970; assembly: GCF_013282745.1. Taxonomy (NCBI): domain Bacteria; kingdom Pseudomonadati; phylum Pseudomonadota; class Gammaproteobacteria; order Enterobacterales; family Yersiniaceae; genus Yersinia; species Yersinia bercovieri. The sequence continues at coordinate 47,979 of NZ_CP054044.1, forward strand.
ATATCCAGTGCTAATACTTTTCCCATCCGGCGTAACCCTCTTGCACCTGTCATAAATGTCATGACATTGACTATGGCAATTTTTTGGCCTTAACTCCATTACTATTTTTAAATTGGAGTTAAGCTCCGATTGAGACATTTATTTACCTTTATCACCATTGCGCCCTGCAAATAAAAGATCTAACATAATGGAGTAAAACTTCACTTAAAATTAAAGATCGGAGCAAAAAACCGTGCGCAATCTGACTGCGAGTGACCCGACCATGAGTAACACCAGTGATCTTCGCCACAAGCTGCAAAATGGCTTAATCGCATCTTGCCAGCCACTCCCCGGCAGCGCCATGGATAGACCTGAAATTGTGGCGGCAATGGCTTGTGCGGCTCTCGCTGGAGGTGCCGTTGGCCTGCGGATTGAAGGTATCGACAATATTCTGGCGGTGCGCCGGGTTACAGATGCGCCAATTATCGGCATTATTAAGCGCGACCTGCCGGATTGCGAGGTGAGAATTACTCCGTGGCTGGAAGATGTCGATGGCCTGAGTGCCGCCGGTGCCGATATTATCGCGTTTGATGTCACCTGCCGCGCTCGTCCGGTCTCGGTTGAAGAGCTGTACCAACGAGTGCAGGCGACCGGCCGCCTGGCGATGGCGGATGCTTCCAATCTTGACGATGGCTTGCTGGCCCATCGATTAGGTATCGATTTTATCGGCACCACTCTATCCGGCTATACCCAAAAAATCGTGCCTACCGAACCGGATCTGACGCTGGTTAATCAGTTGGCCAAAGCGGGTTGTCGGGTGATTGCGGAGGGCCGCTATAACTCGCCAGCTCTGGCAGCCGCCGCGATTTCAGCGGGTGCTTATGCCGTGACTGTCGGCTCGGCCATTACCCGAATCGAACATATTTGCGGTTGGTTTTGCGAAGCAATCAAGCAGCATCAAGCCGCAAAACTGACTGAATACTAATGGCTATTAGCCCATCCGGGCTACCCACTCTCTCTGATTTATAAGGATGCGTATGAAAAAGTTAACCGGCCTGATAGCAGCTCCGCACACCCCCTTTGATGAGCAGGGTGAGGTCAACTATCCTGTTATTGACCAAATTGCCGAGCATCTGGTCAATGATGGCGTGAAAGGGGTCTATGTTTGCGGCACCACTGGCGAGGGCATTCACTGCTCAGTTGAAGAGCGCAAGAACATTGCTGAGCGCTGGGTCAAGGCGGCACAAGGCAAACTGAGCATCACCCTGCACACCGGCGCGCTCAGCATCAAAGATGCCGTCGACCTCTCTCGCCATGCAGAAACACTGGATATCTTCGCGACCTCCGCCATCGGCCCCTGCTTCTTTAAGCCCGGCAATCTTGATGATCTGATAGCCTACTGTCAGGCCATCGCGGCCGCAGCACCCTCGAAAGGCTTCTACTATTATCACTCTGGGATGTCTGGGGTGAATTTGGATATGGAGCAGTTCCTGATCAAAGCTGAATCCAAGATCCCTAACCTTTCAGGCATCAAATTCAATAATGCGGATCTCTATGAGTTCCAGCGCTGCCTGCGAGTGAGTGGCGGTAAATTTGATATTCCATTTGGCGTAGATGAACATCTGCCGGGGGGTTTGGCCGTGGGCGCTATCGGCGCAGTCGGCAGCACCTATAACTATGCAGCCCCACTGTTCCACAAAATCATTGCTGACTTCAATGCGGGCAATCAAGTGGCGGTACAGCGCAGCATGGATCAGGTTATTGCGCTTATTCGTGTGCTGGTTGAATTTGGCGGTGTTGCCGCCGGCAAAGCGGCGATGCAGTTACACGGTATTGATGCCGGTAATCCACGTCTGCCACTGCGAGCACTGACCAAAGAGCAGAAGCAAACAGTGGTGAACAGAATGCGTGACGCAATATATTCTGCTTAATTGAATGATGGCAGTAATAGCAAACAAAGTCGCCTGAGCGGAGAGAACAGGCAGATCGTAAAGACGCCGTAAAATCATCCCTGATGGCTCGAGCCGCGCCCTCCCTGGCGCGGACGCTTTACTCTTCTACCCGTCCTCTCCATTCCAGATCGCGTCATCGGGGTTTGTATCAGTCTGAGGCCGGATATCCGGCCTTTATTATGACCAAGACCAAGAGTTAGAGGGAGAGCAATTTAGTCAGTGACGGCGCGAAATAGTAGCTGCCAGTCACCGGTTTGCTAAAACCAAGTAGCAGATCATGCTTGCCATCTATTGAACCAAACATGCTTAATAATTGCTGCTCGATATTGTGCAAGCGCGCGCAATAAGCAATAAAATATAAGCCATGTTTGCCACTGGCTTGGCCATAAGGCAGGCTTTGGCGCAAAATTTTCAGCCCCTTACCATGCTCTTTCAGATCAACCCGACTGACGTGGGAAGTGTCTGGGCGTTGATCCGAAGGCAACTCCTGACTGTCATGCTTGGTGCGCCCAACAATTTGTTCTTGTTTATGCTCAGGAATACGCTGCCATTTTTTCAGGTCGTGCTCATAACGCTGAACCAGAACATAACTGCCGCCCGCATCCTCTTCACCATCAGCAATCACCGCCACCTCTGGCCGGCTATCGCCCTGCGGGTTTTCAGTGCCATCAATAAAGCCGGTAAAATCACGCTCTTCAACCCAGCGGAAACCGTGGGTCTCCTCTTCAACTGCAATAGCATCACCAAAGGCCGCAACAGCCGCTTGCGCTAAGGTAAAGTTGATATCCTGACGCAGTGATTGGATATGAATCAATAGATCGCGCTGAGTCGCAGGGGCAACCATTGGCGCTTTACCCAGTGGGACAAAAGGCTTTAACTCTTTCGCGCCCTGCCCATTGGATAGATCATGCCAAATGTCAGAACCGAAAGCGATAACGGCACCTAGATGTTCATGAGGAAATTGTTGCTGCAACTCTTGTAATGAATGGCAGAATTTTTTGCAGCCCTGACGAATGGCATCAAATTCGCCCTGCACTCTTGCTTCCATAAATATGGCAAAACGGCAATGCTCCAGCAAAATGCCACTCTGTACTTGAGTCATCTTTTTTCCTTACTAAAATCCATATTGATAATGCTGAATATCATAGCTGAAACGATTTAAATAACCTTGCGTCAACGCAAAATAAAATAGAGAAGGGAGATGAGAATATTATTAAGGCGCGAGAAATATGCCGCGCCTTAATAGCATGACAATAAAAACTATTGGCTACTATTTCGCCATATAATCTTACTCACCTTCCAGCTTTTTAGCGTGTCATCAGAGGGCATCAAGCCTTCAGGGCCATGCCAGTCACCGTCAAATAAGTAGCTGACATGCTTGCTATCCGGTGCGACGCACTCTATTTGCGCGGCGTCATCACCATGCCCCTGGCGGCAAACACCAAAGGCTTTTTTATATAAATCACCAAATGGAGTACCAATTTTGACACCCCATTGGCTAGGAATATTTTTATCCATTACATCGATACGCTCTACCGTACCTTTTGGCTGACCGGATATCACTAGCTTAATTTGCTCCTCTTGCATCGCCTGATAGAAAGAGACTAATTTGCCATCATTGGTTGCCATTCCACTGCGTAACCGATAATCACCTTTCAGCCCCTCTTTAATCTCATTTTCGGCCAGCGGCGTGCTGGCAGTAATCCCGCCGACCCCCTGATCAGTCACCTGCAAGCTGCTACTGCCGCTAAACCAATTGAGCGGAGAGAGGCTTGACCAGGAGAGACCGGACATACTTGAACACCCGGCCAGCAACAAAGGGGCACCCAGTAATAACAACCGCACCCCAGACAACCGTGGGCGAATATTCATCTAAAGCTCCTTAAAAAAACCACTGCATCCAGTAAGCTTCTCTGCAAAGAGTGCGGCGCAGAGACAGAGTTATGGGCAGTTGAAAAATGATAACCAGTGGTTGGAGTCTTCAGCGCAGAAAAAGTGCCATTGCCACGCAGGCATTGATCGCTATCACTGGTCAGCGGCGCATCTAATTTACTGCGCTACCCAGATGAAAGCCACTGGCGGTGGTTGATAAAACCCACATCGGCCCTATTTAATTGCCGGGTATTGAAACTTCTGCATGTTTTAACTTAAATTTGGTCTACTCTTGAGTACCTGAGAGGCTTTTATCGCCTCCCGTTTTAGACGTAATTATTCATTCATTGAAGGAGCAATATAATGAAAAAATTAACCTTAGCTGCAACGCTCATGATGTTATGCGGTGCGCCACTATTAGCCCACAGCGCGACCGACACCACGAAAGGCGGCTTTGATGGCCCGGCAACCACACAGACTCAACCGGCAACTCAGGGCGGATTTACCGGCCCTAGCGCCACGAACACCACTGTGGATAAAGTCAAAAGTATGCGGGATGACGCCCGTGTGACCCTGCAAGGGAATATTATCGAGCGGCTGGGCCACGACACTTATACTTTCCGCGACGCCACTGGCACCATCACGGTTGATATTGATGACAAACGCTGGAAAGGCCAAACCATCACGCCGCAAGATAAAGTACAAATCGAAGGGAAAGTGGATAAAGACTGGAACTCAGTAGAAGTGGATGTGAAGAATATTAGTAAGATTCAATAATTATCAAGATTCAATCATTCATTTTTAACCTCGGGTACTGTATCTCAGTGAGTTCAGTACCCGATAATACCCCTAACACCTATGCTCTCCTCAACGAATCATCATCAAAGAAAAATATAAAATTCAAATATATTTAATATATTTACTGTGAAGAAATGTTTATTATTTGTTTATTTAAAGCCAATTAAAATAACACTATGATTAAATTTATCAGGCATACCAAGATAAATCGCCTGAGATAATAATTTATACAAATAAAAAATAAATAAGGAAAAACGCAATGATAAATAACGACCACTATTCAATAAACACCAAATCAGAAACAATAGAATTAGAGGGCAAGTTAGAAAATAATAAATTTGAGGTAGATTTAAGGCAAAGAAATTATATTATTAGTAATGCTGACGGCACTGCCACCTTAACTTTCAAGAACAGCAAAAAAGAGAATTTAGTATACATCCCCGGAGAGAATTGTAGCTATCTACTAGATAAAGAATCTGGCCATAAAGTGACGTTTTCTAACGCTGGTTATGCTGGATATAACCAAGCATTAGCCAATTTACAGGAAGCTGCCGATGAGATAGAACACGCACTTTTCAATAATTATGACCTAACCATAGATGGAGATGGAGATATATATAGAGATGCCATAACAGCAAACAAACATTATAATAAGGTAATTAACGACTCTAATTTTACTCATCAAATACTTTACCAAAATTATAACGAGGGAGATATCCCCACCGAATTAATTTTACATAAAATCAATAATGTCATTGAGGTAGTGGATATTAAAATTAGAATCTTGATTTCCAAGCAGAACGAAAAAATAGATAATCTTAATGCAATGAAAGATGAAATCACTAATTACAACAAGCTGTTACATGATATTAATAATAATATTGACAGCAAAAAAATAGATCGCCTTAATGCGGAAAAAAAGGCATTTTCTAATTATAAAAATCTGCTTCATGATTTGAATAATCATATAGTTGATAATCAAATGACTGGTATTAAAGAGATGATTATTGAAAATGTGACATATGACTCAAAAAAATTCATCACCTCTAATAAAACCAACTCCCTCCAGGTTAATTCTCTTGATGATTATTTTGACTATACAAATAACGAGTCGGAATGTATTAACCCAGAAGGGTATCCATACGATGTAATGACTGAATGTATGTCTGAATTCAGCGATAAGACGCAGAGCTCGGAAGTACTGTATGTGATTACACCCTTTGATAATTTCAATCTTCCAACCATAGCTACGACCCATTAATAATAAAAAATTCAATACCCACTTTCCCTCATCTGCTGAGGGAAAGTTTATTCTGATTACGCCAACTACCCCTCAATACTCCTGATCCACAATCAGCCGTTTGCCCAACATAATCGTGTCTTGGGTTTCGTAATCGAGTTTTTCATACATGCCAATTACCGCGTCATTGTCTTCGCGCACCATGATATTGAGCTTTGGGCAGCCGCGAGCAATTAGCTTTTTCTCGAGGCGGCTGATCAGCGCATTGGCAAAGCCACGGCCACGGAAATCGGGATGAACCCCGAGATAATAGGCCGAGCCACGGTGGCCGTCATAACCGCCCATCACTGAGCCGACAATCGCGCCGCTGACCTCTGCGACTAAAAACAGTTCGGGATCATGGTTCAGCTTACGCTCAATATCCATTTCTGGATCGTTCCAGGGCCGCAGTAAGTCGCAATGCTCCCACAACAGAATGACCTCTTCAAAATCGTTTTGCTGAAATACGCGGATTTCCATGGATATTCGCACCCTTGAGTCAAATGGATATGCTGGTTATGACACAATATTATATCACCCAATAATAAAGTGATATTTCCCATCGTGATAGTGCTAATGATATTTGAGCATAATCAGATAAATTTCGTTCGGCTTCCGGCTCAATAAGCACTAATCCACACCGAGAGTACAACAATGGCGTCAAATCGGGGTATACTTGGCCCCTGAAAACTTCCCGATAACTAGAACCCCGCTGATGAATTTACCCGATATCGCCCTAATCAAAACCTATCTGCTGGATTTGCAGGATAAAATCTGTGTCGCTCTGGCCGCAGCCGATGGCAGTGCTACCTTCGCAGAGGAGAACTGGACCCGTGAAGAGGGTGGTGGCGGGCGCAGCCGGGTATTGATTAATGGCGCGGTATTTGAGCAGGCAGGGGTTAACTTTTCCCATGTTTCAGGTGCGACACTCCCGGCATCCGCCACCGCACATCGTCCCGAATTGGCCGGCCGCAGTTTTCAGGCACTTGGCGTATCACTGGTTATTCACCCGCTCAGCCCCTATTTACCCACCAGTCACGCCAATGTGCGCTTTTTTATCGCCGAGAAACCGGGCGAAGATCCAGTGTGGTGGTTTGGTGGCGGCTTTGATTTAACGCCATTTTATGGCTTTGAAGAGGATGCGGTTCACTGGCATCAGACCGCCTATCAGCTGTGCCAGCCTTTTGGTGAGCAAGTCTATCCGCGCTATAAAAAATGGTGCGATGACTATTTCTATATTAAGCATCGTAACGAAGCTCGGGGCATTGGCGGCCTGTTTTTTGACGATTTGAATAGCCCCGATTTTGATAGCTGTTTCCGCTTCACTCAGGCGGTGGGCGACGGCTTCCTCGCTGCCTATTTACCCATTGTTGAGCGGCGCAAAGCACTGAGTTGGGGCGAGCGCGAACGCCAGTTCCAGCTCTATCGCCGTGGCCGTTACGTTGAATTCAATCTGGTCTGGGATCGCGGCACTTTGTTCGGCTTACAAACCGGTGGGCGCACAGAGTCTATTTTGATGTCCCTGCCGCCACTGGTGCGCTGGGAATATAACTATCAGCCGGCGGCTGAGAGCGCGGAAGCGGCATTGTACCGCGATTTTCTGCCGGTCAAAGAGTGGCTAACTGCAGGAGAACAGCACTGATGCAAATTTGGGTTGATGCAGACGCCTGTCCGAATGTGATTAAAGAGGTGCTGTTTCGCGCCGCAGATCGCACCGGCATCATGGTCACACTGGTGGCGAATCAGCCACTAAAAACACCACCATCAAAGTTTATCCGCACGTTACAGGTTGCTTCCGGTTTTGATGTCGCCGATAACGAAATCGTGCAGCGGGTTGAGAAAAATGATCTGGTGATCACCGCCGATATCCCACTAGCGGCAGAGGTGATTGAGAAAGGCGGTATCGCACTCAATCCACGGGGGGAGCGCTACACTCCTGATACCATCCGTGAGCGGCTGAATATCCGTGACTTTATGGATACTATGCGCGCCAGCGGCATTCAGACCGGTGGCCCTAACACCCTCAATCAGCGTGACCGCCAGCAGTTTGCCAATGAGCTGGATAAGTGGCTACAGCAAGCCGGCAAGGCCCGATAAGTCAAAACCCGCCGAGGCGGGTTCAATACTCAAAGTCATTGGCGTTGCAGCCAGGCAGCAGTTGAGGTAATCCCGATGAGCTGACATCAGTAACTGATTCGGGTGACCGAAAGCCGCTAACAACACTGCAACGCCCAGGACGAAGAGTATTTAGAGCGGTTCGGTTTGCGCCTCGACGACTGCCAACGCCACCATATTGACGATTCGCCGCACCGACGCAATCTGCGTCAGAATGTGAACCGGTTTTGCCACGCCCATCAATACCGGCCCGACAGTCACCCCTTCCGACGAGGTCACGCGCAGCAGGTTATAACTGATACGTGCCGCCTCCATATTTGGCATAATCAATATGTTAGCCGCCCCTTTCAGCGGACTATCTGGCATCAGATTATGGCGGATACTCTCCACCAGCGCGGCATCACCGTGCATCTCACCATCAATTTCCAGCTCAGGGGCCATCTGATTGACCAGCGCTAATGTGCGGCGCATTTTGCGCGCCGCCGGGCAATCTGAAGAGCCGAAACTTGAATGGGATAGCAGCGCAACTTTCGGCTCGATGCCGAAACGGCGCACAGTTTCAGCCGCCATTAATGTTATCTCCGCCAACTGCTCTGGTGTCGGATCATCGTTGACATAGGTATCGGCAATAAAGGTGTTGCCAGTCGGCAGCAACAGCGCATTCATCGCCCCCGCCACATGTGCCCCCTCACGGAAACCAAACACTTTCTCCACCACATCATAATGTTCATGATAGGTGCCGATGGTGCCGCAAATCATCGCGTCAGCTTCACCTCGGTGCACCATAATGGCACCAATCAGGGTTGGGTTGCCAATCACTGCGCGGCGGGCCTGCTCCTGCGACACCCCACGGCGTTTCATGATTTGATAATATTCGTGCCAGTACTCGTTAAAGCGCGGGTCAGACTCATTATTGACCACTTCGAAATCTTTGCCGATGGCAATTTGCAGGCCCAACTTCTTCAGCCGGGTCTCAATCACCGTTGGGCGACCAATAAGAATCGGGTATGCCAGTCCTTGGGAAATCAGCTCCTGAGTGGCGTGCAGCACCCGCTCCTCTTCCCCCTCCGCCAGGACGACTCGTTTCATCTCTTTTTTCGCTTGCGAGAAGATAGGCTTCATAAACAAGTTGGTTTTGTAGACGAATTCGGTCAATTTCTCGATATAAGCATTGAAGTCAGTGATGGGACGAGTGGCCACACCAGAATCCATTGCCGCTTTAGCCACTGCGGGCGCAATTTTGACAATCAGACGCGGATCGAATGGTTTCGGGATAATATATTCAGGGCCGAAGGAGAGATCTTGCTCACCATAAGCTGACGCCACCACATCACTCTGCTCAGCCAGCGCCAGATCAGCGATGGCGTGTACACAAGCCAGCTTCATCTCTTCATTAATAGTGGTCGCCCCCACATCCAGCGCACCACGGAAGATGAATGGGAAGCAGAGTACGTTATTGACCTGATTCGGGTAGTCCGAGCGGCCAGTACAGATAATCGCATCCGGGCGCACCGCTTTAGCCAGTGGCGGCAAGATCTCAGGCTCTGGGTTCGCCAGCGCCAGAATCAGCGGGCTAGGAGCCATGGTTTTCACCATCTCTTGGCTTAACACGCCCGGGCCGGAACAGCCGAGGAAGATGTCCGCACCCGGCATGGCGTCGCCCAGTGTGCGCTGACCATGGTCATCAATGGCGTAAGCCGCTTTGGTTTCAGCCATATTGGCTTCGCGGCCCTTATAAATCACGCCTTTGGAATCACAAACCGTGATGTTGTGATGCTTTAATCCCAGCGCCACCAGCAGATTTAAGCAGGCAATGGATGCCGCGCCGGCGCCGGACACCACCAGTTTCACATCACTAATATCTTTTTTCACCACCCGCAAGCCATTGAGCACTGCGGCAGTACAGATAATAGCAGTGCCATGCTGATCGTCATGGAATACCGGGATCTTCATGCGCTCGCGTAATTTCTGCTCAATATAAAAACATTCCGGCGCTTTAATATCCTCCAGATTGATGCCACCAAAGGTCGGCTCCAGTGAGGCGATAATATCAATTAATTTGTCCGGGTCGAGTTCATCCACCTCAATATCAAATACATCAATACCCGAGAATTTTTTAAACAGAACGCCCTTACCTTCCATTACCGGTTTACCGGCTAATGCGCCGATATTACCCAGCCCAAGAACTGCGGTGCCGTTGGAAATAACCGCGACCAGGTTGCCACGCGCCGTATATTTGTAGGCTGCCGCAGGATCAGCTGCAATTTCCAAACAGGGGGCCGCAACACCGGGAGAGTAAGCCAGCGCCAAATCCCGTTGGGTTGCTAGCGGTTTGGTTGGCGACACCTGAATTTTCCCTGGGGTGGGGAATTGGTGAAAATCAAGCGCACTCTGTTTCAATTGTTCGTCCATTGTAGGTTCCCTTTGCTTTTTTGTTTTGAGGTAACAGCTGAACCAGTATAGTGAGTGAATCACCACAATCTATGAACCAGGGCATACTCTGCATAACATTTTTGTATCAATCAGGGAATTTGCTTATCAATCAGAAGGGATTATCAATAATGGCGAAATTAAATGCCGCTCAGGTAGCGGCAGTAAAAGTATCGCGGTGGTACAGGTAGGAATAATATTAGTTAAAAAAGCCCTGGATTTGGGCATATTGTAACAGCATGATAGTTTTGCCATCTTTAATCCGACCATCGGCAATCATCGCCAGCGCCTCGCTGAAGGGCAGTTCAACCACATCAATCACCTCATCTTCTACACCAACATTATCAGTGACTTTCTGATCCGCATGATATTGCGCAGCAAAGAAATAGATAATTTCAGTCACGCCACCCGGTGACATATAGGCTTCAAACAACTTTTGCACTTTATCAATCTGATAGCCGGTCTCCTCCATGGCTTCACGGCGAATACACTCTTCCGGTGAGTCATTATCCAATAACCCTGCGCAGGTCTCTAATAACATGCCAGTAGGATTACCATTAACATAGGTGGGCATACGGAATTGGTTTATCAGTACTACTGTGCCCTTTTCACGGTTATACAGCAGAATGGTCGCGCCATTACCCCGGTCATAGACTTCGCGAATCTGTTGCACTGTGGTGCCATCATCAGCTTTTAAATCAAAGGTATATTTATGTAATTTAAACCAATTTTTGGATAACACTTCACACTGAATATTTTCAATTTTAACTGACATAACGCCCTTCTTTTATCGCGGCAAAAACGTGGAAGTTATTCCGGTGACAAATCTGCCGGAAACAGATTTGAATGCTGCGTGTAGCAGCCTTATAACGGGGAGAGCGGTGAACAGGCCACTCCTGCAACGTCGAAGTCGAAGGATTTAGCGTAATCTATCACTTGCAAGTTGATAAACTTCATTGCGCTCTCTTTTTCCTACGGCAACCACTGCAATAATCAAAATATCATCGATAACTTCATACACTAATCTAAATCCAGAAGATCGTAATTTAATTTTGTAGCAATTTTTCATGCCGCGCAGTCTTGCGCTTTCAATATGCGGATTATCGCTGCATTTTTTTAATTTCTTGGCAAACTGCTGCTGTATCGTCTTATCCAGTTTGTGCCACTCCTTTAGCGCTTCTTCTCTGAATTTAACGGGATAAATCATAAATAGCTGTCCAGATCGATATCATGCAACGATTGATTACGGCGCTCATTGACCAGTTTTGCTAGCTCATGATCATCGAGTGCATCCATTATTTGTTCGTAAAGTTCGGCGGGGACGCAATAGAAAGCGGGTTGATTGCGGTTGAGAATGGCAACAGGAAATCCCGCGCCAGCATTGACCGTTGCCATTGGATTTTTCTTCAGTTCACTCACACTGGCGCTGGTATCAGTCAAAATCACACTTGGCATAAACACCTCAAAAGACCTGTTAACAGGTCTCATTATGTGAGATGCAGCTTAATATTGCAATAAAAAATGCCTTGTCGACACTACGTCCACAAGGCATCTAACCACTATTTTATTGATACCGACGGCGTCAGGATTAAAACCCGGTTGGGACATCCTTCATATCCGGCAACTTATGGGCAATGCCTTTATGGCAGTCGATACAGCTCTTGCCTTCAGTGATGGCTTTACTGTGCATCTTCGCCGCCACAGTTTTTTGCGCGGTGAAATCCATATTGTCGAAATTATGGCAATTTCGGCACTCTTGCGAACCATTGGCTTTCATGCGCGCCCACTCATTTTCGGCCATGGCCAGACGATGGGCCTCAAACTTCTGCGGCGTATTGATCAAGCCAATGGTCTTGGCATACAGCTCTTTACTGGCCTTGATCTTGCGCACCATTTTTGGCCCCCACTCATGGGGCACGTGACAATCAGGGCAGGTCGCCTTTACACCACTGCGGTTGCTGTAGTGGATGGTTCCCATGTACTCCTGATAGACGTTATCTTTCATTTCATGGCAGCTAATACAGAATTTTTCGGTATTCGCCATCTCCATGCCGGTATTAAAACCGCCCCAGAAAATGATGCCACTGACAAAGCCAATCAGCAGTAAAGTCCCTAGCGCCAGTCGGCTTGGCCGACGCCACCACTGCCATATCCGTCGGATCACACCGGGCTTTTTAGTTTCACTCATCACTGGCCTCTCTCATCACGAATCTCACAGTAGCACCTGGGTTATTGACCAAAGCCAGGGGCTGGTTGGAAGCTGTTACCGACAATAGGTGCGGCATCGGTTTGTGGCACATGGCATTGCAGGCAGAAATAGCGACGTGGCGAGACTTCACTCGACACTCGACCATCGCGGTCAATAAAGTGGGTCGGGCTAACCCGTGGTGCGCCGGTGGTTCGATAGTGCTCAACGCCGTGGCATTGCAGGCAGCGGTTGGTATTTTTGCTGATTTGATAACCATCCACACTATGGGGGACCATTGGCGGCTGGTTAACATAGTTCAGCGCCATCCGCTGTTGCTGTCTCGGCATTGTCACCTTGCCTGCCGCACTCCCTGAGACCTCCGGTGATTGGCTTAAGTCCATTTCAACATTGTTGGCCGCATTGACCGCGCCGGTGACCACCAGTACCGCCAGCAGCGATATGATTGCCAAAAATCGGCGGTTTAGTGATTTAAACATTGTGCTATTCATTATTTCCTCCTGAAAGACACTCTTTTCCTGAGCATCCCTGGATGATTTTGATAAGTGAGTGGCATAGCCCGCCCTTGGGCGAGCAGCCGTATCACTCCACTACATCACGCCACTCCACTAAATCACGCCACGACCCGCGCCAATTTCACTGCGCATTTCTTGAAGTCTGTCTCTTTGGATAGTGGATCGGTGGCATCCAGCGTCAGGTTATTCACCAGTTGTGCCGCATCAAAGAACGGCATATACACCAGCCCTTCTGGTGGGCGGTTGCGGCCTCGGGTCTCCACCAGGGAGATAAGTTCACCACGGCGTGAAATCACTTTCACCTTGTCGCCACGGTGTAAACCACGCTTTTTGGCATCCAGTGGGTGAATGAATAGCACCGCTTCAGGGAAGGCGCGGTGTAACTCAGGTACGCGGCGGGTCATGGAACCGGTATGCCAGTGCTCCAGCACCCGGCCGGTAGAGAGCCACAGGTCATACTCTTCATCCGGGCTTTCAGCGGCGGGTTCGTAAGGCAGGGCAAAGATCACCGCTTTACCATCCGGTTTGCCATAGAAGCGCACCTCCTCGCCTTTCGGCACGAAGGGATCGAAACCTTCGCGGTAGCGCCAAAGTGTCTCTTTACCATTGACCACCGGCCAGCGCAGACCGCGCTCTTGGTGATAACGATCGAATGGGGCTAAATCGTGGCCGTGACCGCGACCAAAATCGGCATACTCCTCAAATAGCCCTTTCTGGATGTAGAAACCGAAATCGCGCGCTTCGTCATTCAGTTGATCGGCGGGGATTTCACTCAGCGGGTATTTGCTCACCACATCGTTGGCAAACAGCACCTCATACAGCGTTTTACCGCGATATTCCGGCTTCTTGTTAACCAGCTCAGCCGGCCACACCTCTTCAACTTTAAAGCGTTTGGCGAACTCAACCATCTGCCACAAATCAGATTTTGCTTCGCCCGGTGCCGGGACTTGCTGACGCCAGAACTGAGTGCGGCGTTCGGCATTACCGTAAGCGCCCTCTTTCTCGACCCACATCGCCGTCGGCAAGATAAGGTCAGCCGACAGTGCACTGATGGTCGGATAGGGGTCAGACACCACAATAAAGTTGCGCGGATCACGCCAGCCTGGCATACGATCTTCGTTGATATTCGGGCCAGCCTGCATGTTGTTATTGCACATCACCCAGTAGGCATTGAGGGTGCCATCTTTCAGCGCCCGGTCTTGTGCTACCGCATGTAGGCCCACTTTTTCGGGGATAGTCCCGGCAGGCAGTTGCCATTTGGTTTCGGCAATCTGGCGATGTTTTTCGTTGGTCACCACCATGTCTGCGGGCAAGCGGTGGGAGAAGGTTCCCACTTCGCGTGCGGTGCCGCAAGCCGATGGCTGGCCGGTCAGGGAGAAGGGGCCAGAACCCGGTTTGGAGATCTTGCCGGTTAACAGATGCAGGTTGTAGCACATGTTGTTGGCCCAGACACCACGGGTGTGCTGGTTGAAGCCCATCGTCCAGTAGGAGACCAGTTTCACTTTCGGATCAGCATACAGCTGCGCCAGTGACTCCAATTGGTCTTCCGGCACGCCGCTCATTTTAGCGGCTTTTTCGACTGTATATTCGGCGACGAAAGCTTTGAAATCATCAAAACTCATTGGCTCGGAAGCATCACTACCCGGATTTTTCGCCGCTTTTTCCAGTGGATGGGTTGGTCGTAAACCATAGCCAATATCAGTGGCACCACGACGGAAATTCACATGGCGGTCAAGGAAGCCCTGATCAACAGCATTGTTTTGGATGATGTAATTGGCGATGTAATTCATGATCGCCAGATCGGTCTGCGGGGTGAAGACCATCGGGTTATCAGCCAGTTCAAAGCTGCGGTGCTCATAGGTCGAGAGGACGGCAATTCGGACATTTTCATTGGTCAGGCGGCGGCTGGTCATGCGCGACCATAAAACCGGGTGCATCTCCGCCATATTGGAGCCCCAGAGCACGAAAGCATCTGCTTCTTCAATATCATCGTAGCAACCCATTGGCTCATCCATGCCGAAGGTGCGCATAAAGCCCACCACGGAAGAGGCCATACAGTGGCGGGCATTGGGGTCCAGGTTGTTGGAGCGGAAGCCCGCTTTCAGTAATTTCGAGGCGGCGTAGCCCTCCCACACCGTCCATTGGCCGGAGCCAAACATGCCAACAGCCGTCGGGCCTTTCTCTTTCAACGCATTTTTGAATTTCAGCTCCATGATATCAAAGGCTTTTTCCCAACTAATTGGGGTGAAATCGCCCTCTTTATCATACTGCCCCTCTTTCATCCGCAGCAGCGGCTGGGTCAGACGGTCTTTGCCGTACATGATTTTTGGCAGGAAATAGCCTTTCACGCAGTTCAACCCACGGTTGACCGGTGAGTCCGGATCACCTTGCGATGCCACGATGCGACCATTTTGCGTGCCGACCAAAACACCGCAGCCAGTACCGCAGAATCGGCAAGGTGCTTTATCCCACTTTATTGCGTTTGATGTCTCACCCACCACAGCCTTAGCGACTGTGGGTATGGTCAATCCGGCTGCGGCAGCTGCGGCAACCGCAGCATTGGCCTTCATAAAATCCCGGCGACTGAGTTTCATGGCATTTCCTCACCTTGGCTATCCTGCTGGTGATACACCAGCGATACAGCCAGCACACCATCCAGATTACGTGCTGACTCAATATAATTCAGGAGCACGTCTGAGCGCGCCGCCTGCATGACCACCACCAGTTTGCCTTGCGCGGCATCACTGGTGGGTATTTCAGTGCCCGGGATCGCCAGCAAGCTGTCAATCAATTGCGCAAATCGCGCCGGTTTGGCTTGCAATACCAATCCGCAGACATGCCACTCTTTATTGTCCATCATCACTCCGGGTGAGGGTTACGGCTTGAACTGGGCAGCCGGGCACACAGGCACCGCAGCCAGTACAGGCTGGTAAATCTAATTCGGGCTGAGCAATGCCATTCAAGCGCGGGCGAAACTTAATCGCTCGCGTTTCACAGCTATCCTGACAACTACGGCACTCAATATTGTGAAAAGGCAAACAGCGGTCTGATATGTTGATGTTAAGTGACCAGGCTGCCCGTTCTGTTGCGGTAAAAACATCGGCTTCACATGCCCGCACGCAGGCCTGGCAAAAGCTGCATTCGGCACGCTGAAAATCTATTTCGGGGAATCCACCACTGCCCGCGATCAATACGCCGGTTTCACAGGCGGCAACACAGGCATGGCATCGGGTACAACCCGCAATAAAATCAGCCTCCATCACCGACCAGGGGGGGCGTATAACAGAGGAGTGTTGCCTATCCGCTCGCCAAAGGCCGGTCAGTAATTTACGCCGCGATAAATCAGTCATGCTGATATCCTTAATACCTGCTGGCGCGCCCGCGAGTGCGAGCTAGAGATGATTCATTTAGCGCCCAAGGATTCATCTCGGGATAATGATAATTATTCTTATTTATATTAATGAAAGAGATTCCCCAGTGTTTAGGTACTAAATACAGAATAATGAGTAATAAAATAATTACTCTTTAGGGTTAATCAGTGGGAGATATTGAGCAGGATCAATTAATTTAGTGGTTATTTACCTGATTTGTCGTGGTTAAATCTATTTGCGTTATTAGTTTTTTTATATAACGATTTGTTTAATGAGAATAGCTATCAAATCAAGATAATACTTTGGTAATTATTTCTTAAGACAAAATGCAGCGGTTAAATGAATTTGACTGCTGTTTTAAAACAGTCTTCCCTTCCTTGTGGGTAAAGAATAGAGTTCCAATCAGAACCCCCTTATACTACGAAGGAGAATTACCGCAGGAGATAGGGGAAGAGTGCGGTACACTTAAATCATAGGTCAACTAACTATGATTGTTAACATGTTTAGCCTAATTAGTGACCAAAAAATAATTCATATTTTACAGCAGATATTTATACCTAAAGTCATTGGAATTGTAGGTAGGGCAGCAAACGAACATCCCCCGATAAGCTCATTTCGATTAACTGAGCCGGGTGAATCCACATCGCTAACCCCTGCGGTTTCACGTTAATAACGGTATAACCGTTTTTTCGGTTACAGGGACATTACTTATTATGACCAAAAGTCACACCATTATGATCGTTGATGATCATCCATTAATGCGCCGAGGCATTAGACAACTACTTGAATTAGACAGTAATTTTAATGTCATCGCTGAAGCTAACTGCGGTAGTGACGCCATTATTGAAGCGACCAAATGTCAGCCGGATGTCATTCTGCTCGATCTGAATATGAAAGGAATGTCTGGGCTAGATACATTGAAAGCATTAAGAAATGAAGGTGTCGATGCGAGAATTATTATCCTCACGGTTTCTGATGCCCGCAACGATGTGTATGCCATGATTGATGCTGGTGCGGACGGTTATCTGCTCAAAGACAGCGAACCAGAAATATTGCTAGAAAATATCCGTCAGGCGGCACAGGGTGAAAAAGTATTCAGTGATGAAGTCGCGCTCTATTTATCCTCTCGCCACGAACAGGTTAATCCTTTCGGTGAATTAACCGAGCGCGAATTAGATGTGCTGCAAGAAGTGGCTCGCGGGATGTCCAATAAACAGGTGGCTTTCGAATTACACATTTCCGAAGAGACCGTGAAAGTGCATATCCGTAATTTATTGCGTAAGTTGAATGTGCGTTCGCGTGTGGCGGCAACCATCATGTTTTTGGAAAATAAGAAATATTAGCAGCCGCCCAGCAGGTTAATTATCAGCCAACTTTTCTAGCCGCGAGGCTATTCAATGGCCGCTAAGATCAAATCATGGTTATCGTATATCCATTTTTTATTCAGTGGCCCCCAGCTATCTAACTGGTAATAGCCCGCGTTATTGCGCACACCCTGCTGTACAAATGTTAGCGTGACGCCCAAACCGGGCAGTGCTTTTAAGACATCCTGCAACGTTCGCCGTGGCCAGCCAGTTAATTCCATCAAGAGCGGCACGTTCAGCGAGTCACCACGACTAATAAGCCAGCACAGATAGAGACGACGGGCAAATACCGGATTGAGTTCCATACACATTCCTATGTTGAGTGACTGCTATTCAGTCTACTTGATACCCGAAAAAACACCTGTTTATCACTCTTTTCTGTATCAAGGTGAATTAACTCAGCTTTATCGAGGTTTTTTTACAGGTTCTCCTTATTTTCTTCACGTTTCCTTTAGCTTTCCCGCGTAGAGTGCAGTGTAGATTTTGCGGCAAATCATTTTTTCTATAGAGGCTGGCACTGCATGGCAAACTTTTTCATCGACCGCCCGATATTTGCCTGGGTATTGGCGATAATTATGTGTCTCACTGGGGCATTGGCAATCTCAACACTGCCGATTGAGCAATACCCCAATCTGGCTCCGCCGACTGTGCGCATCAGTGCCTCCTACCCCGGTGCCTCGGCGCAAACCCTGGAAAACACTGTCACGCAGGTCATCGAGCAAAGTATGACCGGGCTGGATAATCTGCTGTATATGTCATCACAGAGCAGCAACTCCGGTAGTGCCTCGATAACCTTAACTTTCCAGGCTGGCACCAACCCTAACGAAGCTATGCAACAGGTTCAAAACCAGTTGCAATCTGCCATCAAAAAACTGCCTCAGGATGTACAGCAGCAAGGGGTTTCAGTCTCAAAATCCGGTGATAACACACTGATGATGGTGGCCTTTGTTTCCACCGATGGCAGCATGGATAAGCAAGATATTGCCGACTATGTTGCCAGTAATCTGCAAGACCCCCTTAGCCGAATCGAAGGGGTCGGCAGTATTGATGCTTTCGGTTCGCAATACGCGATGCGGATCTGGCTCGATCCTAACAAACTCAATAATTATCAACTCACTACGCAGGATATTGTCACCGCTATCCAGTCGCAAAATAGCCAGATAGCCGTCGGACAATTGGGCGGGACACCTTCGGTTGATAATCAGGCATTGAATGCCACAATTAATGCGCAATCTCAATTGCAAACACCTGAACAATTCAGGGAAATTACACTACGAGTCAACCAGGATGGTTCACTGGTCACTTTGGGCGATGTGGCAAAGATTGAGATGGGGGCCGAGAAGTATGACTATCTGAGCCGTTTTAACGGGCAAGCCGCGTCGGGGATGAGTGTCAAACTGGCCTCTGGTGCCAATGAGCTGCAAACCGATGCACTGGTAAAAGCCCGGTTGGCCGAACTCGCGCCCTTCTTCCCCCATGGCCTTGAGGCCAAAATTGCTTATGAAACCACCCCCTTCGTCAAAGCCTCAATCAAGGATGTGGTCAAAACACTATTGGAAGCCATTTTGCTGGTGTTCCTGGTGATGTATCTGTTCTTGCAAAATTTCCGCGCCACCCTGATCCCGACCATCGCCGTGCCAGTGGTGCTGCTGGGAACCTTCGCTATCCTATCGGTATTTGGTTTTAGTATTAATACCTTAACCCTATTTGCCATCGTGCTCGCCATCGGGCTATTGGTTGATGATGCCATCGTGGTGGTGGAGAACGTCGAGCGCGTCATGAGCGAAGAGGGATTAGACCCCCGGGAAGCGACGCGCAAATCCATGGGGCAGATTCAGGGCGCATTGGTGGGGATTGCACTGGTGCTATCAGCGGTATTTATTCCGATGGCATTCTTCGGCGGAACTACTGGGGCCATCTACCGCCAGTTCTCCATCACCATCGTCTCTGCCATGGTGCTCTCAGTGCTGGTCGCGCTGATTCTGACACCGGCACTTTGCGCTACCATGCTCAAGCCTATTAAGCCGGGGCATCATCACGGCAAACGCGGCTTCTTCGGCTGGTTCAACCGCATGTTTGATCGCAATGCTCATCGTTACGAGCGGGGCGTGGCGCAGGTGTTGCACCACAGTCTGCGCTATATGCTGCTCTATGTACTGCTGCTAGGCGGGCTGGCGCTATTGTTCGTAAAATTACCGACCTCATTTTTACCACTGGAAGATCGCGGGGTCTTTATGGCACAAGTCCAGCTTCCTGTGGGTTCCACCCAGCAACAGACACTGAAAGTGGTCGAGAAAGTGGAGGACTACTTCCTGACGGCCGAGAAAGAGAGCGTGCTGTCGGTGTTTGCCACCGTGGGCTCCGGCCCCGGCGGTAATGGTCAGAACGTGGCGCGGTTATTCATTCGGCTCTCTGATTGGGAGCTGCGAAAAAGCAGTCATGACTCCTCCTTTGCCATTATTGAGCGCGCGACCAAAGCCTTTAATAAGATAACCGAGGCCAAAGTGTCAGTCAGTAGTCCACCGGCCATTTCAGGTTTAGGTGGCTCCTCCGGTTTTGATATGGAGCTGCAAGATCACGGCGGTTTAGGCCACGATAAACTGATGGCGGCCCGTGACCAACTGTTGCAGATGGCGTCCCAAGACCCGGCCCTGACACGGGTGCGGCATAACGGGTTGGATGATAGCCCGCAGTTGCAGATAGATATTGATCAGCGCAAAGCACAAGCGCTGGGGGTCTCACTGGATGATATCAACAACACGCTGAAAACTGCCTGGGGTTCGACCTACGTTAACGACTTTGTTGATCGCGGGCGGGTGAAAAAGGTCTATGTGCAGTCTGAGGCCACCGCTCGTATGCTGCCGGAAGATGTCAATAAGTGGTATGTGCGTAATAAGAGCGGCGGCATGGTGCCCTTCTCCGCATTCTCTACCACTCGCTGGGAATATGGTTCACCACGGCTAGAGCGCTACAACGGGTACTCGGCGCTGGAGATTGTCGGCGAGGCCGCGCCGGGGGTCAGTACCGGCACCGCGATGAATGTGATGGAGGATCTGGTTAAACAACTGCCAAATGGTTTTGGTCTGGAGTGGACCGGCATGTCCTATCAGGAGCGGCTATCTGGCTCGCAAGCCCCTGCCCTCTATGCTATTTCGCTGCTGGTCGTGTTCTTGTGTCTGGCGGCACTGTATGAGAGTTGGTCAATACCTTTCTCCGTAATGCTGGTGGTGCCGCTCGGGGTGATTGGCGCGGTTGCCGCCACCTGGATGCGTGGGTTAGAGAATGACGTCTATTTCCAGGTTGGACTGCTGACCATCATCGGGCTATCGGCCAAAAACGCCATTTTGATTGTCGAATTTGCCAGTGAATTGAACAACAAAGGCAAAGATCTGGTGGAGGCCACACTGGAGGCGTCACGCCAGCGGCTGCGGCCCATTCTGATGACCTCACTGGCGTTTATTTTTGGTGTGTTGCCAATGGCGGTCAGTCAGGGGGCCGGCTCCGGTAGCCAACATGCGGTAGGAACCGGGGTGATGGGCGGGATGATCTCCGCCACTGTATTGGCGATATTCTTTGTGCCGCTGTTCTTTGTCCTGGTTCGCCGTCGCTTCCCCGGCAGAGCAGCGCGGAGGAAAGCCTAAATTTTGGCCGGTAGATAATCAGTAAACCGCGATATGTGGCGTGAGAAAGGTGACATTAATAATTAATGTCACCTTTTATTTTAAATAAGTAGCAAATACAATAAATAATTTATATTAATAATATTCAAATGAATCATTAATCGGTAAACAAAAAAATTACTTTAATATATTCACACTGCATGTTGATCATTTTAAAATCATAATCCATATTTATCTATCACATGGCAATATCGACGTGAAAACACAACTTCATATTAACCTCAATAGAGTCAGGAGATATCATCATGGGTATTCTCGGTTTATTACCAAATAAAGTTGATGAGGATGAATCAATTGAGAACAATGAACACATTAATTGTTTAACAGAAAAGGAGTTAGCTGAACTGGAAAATGAATAGCACCATAATTAAGGAAGCTTCGGCTTCCTTAATTGATTGTTTATTGGAGATAAACATATGGAATTACCTTATGAGCGTGAAATCACGTTAGCTGAAGCCCAAAAACGAATCCTGACTGAGTTTCAGGGGAATAGTATGATCCCCTACATAGAGAATCTTGGTCAAAATATTATTACTACCACCTGTGATATTTATGATCATAATAATAAGTTACTGAGCCAAGGTGTTGGCAAAGGTATTGACGGCGCAGCATTAATCGGCTCCTTTTATGAAGCATTTGAACACTATATTTCAACCAGTTATCAAAAGTTCGGTGAAATATCATTATGTAAAACAAATAAGCTGCAACACACATTAAAAGAGTATGATTTCGTTAGAAGTTTATTGCAAACTCAACCGGATACAAAAATTGGTTGCCGCCATTACCGAAATATCACTGGCGATATTTCTGTTTTTTACCCGGTCGCCTTTTCAACCCCCGATTACGCCAACTCGCCCATTGAGGGAGATAACTTCGATTATCAGGTATTACGCCGCTATTCCAGCAACAGTGGCACCGCTATTGGTTCCTCTTTTCAAGAAGCCACTCTACATGCAGTTAATGAAAGTATTGAACGTGAAGATATATCGCAATTTTTGATTAACTACTTTTATCAGGAGAGTGATGATGAGTTACGACGGGTGAACCGGGATTCACTACAGCAAGAGCTTCATCATTTATGGTGCCATGCTGAGGCTGAAATAGCGGACCAAATTACAGTACTGGAAATCAGCCGCTCTTGCGTCTGCCGGACCTTCATCGCTTTCGGCCACAAACCCTGCCAGGCGATACATTTATTTGGCGCAGGAACATCCCTCTCGCCTTATTATGCCCTATCCCGAGCCATCACAGAGCTGGTTCAATTTCACTCCATTGCCACCCGACACCCCCATCTCATTGAGGCACAACATCACTATTTGCGGCGTCTATCGCCATGGCCAAAGCTCCGCCGTAGCTGTAAAGCTGATTTACCCGGGCTATTAGCGGATCGAACCTTACAAGCGGTCGATATTCCAGAAGATGAACCCATCACCTCAGTGATTGATCAACTACTGCATATTGAGCGGGGCTTAAATGCGCAAGGGCATCCGGTGCTGATCAGTATCCTCTATCAGAGTGCGGCAGGTTGCACGGTAACCCATGTCCTGATCCCCGGTTTTGAGCGCTTCTTTCTGATCAACAGCGGCAATATTGTCGTCCCATGGTTGGGTTACCAATATCAAAACAGCTAGTGAGCATTTGCCGATAAAAAAGGCAGATACCTCAACGGTTCTGCCTTTCTGCGAGCGATCACTCGCCCCTGGATCTGTATCGATAAAACAACAAAAAGATAATAACTCTTACTGCTGGTTTATTCGCTTATGCCTTACGCAGCATAGCATCGATAAACTCTTTCCACGTGCTTAACTCAAATTCAACCATAACGTCCTCTCTAATTATCGCGAGTCATTATACGCCTATTATTTGAACAGTCAAAATAGAAAGCAGGCGAATGAGTTGAGCAGTCAAAAGAGCTATTTTTACTAAAAGCAGGTCTCAGACTGATGGAAAACCCGATGACTCGATTGGAAAAGGTGAGTACAGGCTAAAGAGTAAAGCGTCCGCGCCACGAATGGCGCGGCTCAAGCCTCCATGGATGGATTGACGGCATCTTTACTATCTGTCTGTTCTCTCCGCCACTGAAACTTTGTTAATAATCTCCTGATATCGGAAGGTTTATCCCTTAGGGAAGACCCACAGATGCTCCATCGGTAAAGAGATCGAGCATAGCTCCTCGCGGCGAACCTCAGCACCATAAGCGCGGATCACAAAATCGTCAGCCGCAGTGCGGAACAGATATTCCCAGCGGTCGCCCAGATACATGCTGGTCAGCAGGGGTAAATTGAGCTGGTTGCCGTTCGGATCATCCGTCAGATTGACCCGTTCGACTCGGATCACTGCCGTACCTTCTTGCCCCACCAGCACCCCCTCGCCCGCCCATCCCCACAGCGCCCAATCTTTACCTTCGATTCGCGCCTTACCCTCACTAACCTGCGTGACCTTGCCATGTAAGCGGTTATTGCTGCCCATAAACTCTGCGGTAAAAAGCGTCGTTGGCGAACCGTACATCTCCTGTGGCGTCCCCTGTTGCTCAATTTTGCCGTTATTTAGCAGCAAAATACGGTCAGAGATTGCCATCGCCTCATTTTGGTCATGGGTCACCATTAGCGCTGATAAGCCGAGTTTGATGATCAATTCACGTAGGAACACCCGCGCTTCCTCGCGCAATTTGGCGTCCAGATTCGATAGCGGCTCATCCAGCAGAATAACCGGCGGGTTATAGACCAGCGCACGACCAATGGCCACACGCTGCTGCTGCCCACCAGAAAGCTGATGGGGGTGGCGATGACCCAGCGCCCCCAGCCCCAGTTGGTCGAGTACCGCTTGCACCCGCTGAGTGATCTCCGCCGCCGGCGTTTTGCGCAACTTCAGCGGGTAAGCAATGTTCTCAAATACCGTTTTATGGGGCCACAAAGCATAAGACTGGAACACCAAGCCCAGGTTGCGCTCTTCTGCTGGGATTTCACGACTCGTTTTACCATCATATACCCTGTTTTCACCAATGATAATGCAACCCTGACTCGGTTTCTCCAAACCCGCGACTGCGCGCAGCAAGGTGGTTTTCCCACTCCCCGATGGCCCTAGCAGAGAGACCACTTCGCCGCGCTTTAATTGCATCGACACCCCTTTCAACACCGGGTTATCGCCATAGGTTAAATGCAGGTTATCTACTGATAATTCAATCATTTAGTTTAACTCCAAAGCGCAATGCAATACCCAGCCCCAACACCACCAGCAGGATATTAATAAAGGAGAGCGCGGCAACGATATCAATCGCCCCCGCCGCCCACAGTGAAACCAGCATCGAGCCAATGGTTTCCGTACCCGGTGACAGCAGATAAACCCCGGTAGAGTATTCGCGCTCAAAAATCAGGAACATCAGCAGCCACGAACCAATCAGGCCATAGCGGGATAGTGGAATGGTGACATGGCGCGTCACCTGACCCCGGCTGGCGCCGTTGCTGCGGGCCGCTTCTTCCAACTCAGGCCCGACTTGCAGCAAAGTCGACGAGATCAGCCGCAGGCCATAGGCCATCCACACCACGGTGTACGCCAGCCAGACACTAAAAATGGTGCTGCGCAGAGAGCGGAGCCACACCACCAGATTCCCCCGCAACCACTCGGCCATTGGCAGCGAGGATAACCAGCCCTCTTTCAAGGAGTTATCCAGCCACATCGGCAGGAACAGGAAGACCCATAAGAATGCCAGCCCCGCCAGTAGCCCCGGCACTGCACGCGGGACTAACACGCTGTAATCAAGGAAACGCGTCACGCCATCCGGTTTACGGTGCATCGCAATGCCGATAAACAGATAGCAGATAACGGCCAACGCGCCGCCAAATACCCCGATCGCCATCGAGTTGACGATGGCCCGCAGCAAGTTAGGCTGCTGCCAGATGGTGCGGAAAGTGTTGAGCGATAGCTCATCCCAGAGCGATACCCCCATGCCCCAGTTAGAGACAAAAGCACGTAGCACCACCCCCAGCAGCGGCACGCCAATGGTAACCGTCAGCCAAAACGCCACCACACCACCGGCAATCCAACGCCACTTGCCCAGAGGTAATAGTCGCGCCTGAGACGCTTTACCTTTGACCGTAACAAAACGGTTGGCGGTACGCATCAGTACCCGCTGTAACATCACCAACGGAATGGTGATGCAGATAAGTATCACCGCTACGGCGGCCATCAGATGGTAAGAGGGGGTGCCCAGCTTATTGGTCAGTTGGTAAAGATAGGTCGCCAACACCAAGTTGCCCTCAGGATCGCCCAATACCAGCATCAGCCCGAACACCTCCAGCCCCAGGAAGAACAGCAATACGGTGATATACAAAATCGATGGGCGCACCATCGGCAAACTCACCGCCGTCATCACCTGCAAAGGCGAGGCCCCTGCCGTGCGCGCCGCCTCCTCCACATCAGAACCGACACTGCGCAGCGCCGATGAGATATAGAGGTAGGCGTGAGGAACGTGGGTCAGGCCCGCAATCACCACGATGCTGGACATGGCATAAATATTCCAGGGCACAAAACCTATCAATGACTCCGCCCACAGGGAGAAGAATCCCACCGGCCCTGCCGCCACCACGTAACCAAACCCCAACACCATGGGCGAGACAAAAATAGGCACCAAAATCAGCGGTTCGATGATCCGGCGGCCAGGTAGATCAGTCCTGACCATCAAAAAGGCCAGAATCCCTCCCAACGGAATCGCGATAACCACCAGCCCGAAAGCCAGAATAAAACCACTTTTCAGCGCCTTATAAAAATCGGGATCAGCAAAAATGAAGCGAAATGCCTCAAGGCTGAACACTTTGCTCGGTGAGAAAAAGGGGGCAGAAAGGAAACTTTGAATAACAATAAATGACAGTGGTACGTAGATAACCAGTGTGGTTATCAAGACTACCAAGCCGCGCGGCAAGCTTTGCCACTTTCTGCGCAATGCTTTCATAATGAGTCCCGTTGGTTAAAAATCCATGATAAAACCAGTAAAATCAGGGTGCGTACCGCCACAGATACGCACCAAGGGGGAGCCCTTATTTTGCGGCCGCGCTGCGCCACTGTTTGATGTAGTCCAGACGTTTAGTCTGCTCCATATACTCCAACAGACTCTCATCAACCGCGATCGGTTTGAGCGCATCACCTAGCTTCTTGGTCATGCCAGCGATGTCGTTGTTACCCTCGATATCGTTGCGAATTGAAGGAATATCTGACTGATTAGCCAAAATATTTTGGCCCGCTTCTGATAGCACGTAGTTAACCCACAGTTTGGCCACATTATTATTGGTTGCATTTTTACTGATAAATGTGACTCGCGACAGCACCAGGGTGTAGTCCTGCGGGTAGGAGATCCCAAGAGAAGGGTCTGTTTTAGCACGGGTTTCGGCGTAAGAGCCGAGGATATTAAAACCAATCAGATTCTCACCAGATGACACTCTCTCCATCATCGTGCCGGTGGAGGATTGCACCGTCAGCCCGCCCTTGGCGATATCAGCCAGTGTCGCAAAGTAGTTAGGATCAGCTTTGAAATCCTGTACCGACAACATAAAACCTAAACCTGACTTTTCAATATCATAGGTGGTCACTCTCTTTTTGAATTTATCAGGCTGGCTGGCGATGAGTTTTGCCAGTGCGGCATGGGTCGTCGGCACATCTGCTGCGGGGATCAGGCGCTTGTTATAGATGAAAACCACCGGTTCGTAAGTCGTGCCGTAGGCCCTGTTTTTCCATACTGCCCATGTTGGCAGCTCACCCTGCTCTGGAGAGAGGTACTCCTGCGCATAGTCGGTCGCCAACTTCAGCGCGGTATCCATGGAGGAGCTCCACACCACGTCACCACTGAGGCTACCTGATGCCTGCTCACTGATGTAGCGGTTGTATAACTCGGTGCTGTTCATGTCGTTGTATTCGACTTTAATCCCCGGATAGGCGGCTTCGAATCCCTTAATCAGCGGCGCTGCGGCTTTGATATCCGTAGAGGCATACACCACCACTTTGCCCTCTTTTTTGGCGCCATCAATAATGTTTTGATAATCAGCAGGATAATAAGTTGGGAGTTGAGCAATGGCTGGAAGAGTGGCTAATACCGCCGTCGCCATCATTAATACTTTAACTTTCCTTAACATATAATTAACTCCAATATCCATTTATGGAACGAAAAAACAACATATATTTAATATGTGTCGCTAAGCAATGAAGTTAATTTTTTGTCTTCTTATTTTGTGATGGCGCTCATTTATCGCGCTATTATTGCCCAAACTCTCTCTCTAAAAGATGTGCGGCATAGATTTACTTCGCAGAAGAGCGGCACTGTTGATAGCCGAATTGGCTGCGCTCAGCTTGCCAGAGGTTCAATTCCGGAGTAGCGTGCTCATTAATTCGAGCAGTTTGCTAATTAATTACTGTGTGAAACTTAAATGACTGTGTGTCACTTAAATGACAGAGTGAAACCATGAAACACTCCATCGACTCGCTAAAAGAGCTGGGCCGTTATGATGATGCGCTGGAAATGGCGCAGAAGTTGCTGCAACACTCACCAGATAACGCCAGTCTGATGTATAAAATCGCCTCCCTGTATGATGTGCAGGGGTTGGAGTTACAGGCCATTCCCTTCTATCGTGCGGCCATTGATCATCACCTGGTGGGTAAAGAGCTACAGGAGGCCTATTTGGGGCTGGGTAGCACTTATCGGGAACTGGGGTTATATCAAGCATCGTTAGAGACACTTGACCGCGCGCTGGCGGCCTTCCCGCAAGCGAAAGAGATAACCCTGTTTCGCGCCATGACACTGCATAATCTGGGTGAAACCCAAGAAGCGGTGGCGGCTTTGCTGCTACTGTTGGCGCAGACCTCAAACCATCAAGAGATCAGCCTTTACCAAAAAGCGCTGCGCCAATATGCCGTTGACCTTGACGCTATCAGCTAAAACCGCAGCTCATCCCTGATTGTCGGAACGCCAAACAAGCCATAGCCGTCTGGATTCAAACCTCATTTTCCCGCATTATGGGCTAATTGCTCCTTTGGAGCCGGGCAGCCGCATTAGTAGCTGACCTGTTTTACCACTCTAGCCGAGGTACTATTTTTCCATGTCAGATAGCCCTGCCACCCCATCATTGCGCCTTTATGGCATTAAAAATTGCGACACCATAAAAAAGGCCCGCCGCTGGCTGGAAGAACAAGGCATTGCCTATCAGTTCCATGATTATCGCGTGGATGGATTGAGTGACGAACGTCTGCAAAGTTTCATTGATAAACTGGGTTGGCAGCCGCTACTCAACACCCGCGGCACCACCTGGCGCAAGCTGCCAGAAGAGCGGCGAGATAGCATCACCGATGCCCAAACCGCCAAAGTGTTGATGTTAGAGCAGCCCGCCATAATCAAGCGCCCACTGTTGGAAGCCGCCAATGGCGAGATGCTGCTGGGCTTCAACGTTGAGAGTTATCAATCCTTTATCCAAAACCAAACCGCTATTGAGGTGCAATAACATGATCTGTCCGGTAATCGAACTGGCCCAACAATTAATTAAGCGCCCGTCGCTCAGCCCGAATGATGCGGGTTGCCAGGAGATCATGATCAAGCGCTTAGAGGCGATTGGTTTTACTGTTGAACCGATGAATTTTGGCGATACTCTTAATTTCTGGGCATGGCGTGGCGAAGGCGAGACGCTGGCGTTTGCCGGTCATACCGACGTGGTGCCAACCGGTGATGAGAGCCATTGGAGCACTCCCCCCTTTGAGCCGACCATTCGTGATGGCATGTTGTATGGCCGTGGTGCTGCCGATATGAAAGGCTCACTGGCCGCCATGGTGGTCGCCGCCGAACGTTTTGTTGCCGCGCAGCCGAATCATAAGGGCCGCCTGGCATTTATGATCACCTCCGATGAAGAAGCCAAAGCGATTAACGGCACCGTAAAAGTGGTTAATGCGCTGATGGCGCGCAATGAACGGTTAGATTATTGTCTGGTAGGCGAACCCTCCAGTACCGATAGAGTCGGCGATGTGGTGAAAAATGGCCGCCGAGGCTCGATCACCGCCAATTTGCGCATCCACGGTATTCAAGGGCATGTGGCCTACCCCCATTTGGCTGATAACCCGGTGCACCGCGCCATGCCAGCCCTGAATGAGTTGGTTGCCACCCAGTGGGATGAAGGCAATGAGTTCTTCCCCGCCACCAGTATGCAGATTGCTAACTTACACGCGGGCACCGGCAGCAATAACGTGATCCCCGGTGAGTTCTACGTGCAGTTCAACTTCCGTTTCAGCACTGAGCTGACCGACACTCTGATTAAGCAGCGGGTTGAAGCCCTGCTGGATCGCCATCAACTCAATTACAGCCTGGAGTGGGTGCTCTCCGGCCAACCCTTCCTGACCGCTCGAGGCGCGCTGGTCGATGCGGTGGTTAACGCCGTTGAGCATTACACTGAAATCACGCCGCAGCTACTCACTACCGGTGGCACCTCAGATGGCCGTTTTATCGCCTTAATGGGCGCTCAGGTGGTGGAGCTGGGGCCAGTTAATGCCACTATCCATAAAGTGAATGAGTGCGTTCACGCGGCTGATTTACAACTGCTAAGCCGAATGTATCAGCGAATCATGGAGCAACTTATCGCATGACAGTTAACACATTAACCCCACAGATGCTTACCGGGCGCTCAACGGAACATTTGATGGTGTTAACCGGCAATCACCGCCTACAGCCGCAGGCCGTTGAGGCTTTTCAGGCCATGCAGCAGGCGGCGAAAGTGGCAGGTTTTGATCTCCAGCCTGCCAGCACTTTTCGCGATTTTGACCGCCAATTAGCGATTTGGAATGGTAAATTTCGCGGTGAGCGACCAGTATTAGATAAAGAGAGTCAGCCGATAGATATCAGCCAGCTTGACGATGCAGCCCGCTGTGAAGCTATTTTGCGCTGGTCTGCCCTGCCGGGGGCCAGCCGCCATCACTGGGGCAGTGATCTGGATATTTACGATCCCTCCTTGCTGCCAGCGGAGGCCAAACTACAGCTGGAACCATGGGAGTACCAAACTGGCGGCTATTTTTATCCGCTCACCCAATGGCTAAGTGCGCATATGGCTGAATTTGGTTTTTACCGACCTTTTAGCGAGGAGAGTGGCGGCGTCGCTGTAGAGCCATGGCACTTGAGCTATCGCCCGTTAGCCGTCACGGCGGCACAGTTACTGACACCCAAAATCTTGCTGGAAGCCTGGCAAGCACAAGATGTGGCGGGCAGTGAGTGGCTGACACGCCATTTACCCATGATTTTTTCACGATTTATCGCGACACCCACGATGGAAGGATCTTAATTATGCACTGGCTAGCAGATTACTGGTGGATAATCCTTATCCTACTGGCAGGGATTATCCTAAATGGCATCAAAGAGTTACGCCGCCTCGACCATAAACGCTTTTTGAGCAATAAGCCGGAGATCCCACCTCACCGCGACAATAATGCGGAGTGGGACGACGATGATGACTGGCCGGATAAAAATAAGAAAAAATAAACTGAACGCGAGCATCCCCGCGAAGGGATAGCCCCCCTTCGCGTATAACCCTTATCTCGCGGCCAGATCTTGCCGCAAATGGGAGATCGCCTGCTCTAGCATCAGCTGATTGATGCCATGCCCCATGTTGGGTACAAGATCCAACGTCACCTTATGACCTAACGCCGTTAAGCTTCTGGCCGCTTTTTTCGCGTGCTCTACCTGTATCACACCATCCTGTTCGCCATGAATCAGATGGTAAACCACATCCGCTATCGGTTGTTGTGGCAAAGTGGCAAACCGCCCGCTGAAGGCAATAATCCGCCCTGCGAGTTGTGGCTGGGCTTTCATCCCCTCTAATGACATGATAGCGCCCTGCGAGAAGCCAACCAACGTGGTCTGCTGCGCCCCCAAGCCACTTTGTTGCTGCCATTGATGTATCGTGGCAACCCATTGAGGGATCACTTCGTCGATGCGCCCCTGGCGGCCCTCTTCGGTAATCCCCTGGACCGAAAACCACTGCCTTCCATTGCCCATGCTGCTGGCAAATGGGCCATCAATACTGACCACCAGCGCCTGAGGAAAAGCTTGCGCGAAATGGCTGCCTACCGGTGCCATGCCAGCGGCACTGTCGCCGACCCCATGAAACAGTAAAATCAATTGTTCTGCCTTGGCGGGTTGCTGCACCACGATATGTTGTTGATTCATTAGGGGCCTTTAATCATTGAGTGACGATAGTGTTACTATACGGCCGCTCGTGCCGCAGGGATATTGGGTTTTATTGATGGAGTTGGTGGGAATTATTGAAGGTGATGATGTAATCGATTCGGCTTGTTCTGGCGACTGGTTTTTTATCAAGAAAAGAGGCCAATAGGCCTCTTTTCGTTACCGGGCAAAACATTCAAAGTGGCGTGATGACCACGTTACCATTACGCTCAGCAATTTCTTTAGCGGTCATAAATCGTTTGAACATTTCGATTTTGCTATCATGAATCGCTTTAAAATCAATCGGCCCTTTAGTGTGGGTAGTGCCGTGTCCGTATCGCATAACAAGCTCCATCATTTATGTAGGTTAGGTTGTGCTCTCTGGCAAACCGCTTCACATACCTCGGGTATATGGCATTTAAGGCTTGGTTTTCAGCAACAAAATACAGAATTTGTATACTTTCATTGTTGGCAACCTTGAGCATAAAATCCACTAAAGTTCGGTATAAATAGTGTAGTTCGCCTAACAATAAGTCAATTGCGCCCCTTCAGTGACCAATCTGTGCGTGTGCATCTAGCCTGGCATCCTTCGTTATACTCATCCTGAATATTCGAAAAATCTTAACCTAATACACTCTTAATCACTCATAAGAACCTGAGCCATTATGTAAATAAAAGGAAATTGCACATGGCCGTTCACCATCAATCCCCCGCACTCCTGCTGCGGCCTCCTGCCGCCAACGCGCCACTAACGCCTTGCGCCCAGAAAGACCCTGTGAGCTAACAATCTCCGCAGGTGGCACCTCCTGCTGCAAATATTGCCGCAGCGCAGGAAGGGGTAATTCACTGTGCACTAACAGGCGCTGCAACGCAGGTAAACTGGCCTCTAATGGGCGGGAAGCAGAGGCAAAACCCGCTAATTCACGCCAGTCGTCATCATTTAAGCTGACATCAGGCTGTTCAGGCAGGGATAGCGATGCTGGCGTGTCGATCTCAATCCATTGCTGCAACCAATACCAATCTCGCTCTAATTGCTGGCGTGCCGCGTTACAGAGTGCTTGCCCGGCGCGACTCAAAGGGAGCAGCGCCATGGCGGCATAACAGCCGCTACTGGCCTCTTGATGGCTGCCAATGCGCACCAGTTGAAATCCGCAGGTGTGCCAAAAATGCGCTAATTCTGCTGTATAGCCAAAACTAACCGAAAGAAAATCAAGCTGCTGTTGCTGCGCGCGTAGCTGCTCGGCGGCAATCATCTGGCGGGCAATCCCCCGCCGCCGCCATAATGGGGCGACCGCCACCCGGCTGATACGCCGCGATAGTAGGATCGGCGCTTGCCATTGGCCACTGTGTGCTGCCAGTGATTGCGCCACTAAACTGCCCTTTGGCCGCCGCTTGCCCGCCCAAACATCTTGGGCCAATTCACGGCTCAAGCCACCTTCATCCACCAGCCACAGTGCGCCAACCACAGCATCAACCGCTTGCGCCGCAGAGAAGTGCATACCCGGAGCATCCATCAACCGCCGCAAATCCAGTGGTGTAGTCCGATAATGTGCACTGGAGAGCAGACCATAAAACTGCCGCAGTAATTCGGGATTATCCAGCCAATCGCGCTGTTCACAGGTGATGATATCAACCGGCGAGGATAAAGGGGCCGTGAGTGACCATTGATCATCAAACAGCATCACCGCATCCACAATGCGCTCCAGCGGATCGTGACTGGCCCAGCGGATCGGGTTCGTCAGTGTCAAATGGTGCCAATCGTTTAGGGTGGCGCAAAATTTCAGTAAAAAGCCGCGTCCGGTGCCTTCGTAACCCTGTACCGTGGTGGTTAATAATGCCCGTGGAAAGTAGGCCAATAGCGCGGCGAGTAATGCGGCGGGGATGGCGGCGGCCTCGTCAATCAATAGCCAGTCGACTTCACTGACATCATGCTGGCGGCAGTAATCCAACAGTGCGTCCGGCGCCCAAAACTGCGCCCGTTCGCCAGCCCGCGCATTCAAAACTTGCGTGGCGGCCTTACCCGGCCCGGTCACCCAGCACTGGCCTTGCCACTGCGCCACCAACATGCCAGCCAGAGTCGACTTGCCGCGCCCGCGAGCGGCGGTCAGCACCCAAATCCCCCTTTTGGCCTGCATCAAACGCTGCAAAATATTTTGCTGCTCCAGGGTAGGAGAGCCGTCTGGTCGCTGCCAGTTGGGGCGTGAGTCCACTATCGGCGCAGGTTGTGGCTGGCCCTCTTGCCACAACACCACATCGGGATCAACCAGAAGCTGGCATTGCAGATGCTGGATAAAGTTGGGCGTGGTGATGGGGGTGCCCTGCTCACTCCAACGCAAGCTATCACTATCGGGCAAACTCGGCCAACGGCCCCACTCGGGCACCAAGAGCAGCAGCCAGCTTCCGGCCTGCAATGTCCCCGCCAGCACCGCCAGCGCCTCGGTATTCAAGCCATCAGTGGCATCAAATACACCGTGCAACCACTCCTGACCCAATAAGGTTTTTGCCGCCGTCGGACGAATCCCCTGAGTATCAGCGGGTAGCTCCTCGCCAATCCACAGCCAATCCCCCGGCAGTTGCCGACGTAGATTTAGCGCCTGTTGCCGTGACCAATCAGCACTGCCACTGAGCACCAGTAAACGGCGTGTCCCCTGCTGTGCCATCAGCGGTTGGCTGGCAACTATCCCCTGACTCACGTTAGGATTTACCAATCACCAGCGAGAGCAATCCGGCGGCGATCAATGGCCCGACCGGCACACCTCTGAACAGCGCCACACCCAGCACTGTCCCGACCAGTAGCCCAGCCACCACCGACGGTTGATGTGTCATCAGCGAAACCCCTCGCCCTCCGAGCCACGACACCGCCACCCCCACCACAATGGCCAATATCGATTTCCATTGCACAAAAGAGTGCAGCACCTCGCTGGCGCTGATTTTGCCGCTAGCAATCGGGGTCATCACCCCAATGGTCAAAATCAGGATGCCGATGGTTAAGCCATATTTTTCTATCCACGGGAAGAACTGATTCAGGGGAGTGATGCGAATGGCCAGTAGTGTCAGAATGGCTAATGTGACGGTCATATTGTGGCTGATGATGCCGAGCGCAGCCAACGCCAATAGAATCAATAAAGTGGGATCGAGAGCGGCCATGGTTATCCTTGCCTTGCAAGAGATGCCGGCAGCGAAAGTGCCGGCCAGAAGAAAGTGCTGTTATGATAATCGCTGCTGACGCGAGGTTCTAGCGCTATTAGCGGCTGGCAAAGGTGTTGCAGCTATTGGGGTCGCCACTGTCGAATCCACGTTTAAACCAGGTGTAACGCTGCTGTGATGTGCCGTGAGTGAAGCTGTCCGGCACCACGCGCCCCTGGCTTTGCTGCTGTAGTCGGTCATCACCAATGGCCTGCGCGGCATTCAGGGCTTCTTGCAAGTCCCCCACTTCCAGCACCTGCTGTTCATCCATCGCTTTGCCCCACACGCCAGCAAAACAGTCTGCTTGCAATTCCATTTTGACCGACAGTCGATTAGCTTCTGCCTGCGTCGCCCCCTGCTGCTGTTGCCGCACTTTGGTATCGATGCCCATCAAGTGCTGCACATGATGCCCAACTTCGTGAGCAATCACATACGCCTGCGCAAAGTCACCGCCTGCGCCCAGCTTGTTTTTCATCTCTTCATAGAAGGATAAATCGATATAAACCGTGCTGTCTGCCGGGCAATAAAACGGCCCCATCACCGATTGGCCGGTGCCACAGCCGGTGCGGGTTGCGCCACGGTACATCACCAATTTAGGCTCTTGATAGCTGCGCCCCATCTTCTGGAAAATCGGTTTCCAGGTCTCCTCCGTGTCAGCCAGAATCACGGAGGTGAATTTGGCATATTGGTCATCTTTGGCACTGACGGAGCTTGATGAGCGCGGCTGCGTCTGGGTTTGCGACATAGGATCACTGCCATTCAACAGTGGCGTCAGATCCACCCCATAGTAGCCAGCGACCAGCACCACAATCAGGATGACAATACCGCCCTTGCCACCAATCGGCGGTCTAAATCCACCGCCACCACCGGATGAATCGCCCCGCCTGTCCTCCACATTGTCACTTTCACGACGACCTTGCCAACGCATAGCTGTACTCCCAGAGATATTCCTTACCACTATCGTAGGAAATATATTGACCCAATACCATTAAAAACAACGATAGTGCAATCGTGGCCGCCAACAAAGAAGCCAAAAAACTCGGTATAAAACGCCCCGTCCCTGCGCCGCAATGAGTGCATCGGCCACCGGCTGGGATGTGAAGCTGTAAGCGGCCAGCGAAATTGACTCACTGGCCGTGGCTAATTCAATCAGGAGCAACGCTAACACATTGCCTTTAGACGAAAATCCCACCTCATAAGACACGGGACAATTGCAGAATATAAAATAAGCATAAAACATTATTACTGTGCGAGGCTTTTAATTTTCAAGTAACTTAATCAATCGTAAATCATCATTCATTTATTGTATTAAATGAACTAACACAGTTATAGACGTAGCCAGTTACACGACTTTTAGTAAAAAGTGTTATCACCCTCTTAGACATATTATGCATTCTTAATTAATGATATTATAACCAATTAAAAATCAGGACTACGATTAAAGGCATCGGTGCTATTGTGTCTCAATAGATAAACTAGGGAAGAGTATCATCAATACGTGAATACCATGGATAACACTGGCGTTAAAACTCAGGAATACCATAGTTCACAGAAGAATAATACCAGGTTGCCATCTGATGTAATTACTTATTAAGTACTGAGATCACTTAACTAATGAGGTTTATTTCTATGAAAAAAAACACTATCAAACCACATAAAATGCTATTTTCCATACTCTCCTTATTCATACTGTCTTCGTGTACAATAAAAAGTGAACCACGACTGTTAGTATACAAAATCAATAATGAATATTTTCCTCTCGAAAAAAAATGTGTTGAACACGTATCGTTGCGAGAAAACAGACCTATATTTTATTTAAATGATAATCTCATTATAGAGCTGGATAACACGAAAAAGTGTGTGCAACAATTTGCTGAATTTATCAGTTCAAATGTTGGTGAAAGAATACACACTTCATTTGATGGATACGACATCATTCCTGCTACAAAAATAGTGTCTGCAATGCATTTTAAGATCGGTTTTTTCTCTCAGGCAGTTACTAATAGGGAAGTAGCATTAGAAATAGTCAAAGAGTATGCTAATTGAAAACCCCGCTGGATGTATTTGAATAAATTTTCAAATGCTTAAATACTCCGCGGGGTTTTAAATTACTTAGAATTCAACTTTAATGACCTGGCCGATAGAGTGACTTTTAAACCTTATTCTATCTGTTCCGGCACCACTACCCATAATTTGATAGTTACCGGGTCCTTGGGTATAGATATTCTGTGTATGTGTTTCTGTTGCAAATTCAATTTCCACATCAAAAGATGAGGGTGTTTCTGATTCCGTTTCAAAACTCACTGTGTAAACATTACTGCTACCCGTATGCCCCATTAAATCGACCCACGGTCCCCAAAATAATGGAGGTGCCCACGCTTGTACTGTTGCCATATGAAACTCCTTTTAAACTATCACCGCCATACATGGCTGGTATAATTGATTGAGACTAAATGAATTTAATAAGCAATATTGCATTCCCTTCATGTACGATATAATCACTACAAATTTATATCGTCCTATTTGACAAGCAAAATAAGATACTCATCGTATATGCGCCGTCCTAGTCCAGCGAAGTCAATAATTACACATCCCATCCCCGATGGCGGATAATGATTTTTGTTTGTTAACCCTTACTTTATTGGTATATAACACCCTCGCCAATATTGAACACCTAAACGTCACTTATGGGTAAAAATGTACATCCACGGCTATCTCCGCGCCTCGTCGAAAGAGCAAGACGCACTCCGGGCCAAAACCGCATGAAGACCTTTGTGGAAGAGAAGGATTTCGGATGGCCAGCTAGTACACCGAAAATGTATCCGTGGCTTCACTCCAGCGGCCAGAACTTTTACGCCTGCTTGATGATGCCGCCCCTGGAGACATTATCCTTATCGGACAGGTAGACAGACTATCCCGACCGGATGAATTCACCCTAGCTATGTTGAAAGCTATTAATGGTATGCTGAACTCAGTAGTAAACTTAGCAAGTTAATCTCCAATTTAAATTGTGTTAAAAATAGTAATGAAAACTTGAATAAAACAAAGGAATGGAAAAATGAACCTTCACTTGTTTTTATAAAAGCTTCAAATATTGAGCACCCTCAGATATATAAAGATTCTTCCAGAGAGACACATAGAACAAAGTCGGCTCCATCAGTCAGCTTACCTAATGAAATTAGACCTAATTTTAATTTTGAGCGACGGATATTACCTAGTTGAAATCGCACCTCGTCGGGTTCGCTTCTAAATCTACTAACCTAAGCCTGTCGCCAAAGCCAAAAACACAGAAAAACGTTAGCAATTAAATATATTTAAAAATCAATGTGTTAAAGTTAATTAACTGTTGGCAGCATTCAGATATAACGATTGGTGTGTTGGCGGATTTGATTCAACGATGATAGGGATGAGAGAGGTTATTGAAGGGAGATTGAAGGGAGATAGAGGCTATCTCCCCTTAGAACGGTAACGCCAACGAAAGGTAATCGATTGCGTAGTTAGTCTAATTTAACGCCGATACGGTGTGCAACTTCTTCGTAGGCTTCAATCAAACCACCCAGGCTTTGACGGTAACGGTCTTTATCCATCTTGTTGAGGGTCTTCTTATCCCACAAACGGCTGCCATCCGGCGAGAACTCATCACCCAATACCACTTCACCGTTGAACAGGCCAAACTCCAATTTGAAGTCCACCAGGATTAAACCGGCATCGTCAAACAGTTTGCTCAGCACCTCATTGGCTAAATAGCTCAGCTCTTTCATCCGCGCTAATTGTGCTTCTGTTGCCCAACCAAAAGTTTTGCAGTAAGACTCGTTAACCATCGGGTCGTGCATTGCGTCGTTTTTCAAGAACAGGTCAAACAGCGGTGGATTCAGTTCTATGCCCTCTTCGATACCCAGACGTTTTACCAACGAGCCAGCAGCACGGTTGCGGATAACGCATTCAACCGGGATCATTTCCAGTTTTTTTACCAGCACTTCAGTATCAGATAGCAAACGTTCCATTTGAGTGGGAATACCGGCCGCTTCTAATTTAGCCATAATAAAATGGTTAAATTTGTTGTTTACCATGCCCTTACGATCGAATTGCTCAATGCGCTGACCATCCAGTGCTGACGTATCGTTACGGAACTCCAATACCAATAGGTCAGGATTTTCGGTGGTATAGACGGTCTTCGCCTTCCCACGATACAACTCAGCTAGCTTTTGCATTTTATTACTCCAGTAATGTGAAAATGTAACTCGCCATAAAATGGATAAGCCCTAAATAGTTCAAGTTGCAGGAAGGCGGCAAGAGAGAATCCCGATGAGCTTACATAAGTAAGTGATTCGGATAATTGAACATAGCCAACGCACATGCAGCTTAAAGTATGACGGGTGTAAAGGGAAAGGGGCCGAAGCCCCTTTGGTTTTATTTGGTACTTGTGGCGCTTGTCTGGCTAAACGCCGCCTGGAACACCGCGACCAGCGCATCATTCTGCGACTGGGTTAGGGTGTGCCCTTTCGGACCGATGAATTGCAAACTACTGCGGTTATCAAGGTCACCGACTTGCAGCTTGTAATCACCTGCTGGCAATTCAGGGTCTTTGGCCCCCAACGCATCCCAGTCACTGCTGCTCATAGATTTGTTGGTCAGGTTAATTGAGCCTTGCGGACGGCTACGGTCAGTGACTTTCATGCCGATTTTCTCAAGTGCGGCTGGCAGGCGCTCCCACAGCACAGCATAAGGCGCGCGGACAATCAGTTGTGGTAAGCCGGTGTCGTCGCTGCCGCTTTGAACATCTAGCGAGCCAACTTTACGGGCTGCCTGGCTGCTTTCGCTGTCAGAACGAACCTTATCCAAACCTTCGATAATGGCATTCAGCATTGCGCCGTTGTAGCGCTGGATTTCGGTATAGCTGCTAACGGGCTGACCACCTTGCTGGAGAGCAAGGGATTTCACCACCAATACCAACTGATAACCCTGCTCCTGCACACTTATCTGATAACGGCCTTCAAACTGCACATCTTCATCAGCGCGGTTCCATTTGACCCAGTCAGTGGTCAGTGTTTGGCTGGCATCCTGACGGCTGGCTATCGGCCAGTTTTTATCTTGCAGGACGCGGGTAACCTGCGCCCACAGATTACGGTTTTGCGGGCTATTTTCTAACAATAGCTTGCTGGTATCGTTAGCATTTTCAGCGCGAGAACCGCTTAACAATGCCAGTGGTTGTACCGGAGGACGGATGTCCAACTGTTTACCCACAGCGCCTTGAGAGTTGACGGAACGGACATCAAAATCGCCATTTTGTACCGGCAAAATCATGCCTGCTGGTGAGTTAAGCGGTTTCAGCCCCGGTGCTTCCAGATAAGATTCGTCACCACCAACCTGGCGTTTGTAGCGTTGGTCAGTGGTGCAGCCTGCCAGCAGCATGGCCAGCGAAACACCCACTACCGTGACCACTGTCGACTTTTGCAATGTTATTGCCATCAAATTTCCCTAAGAGTTACAGCAAACCTGCGCTTTTCAGCGCGTCTTCCACAATCCGTTTAGCCGGATCAGTCAGCGGGGTCATTGGCAGACGCAAAGTGTCATTCGCCATTAATCCCAGTTGCTTTGCGGCCCATTTCACCGGAATTGGGTTTGCTTCTACAAATAAATGCTGATGCAATGGCATCAAGCGCTGATTCAAACGGCGTGCTTGTGCAAAGTTGCCTTGTGCAGCCAACGCACAAAGTTCAGCCATTTCACGCGCAGCGATGTTCGCCGTCACCGAAATAACCCCTTTGCCGCCCAGTTGCATAAAGTCCAGTCCGCTCGCATCGTCACCACTGAGCAGGATGAAATCTTCATCATCAACCAGCACTTGGATCTGACTAACACGACTTAAGTTCCCTGTTGCCTCTTTAACAGCAACAATATTTTTAATCTTGGCTAAGCGGGCGATGGTTGGCGGTAACATATCGCAACCAGTACGCGAAGGCACATTATAGAGAATTTGTGGTAAATCGGTACTTTCAGCGATCGCTTTGAAGTGCTGATATAACCCTTCCTGCATTGGCCGGTTATAATATGGCGTCACAGTCAAGCAACCCACCACACCGGTGTTATTGAACCGTTGCGTGAGAGAAATTGCTTCGGAGGTGGCATTAGCACCGGTTCCAGCAATGATGGGAATGCGGCTATCAGCCAGTTCAAGGGTCTGCATCACCACATCGACATGCTCGTCATGGTTCAGTGTGGCTGACTCTCCCGTGGTGCCCACGGAGACAATCGCCGCAGTACCGCTGGCGACATGATAATCAATTAGTTTCTTAAGGCTCGCACGATCGACAGCACCTTTGTCGTCCATCGGCGTTACCAGTGCAACTATGCTACCTGTAAACATTGCGTTGCCTGTAAACATCGGACTTCCCGTAAACATTGCCCACCCCCTCCTTAAACAAGTTACTCATGGTACTTTTGACCTCTATCCAAAAGCAAGCAAACAACTCTGTTGTAAGCGCTTGGCAGCAGGTTTTTTTTATGTTTACCATGGTAACCCCCAAGAGCATGACAGGAAGAGCGATTTTGCCGCAGCTTGATGAACATTATCTGGTCATTACCGCACTGGGTGCTGACCGCCCTGGGATCGTGAATACCATCACCCGCCATGTCAGTAGCTGCGGTTGTAATATTGAAGATAGCCGTCTGGCCATGTTCGGTGAAGAGTTCACATTTATTATGTTGCTTTCAGGCAGTTGGAATGCCATTACCCTGCTGGAATCAACTTTGCCGCAAAAAGGCGCAGAGCTTGATTTGCTGATTGTGATGAAGCGAACCAACGCCCAAGAGCAGAAAGCGATGCCGGCGACAGTATGGGTAAAAGTTGAAGTGAATGACTCCCCACATATTATTGAACGCTTTACCAACCTGTTTCATTGCCACAATATGAATATCGCGGAGTTGGTTTCCAAAACTCAACCGGCTGAAGGCGACACGCCTCCTCGGTTACATATCCAGATGAGTGCGCACAGCCCCGCCAGTCAAGACAGTTCGATAATTGAACACGCTTTTTATCAGCTATGTACAGAACTCAATGCACAAGGCAGTATTAGCGTTGTGAACTATCCACAACATGATTCACGAATGGAGAGTTAGTAATGAGCCCATTGAAAGCCGGTGATTTAGCGCCGAACTTTAGCTTGCCCGACCAAGATGGTGAGCAAATTAGTTTGGCCGACTTCCAGGGACAACGTGTCTTGGTCTATTTTTATCCTAAAGCCATGACACCGGGCTGTACTGTGCAGGCCTGTGGTCTGCGGGACAACATGGATGAATTGAAGAGCGCGGGGGTTGAAGTGCTGGGCATTAGCACTGATAAACCTGAAAAACTGTCACGTTTCGCGGAGAAAGAGCTGCTGAATTTCACTTTGCTGTCGGATGAAGATCATCAGGTTGCAGAGCAATTTGGCGTTTGGGGCGAAAAAAGTTTTATGGGTAAAACCTACGATGGTATCCACCGCATCAGCTTCTTAATTGATGCCGACGGCAAGGTGGAGCATGTGTTTGATAATTTCAAAACCACCAACCACCACGATATTGTGATGGACTATTTACGCCAAAGTGCCTAAGTGGTCGTATTTCCCATAAAAAGCAAAAAAGAGCGTTTAGGCGCTCTTTTTTATTGGCTCAACCTACTGTTTATTCAGTCAAAACAGCGCATCGCTTTCTGTTAATCAATCCGCTTCAAGAGCAAGCTCTTCCGGCCAGGCGTGGATAACGGCTTTGACCAAAGTCGCCAATGGGATAGCAAAGAATACCCCCCAAAAACCCCACATACCGCCGAAAATGATCACCGACAGAATAATCACCAGCGGATGTAGATTGACGGCTTCCGAGAACAAAACTGGCACCAATAAGTTGCCATCCAGCCCCTGCACCACCAGATAGGCGACAAAAAGGGTCCAGAAATCAGCACCAAGCCCCCACTGGAATAGCGCCACCAGCACCACCGGAATGGTAACAATCACCGCGCCAATATAGGGAATCAAAACCGAGAAACCGACCAACACCGCCAACAACAGCGAGTAATTCATGCCCATGATGAAGAACACTAAATAGGTGGCGATGCCGACAACAACCATCTCCACCACTTTGCCGCGAATATAGTTGGTAATCTGTTGGTTCATCTCCAGCCAAACCTGCCCGGCAAGGCCACGATTACGCGGCAGAACACGGCGCACTGCATTCAACATCTGCTCTTTGTCTTTGAGCAGGAAAAACAGCATCAGCGGCACTAAAATCAAATAGATCGCCAGTGTCAGCAAGCCGATTAATGAGGCCACCGAGAATTTAACCACGGATTCACCCATGCCGGAGAGCTTATTGCGCAGGTTTTCCGCCATCATATCGACGATACCGGCATCCACCAACGCGGGGTAGCGCGAGGGCAGTGTTTGAGCAAATGCGTTGAATTTATTTAGCATTTTCGGCATATCTGAGATCAGATTATTACCCTGTTGCCAGACCGTCGGTGCCACGACAAACACCGCTAACAGTGTGATACCACCAAAAACCACCAGTACAATAGTGGCGGCCCAAAGGCGTGAACAGCCAATGCGCTGTAATCGGGCAGTCGGCCACTCCAGCAGATAGGCCAATACGATTGCCGCCAGTAGCGGGGCCAAAATACCGCTGAAGAAATAGAGAATACAGAACCCAGCTAACAGAATAACCAGTAAAGCGATAACCTGCGGGTCGGTAAAACGGCGACGATACCACTGTAACAACAGCTCTAGCATCCGAAATTGCTCCTTAAATACCATGAGGAATCCGCAAATTAACGAACTCCTTAAACCGCCCCGCTCAGCAGAGGCACAACCCGAAGGTCAAATTTTTTGTCGGCTCTTCCATAACGCCATTGCCTAGGTATCCATTAAGTTATAACTATTTCTTTATACTCGCAGGCTGGCTAAGATAGTTATGAGTCTCAGCAATGGATGCTGAGCTTAGCTTTTGACCTATTTGAACCTATTTTTGTGATATAGCTCGCTTTCGTGATGATTGTACTGGAGAGCAGAGCAAGGAAGAAGAACTCTTACACATCTCGGAGTCTAATTGTCATTACATTGGCAGGGGCAGCTTCAGTTATGACTTATCGGTTGAGTAACACAGGTCGGTTTAATCAAACGGGCCGATTACGTAAGAGAGTGCTTGCAGCACTGCTCAGTAGCTTGCTGCTCACCAGCACAATACCCGCTAGCGCTGAGACACAAGACCTGCTGCCCGATATCGGGACTTCAGCCGGGGCGACCTTGAGCATCGATCAAGAACTGGCGATGGGGGATTTCTATGTCCGCCAAATGCGCGCCAGTACGCCACTGATATATGATCCGTTATTGACGCAATATATCAATACGCTGGGTAAGCGGCTGGTTGCCAATGCCAACTCAGTTCGCACCCCCTTCCATTTCTATCTGGTCAATAACGACCAGATTAACGCCTTTGCTTTCTTTGGTGGCAACGTGGTGCTCCACTCCGCGCTGTTCCGTTATACCG
Source organism: Yersinia bercovieri ATCC 43970 (assembly GCF_013282745.1). Lineage (NCBI taxonomy): Bacteria > Pseudomonadati > Pseudomonadota > Gammaproteobacteria > Enterobacterales > Yersiniaceae > Yersinia > Yersinia bercovieri. The sequence continues at coordinate 92,425 of NZ_CP054044.1, forward strand.
ATAACGAAAGTGAGTTGGCATCAGTATTAGCCCATGAAATATCTCATGTCACTCAACGCCATTTGGCGCGAGCCATGGAAGAGCAGCAACGTATGGCCCCGTTGACATGGGTCGGGGTATTAGGCTCGATCCTGTTGACCATGGCCAGCCCACAAGCTGGTATGGCGGGCTTAAGTGGCACCCTGGCAGGCGCTCAGCAAGGTGTCATTAGCTTTACTCAGGGCAATGAGCAGGAAGCTGACCGCATTGGGATTCAAGTGCTGCAACGTTCGGGATTTGATCCGCAAGCCATGCCCAATTTCCTGCAAAAACTGGCCGATCAGTCACGATATGCGTCAAAACCGCCAGAAATGCTGCTGACTCACCCCTTACCCGATAGCCGGTTATCTGATGCACGTAACCGCGCCAACCAAATGAAGCCGCACCCTATCGCTTCATCACAAGATTATCTATTCGCCAAAGTTCGTATTCTGGGCATGTATGGTTCAACTGAAAATAGCCTGACCCCAGATCTGCTGGAAACCTTGAGCAAAGGCACGGTGCGCGAACAGTTGGCAGCCAAATATGGTCAGGCCATCTTGCTATATCAGGCCAAAAAATATGACGAAGCCCGTAATCAGTTACAGCCGCTGTTAACCCAGCAACCGGGCAATATTTGGTTCCTCGATTTGATGACCGATATTGATTTGGGGCAGAACAGAGCGACAGCAGCCATCTCTCGCCTACAAGCTGCCACCGCAAAACAGAATGATGAGCCGGTATTGCAACTCAATCTGGCCAACGCTTATGTTCAGGGTGGACAACCGGCTGCAGCCATCAAGATACTGCATCGCTACACTTTCACCAATCCGAACGACCCGAATGGTTGGGATCTATTGGCACAAGCGGCGGCGGCATTGAATTTACGTGATCAAGAATTGGCCGCCCGAGCGGAGAGTTTGGCATTAAGTGGCAAGCTGACACAGGCAATTGGCCTGCTTAGTGATGCCAGCGCGCGGGTGAAATTAGGAAGTCTGGAGCAGGCTCGCTATGACGCTCGTATTGACCAGCTACGCCAGTTGAATGAGCGCTTTCGTAAATACCAGAAAACCTAAGGAGAGTTACGATGAAAAATGTCACGATTTATCATAATCCGCGCTGCTCAAAAAGCCGCGAGACCCTTGCGTTAGTTGAACAACAGGGGATTAAGCCGCAGGTGATTCTGTATTTAGACACCCCGCCGTCAGTGGCGACATTAAAAGAGTTACTGCAACAGTTGGGCTTTAGTGATGCCCGGCAATTGATGCGCACCAAAGAGGAGCGCTACAAAGAGCTGAATCTGGCAGACCCGTCGCTGACACAAGAAAAATTGCTACAAATCATGAGCGAAAATCCCAAATTGATCGAGCGCCCAATTGTGGTTTATCAAGGGAAAGCGCGCATTGGCAGGCCGCCAGAGCAGGTATTGGACATTTTGCCGTGATTGAATCAAGACGAAAAGTGGCACGAATAAATCGGCTAACAACGCCTGGTCAACGTCGTTGGTGTTGCAGGAGTAAGTGAGTGACCGCAGCTAACAACCCTGCAACGTCAAGGATGCAGGGGATTACAGCCCGAGGATATCTTTCACAAAAGGAATAGTCAGCTTGCGCTGTGCGGTGATGGAAGCTCTATCAAGCTGATCCAGTGTCATAAATAGGGTGCGCATCTCCCGATCCAGTCGCTTTAGCAAAAAGCGGCCCACATCTTCCGGCAATTCAAAACCACGTAATTTGGCGCGCAGCTGCAAAGCCTGCAACTTTTCGTCATCAGATAGCGGCTGCAATTTATAGATCTGGCCCCAATCAAGACGAGAGGCTAAATCCGGCAAACCGAGATTTAACTGCCGTGGCGGGCGATCACCGGTGATCAGTAAACGGGTACGACCGGTTTCTACAATGCGGTTATAGAGATTAAACATCGCCATTTCCCACTGCTCATCACCGGCAATACACTCGATATTATCGATACAAACCAGCGCTAACTGCTCCATGCCGTCCAGCACTTCGGGTACAAAGTAGGCACGTTTATCCAGCGGGACATAGCCTACCGCCTCGCCTTGTTGCGATAGCTCCGCGCAAGCGGCATGTAACAGATGGCTACGGCCACCGCCTTCGCGCGACCAGAAATAGATGTAACTGCCGTGGGATTGATGAACAGCGGACTGGATCGCCGCTAATAGCGACGGGTTCTCACCCGGATAAAAACTGGCAAAAGTTTCATCATCGGGAAGATATAGTGGCAGTGAAAGCTGTGCCGGCGTATTCAGAAAAGCACCTCAACCAACAAAACGGGCGGGAAAACAGAGTCAGCTTAACACAAAAAGTAACAACAGCATAAAAACCTGATCTGGGATGAAATAGTGGCCGAACCGACAGATATGCGCTCCGCAGACAACAGCGGCTCGGCCAGATTTCACTTTTTAGTGCGCAGACTTATCTTCCGCTGCATCGAGAATCTCTTCTTCCGTGCGCAACAAGCTGATCACTTTGAACAGCAGGCTCAGACCAATACCGACCACTGTCGCCAGCGCCATGCCTTTAAGTTCAGTCGCGCCAATGTTCACTTTCGCGCCACTCACGCCGATTATCAAGATCACCGAGGTTAAAATCAGGTTTTGTGCCTTGTTATAGTCAACTTTTGACTCGATCAACACACGGATACCAGATGCCGCAATCACGCCGTATAACAGCAGTGAAACGCCGCCCATAACAGGAACAGGCACGGCCTGAATGGCAGCAGCAAGTTTACCGACACAAGAGAGCATAATCGCCAGAATCGCTGCACCACCGATAACCCAGGTGCTATAAACCCGGGTGATCGCCATTACCCCAATATTTTCGCCATAAGTGGTATTCGGCGTGGAGCCAAAGAAACCGGAGATCACTGTAGAAATACCGTTGGCAAACATCGAGCGATGCAGGCCGGGATCACGAATTAAATCTTTTTTCACGATATTGGCGGTCACCACCAGATGCCCAATATGCTCGGCAATCACCACCAGCGCCGCAGGCAAGATGGTCAGAATGGCGAACCACTCAAAACGGGGGGTATAGAAGGTCGGCAAAGCAAACCAATGGGCTTCGCTAATAGGTGTTAAATCAACCACACCCATCACGAATGACAAGGCATAACCCACCAATACACCAATCAGAATCGGGATAATGGCGAAGAAGCCACGGAACAGCACCGAACCTAAAATGGTCACCCCCAGGGTCACCATTGAGATGATGATGGTGGTTGAATCTACCGTCACCCCCTGTGCTGGCAGTAGTCCTGCCATTCCGGCAGCAACACCGGCTAACTCAAGGCCGATAACCGCGACAATCGCCCCCATCGCCGCCGGTGGAAATATCACATCCAACCAGCCAGTGCCGGCTTTTTTCACAATCAGCGCTACCAGGCAGAACAGCACGCCGCACATGATAAAACCGCCCAAGGCGACTTCATATCCCAATGGCAATAACAGTAAAACCGGTGAAATAAACGCAAAGCTGGAACCCAGATAAGCCGGGATCTTGCCCTTACAGATAAACAGATAGAGTAAGGTGCCAATGCCGTTGAACAGCAGCACTGTGGCCGGGTTAATCTTAAATAGGATAGGAACTAAAACTGTGGCACCGAACATGGCAAACAAATGTTGAAAACTCAGGGGGATCGTCTGGAGCAGCGGTGGACGCTCGCTGATGCCAATGGTGCGACGGCTCATTATCTCTATCCTCTTCAATGGTGTGATTTATGCTAAAAATTATTCAAAAAAAAGCCGACTATCGAGTCGGCTATCATCGTTTATTTTGTTCCGAAAATCTTATCACCGGCATCACCCAAACCTGGGATAATGTAGCCGTGTTCGTTTAGGCCCTGATCGATAGAGGCAGTGTATAGCTCAACGTCTGGATGCGCCTGTTCCAATGCTTTAATACCTTCCGGTGCCGCGACCAATACCAAGACTTTAATGCTCTGGCAGCCCGCTTTCTTCAGCAAATCAATGGTGGCAATCATCGAACCACCGGTTGCCAGCATTGGGTCAACCACTAACGCCATCCGCTCATTGATATTAGAAACCAGCTTCTGGAAGTAAGGTACTGGCTTTAGTGTCTCTTCATCACGATAGACACCCACCACACTGATGCGGGCGCTCGGTACATTTTCCAACACCCCTTCCATCATGCCCAAACCGGCACGCAAAATGGGCACCACAGTGATTTTCTTACCTTTAATCTGCTCAACTTCAACCGGCCCGTTCCAACCTTCGATGGTCACTTTTTCAGTTTCCAAATCGGCGGTTGCCACGTAAGTCAGCAAACTCCCCACTTCAGACGCTAACTCGCGAAAACGCTTCGTGCTGATATCATTTTCACGCATCAAACCAAGTTTATGTTTTACTAGCGGGTGTTTCACCTCAACGATCTTCATTATTTTTCTCCTGGTTAGGCGACTGGCGGCCAAAAAAATCGCGAGATTATACCGCCTTTTTTTTTGAACGCCACAATCAATAGCCTGATTCAGATCAATAGAAAATCATTATTAAGTCAAGAAAGCTAAAAATCAGCGTGATATCACAAGCTACTCGCAAACGTTTGCCTGCGCTGTTAGAATTGTCGCGTTTTCTTCCTATGCTTAAACCGCCAACCGCCGTGGGGACCTCGCAGTGACCAACAAAACCTCTCTCAGCTATAAAGACGCAGGTGTAGATATTGATGCCGGCAATGACCTTGTTGATCGCATAAAAGGTGTGGTTAAACAGACCCGTCGCCCAGAGGTCATGGGTGGATTGGGCGGCTTCGGTGCCCTGTGCGCTTTGCCGCAAAAATACCGTGAACCTATTTTAGTTTCAGGCACTGATGGCGTGGGCACCAAGCTGCGTCTGGCGATGGACCTGAAACGCCACGATACCATCGGTATCGATTTAGTGGCCATGTGTGTCAACGACCTGGTGGTTCAAGGAGCCGAACCACTGTTCTTCCTCGACTACTTCGCCACCGGTAAACTGGATGTGGATACTGCCGCCAGTGTCATTACCGGTATTGCCGAAGGGTGCAAACAGTCAGGTTGTGCGCTGGTCGGCGGCGAAACAGCCGAGATGCCGGGCATGTACCACGGCGAAGATTATGACGTTGCTGGCTTCTGTGTTGGCGTGGTCGAAAAATCTGAAATCATCGATGGCAGCAAAGTGACGCCCGGTGATGTGTTGGTGGCCTTAGGTGCCAGCGGCCCACACTCCAATGGTTATTCATTGGTTCGCAAAATTTTGGAAGTCAGCAACACCAATCCAGAACAGACACAGCTGGAAGGTAAATCCCTGGCCGACCATCTGCTGGAACCGACCAAAATCTACGTAAAATCTATTCTGAGCTTGATTGAACAACTTGATATTCATGCGATTGCTCACCTGACCGGTGGCGGCTTCTGGGAGAATATCCCACGGGTATTACCGCAAGGCACTCAAGCGGTTATCGATGAAGCTAGCTGGCAGTGGCCTGCGGTATTCAGCTGGTTGCAGCAAGCTGGCAATGTGAGCCGCCACGAAATGTACCGCACCTTTAACTGTGGTGTCGGCATGGTGGTTGCTCTCCCAGCGGAACTGGCAGATAGTGCCGTTGAGTTGCTGACAGCATCTGGCGAAAAAGCCTGGAAAATCGGGGTGATCGCAGCGGCAGTCGAAGGCGCTGAACAAGTTATTATCAATCCGTAATGATGATGAAAATTGTCGTTTTAGTCTCTGGTCAAGGAAGCAATCTACAGGCACTGATAGAGGCCCAGCAGCAAGGGCGCATTTCAGGCCAGATTAGCGCCGTATTCAGCAATAACCCTGCGGCTTATGGGTTAGAACGTGCCAAGCTGGCGGGTATCCCACACCATGGGTTGGATGCCAAAACCTTTGCTGATCGCGCCAGTTTTGATGCGGCATTGGCCCAAGCCATTGACCAGTATCAACCTGATTTGCTGGTACTGGCCGGTTATATGCGCATTCTTAGCCCCGTGTTTGTGCAGCACTATGCCGGGCGGATGTTGAATATCCACCCCTCCCTGCTGCCCAAGTATCCTGGCCTGCACACTCATCGGCAGGCACTGGAAAACGGCGATCAGGAACACGGCACTTCAGTACATTTTGTCACTGAGGAGCTGGATGGCGGCCCGGTGATTCTGCAAGCCAAAGTGCCCATTTTCAGTGATGACACCGAAGATGATGTTATCGAAAGAGTGCAAACTCAGGAACATAACATCTATCCGTTGGTGGTGAATTGGTTCACTGATGGCCGACTGACTATGGGTGATGACGCAGCCTGGCTGGATGGCAAGCGCTTACCTGCGCAAGGTTATGCGGCTGAAGAGTAGATTGATGCAATAACAGATAATAGTGCATTGATTAAGGGCGCTACCGTTTTGCGGTTAGCGCCTTTTTTATGCTTTATTCTTAATGCGTTATGCTAATTATCGCGCTCAGGTTATCGCCAAAGTCGCAGATCTCCCACTGCACCTTCAAGCATGAGAGTATATAATCGTTGTGGCAGCAGCCGCTGTCGCCCTATGAGGAATAAGCATGTCTACCACCAGCAGCGTCCGTTTACGCCCACTTGAACGGGATGATCTGCCGTTTGTCCATCAGTTAGATAACAATGCCAGTGTTATGCGCTATTGGTTTGAGGAGCCTTACGAGGCCTTTGTCGAACTCTCTGATCTCTACGATAAACATATTCATGACCAGAGTGAGCGCCGCTTTATTATTGAAAGTCAGGGCACAAAAGTAGGGCTGGTCGAGTTAGTTGAAATTAACCATATTCACCGCCGTGCTGAGTTTCAGATTATTATCGACCCCGCCCATCAGGGGAAAGGCCATGCTGGCACCGCAGCAAAACTGGCCATGGAATATGGTTTTTCTGTGCTGAATTTGTACAAACTTTATCTGATCGTGGATAAAGAGAATAAAAAAGCCATCCATATCTACAGCAAATTAGGTTTTGAAGTGGAAGGCGAACTGAAGCAGGAGTTCTTTATCAATGGTGAATACCGTACGGTGATTCGTATGTGCATTTTTCAGCCACAATATTTAGCTAAATATAAAACGCCATCGATAAAGAGTGCTTGATTTATACCCAAACAGGGGCCACACGGCCCCAATAGTGATTGGTAGAATCAATTCAACAAATTTAATAAAGTAATGTTATCACTCGCATTGATTTCATCTATTTTCCCTAATAAATACTCCTGTGATTTTCTGGTGTGTATTCTGAAAACACTGTATGAGTAAACAATATTGATTATGTCATCTTCACTTAGCGTGTTGTTGTATATGACAAAAGCACTGATAACTGATTTTATAATGAAAAAATCCATGACATAAGAATAAAACTCCTTGTCAATCTCATCAGTTTTATTCAGCGCAAACTGGTGATGATAGAAGTTATACAGAAAAAAGTTACTCAAAATATGGGGGTGTTGATTGAGCAAAGGCATAACTTTGCTATTCCAAGTCTCACTCAGTTCACTCATGCGTTTTTCAAGTTGATTGACATCCACGTCGTTCATTAAATGATGGATTAAAAAACCCATGTAATTAATCATCATTTTTCTCCCTCTGCTAGATAGGGAATTAACAATATGTCTTTGGAATGCCATTAAAAAATGCCAGCGCACATTAGCATTAAAAGGAATGCTGGTCATCTCCTCAGTCATACGGCCAGAGGTTAGCATATTTTTAATTGCTGCATAACCTTCAGATATTAATTGAGTTTTATCCTTAACAGCTTTATCGATACCCTGATAATAATGAATAAATACATTGGTTGCATAAATATTCTCTTCAATATTCTCCCGTGGAGTGGACATCAATTGATTACAATAATCATTAACCATCTTCCCTTCAGCGTGGATCTCTCTATTATTGAAGTAGTGCTGCTGGCTTATCTCTTCCTGATTAACAAGAAACGCATCTGGGCTAAATAATACTAATCGGGTAACTTCTGGGCAGGAGAGTGTCAGTGTATTAAATTTTTCAATTTTGTATTCATGGCTACTACGCGGATATGTGGAACAGGTTTTACTTAGTGCCTCACCACCTAAGCATTTATGAATCTCACACAAACGAGCCTTATCAAGATAAGGGCAATTACCGTCATCATCAAGACGTATTTCGGCCCAACTCTCTAGGCTATCTCGTGTCACCTTAATATTTTTTATTGCTATATTTCTGATATTTTGATTCTGACTACTCTTATATTTTCGGTACGTCTCTTTATCGATTTGGATGCTCCAACTATTACAGCAATGATCACGGCAGGCAGAACCGACACAACTAAAACGCTCTACAAACTTAGGTTGAGTAATTTGTAATTTTTTCACCGAATGAAATCCTATTAGTCACTGATTATTTAGCCATAACAAGCGACACAACAGGCTGTGGAATTAAATTTAATTTCACATTAGTAAGGATAATAACGGAAAATCATCGCTCATGGCATAAACAGTCAGTTGCTGCATAAAGCGCTGGCTTAAGCTGTCACTAGACTCACGGCAGGCATGGTAAGAGTAGACAATGCCAATCACGTCATCCTCAGCTAATTTCCCATACTCATTTACATGGGCCGTGATTAGCATTTTCAAATAAAAGAAGTCTATAATTTGTAGATTAAACGCAGCCACCGCAGATAATCCCCCGCCCATTGCCAATTGGTCATGATGAATGCGAAACAGAAAGTAGTTACGCAACACAGACGGATTCCCCATAAAAAAAGGCAGTGCATACTGCTGCCAGGCCGTCGTTAATTGCTGCCGAAAACTGTGGGATTCAATCTGTTCATCAGTGGAGTTGGTCAGTAGCCTATTGGTATAGGCCGTCAGTCTCTTTTTTCCTCGAACATCTGATAGCTGTGCCATAAAATTGTGCAGGCAATTTAATAACTCACCACGGATAACCGGATTATATTCTACGGCCATTAATTCATGGGCCGCTTGCCCGGTCTCTATGGAAGAAATTAATTTACTACGCAGGTTATCGATCTCAACCATGTTATTTCTGTTCACATCATTACAAGCTTGATAGCTGTGCAAGAAGCAATTTATTGCCCAAAGATTTTCTGCTATATCCACCTGCGGAATTGCTGCAATCGCCGCGCAAGCACGATTGACCAATCGCTCTTCGACAACAATATCCGGTGATTTAAAATAGTCATATTGATTAATAATCGAAAATCGCAGGGTTAATGCATCAGGCGAGAATAATACTTGCCGAGTGACCTCAGGACAGGAGAGTGACATACTTTTAATCTTTTGATTTTTATAGATATGTTCAACGCGAGGGTAAGTTGAACAGCGATTACCCAGCGCATTCACACCGGCATGTTTATAAATCTGACATAGTCGCTGTTCATCAAGAAAGGGGCAATTACCCTGACTATCGGGGCTAATATTGGCCCAAGAGGCGAGACTATCTTGAGTAACAGAGATATGAGTGATGGCAATACGTTTAATATCTGAGTAGGGGCTTTTAATGTATTTTTGATAGCGGTTTCTATCGAGTATGACATTCTGGCCTTTGCAACAGTGATCAAGACAGGCTGTACCCACACAACTAAATGTCTCCATAAAATCAGGCTGGGTTATCAATAGCTCTTTCACTTAACATTTCCATTTAATAGTTACTTTAATAACGAGCGACACGTAATAATGTAAACTTAAATGGTGAAAAATAAATACAGTGAAGACCCTAGCTCGAGCTAGCCTACGCCCTCCACGCGGAGCTAACCATAACGCCCGGTAATATAATCTTCCGTGCGGCGCTGATGAGGTGAGGTAAACAGAGCATCAGTATTGTTATATTCCACCAAACTCCCCTGATGAATAAAGGCGGTATAGTCTGACACCCGCGCAGCCTGCTGCATGTTATGGGTCACCAACACCACGGTATATTGCTGTTTTAGCGTGGTGATCAGCTCCTCAATGGTCAGCGTGGAGATAGGGTCAAGGGCCGATGTCGGTTCATCCAGCAACAAAACTTCTGGCTCGATCGCAATGGCCCTGGCGATAACTAAGCGCTGCTGTTGGCCGCTGGAGAGACGAAACGCATTCTCCCGCAAGCGGTCTTTCACCTCATGCCACAGCGCCGCCGCCCGCAGGGAGCGCTCAACGGCGTCATCAAGCAGCCGACGATCACGAATCCCCTGCAAGCGCAGGCCATAGACCACATTTTCATAGATTGATTTTGGGAATGGGTTAGGCCGTTGGAAGACCATGCCGACCCGCCGACGTAAGGCGGCCACATCGGTGGTTTTATCTGTGATGATTTCGCCACCCAAGCGGATTTCACCCTCAAGGCGGCAGTTATCCAGCAGATCATTCATGCGGTTAAAGCAGCGCAGCAATGTGGATTTGCCGCAACCAGACGGGCCAATCAGCGCAGTTACCCGGTGCTTAGGCACACAAAACGAAATATCGTGCAGCACCTGTTTGTCGCCATAGAATAAGTTGAGCTTTTCGACCGCCAGCGCCGTTTGCTCATCACTCAATTGCTGCACATCAAACAGTGGCAGCGCATCCGGCATCAAAAGTCCCATATTTCGTCCTGCGGGTTAAAAAGTTCAATCACAGCATTAAACCTCGGTACTTTTCGCGCAAATGGTGGCGAATGCCGATGGCCGCTAAATTAAGGCCAACCACGATGATCACCAGTAGCAATGCGATGGCGAAGACTAATGGGCGGGCGGCTTCCACATTGGGGCTTTGGAACGCCATATCGTAGATCTGGAAGCTTAAATGCATAAATTTACGTTCCAAATGCAGGAACGGGAAGATGCCATCTACCGGCAAGAGTGGCGCTGATTTTACCACGCCCACCAACATTAGCGGGGCGGTTTCACCCGCCGCCCGTGCTACAGCTAGAATCAGCCCGGTGATCATCGCCGGCGCTGCCATCGGCAACACGATGTGCCACAGTGTCTCGGCTTTACTGGCCCCCAGCGCTTGCGAGCCTTGTCGCAAACTGGCCGGAATGCGAGCCAGCCCCTCTTCGGTGGCGACAATCACCACCGGCAGCGTCAGTAGCGCCAGAGTCAAGGCCGCCCACAATACACCCGGCGTGCCAAATGTGGGGCTGGGTAGCGCCTCCGGATAAAAGAGTTTATCCAGTGAACCGCCGATAAAATAGACAAAGAATCCGAGGCCAAATACCCCATAGACAATGGATGGCACCCCCGCCAGATTCACCACGGAAATACGAATCATACGGGTCAGCCAGTTTTTACCCGCATACTCATGCAAATAGACCGCCGCAATCACCCCTAACGGCATGACGACAATCGACATCAGTATCACCATCAGCACAGTACCAAAAATAGCCGGGAAGACGCCGCCTTCGGTGCTGGCATTACGGGGATTATCGGTCAAAAATTGATGAACTTGTGCCAGCCAATGGCGCAATTTTTGCCCAAAACTCATCTCATTGGGATACCAGGCGCGGTTGATCTGGCTGAGCAACTGGGGGTGAATTTGCCCATTCATATCCCGCAGCAATAAGGTATAGCGATTCTGCTCAGTTTGCAGACCCCGCAATTTCTCTATCATCGCCTGATGGCGGCGCTGTAACTCGCCCCACTCCGCGTCAATGCTGTCTTGCGATTTACTGTCGAGCGAACCGGTCATTTGCAGACGTTTTTTCTGTAGCCGCAACGCCTCAAATTGCTGATTGAGCATATTTATCTGGCGGAACTGAATATCTTTCGACTGCCGAACCAGCCCCTGAATAACGGGAATACGCTTTTGCAGCTCCTGCGCCAAATCGTCGCCCACCAGTGGCTGGCCGTTATCCAGCATACCCGCGAGAAAACCGTAAGCGGTGCCACTGTTTTGCCGATCCAGTACCAACAGCTCTTTAGGTTGCGTGCGTTGTTGGATATCACTCTCCAGCAATCGATGAAAATCCTGCCCCTGAATCTCCCGATTGCCGGTTTTAATCAGATATCGGGTCACCGTCTCACCGGTTTGTGGCGGCAAAATCACCCCGGCCTGTTCGAGTTGTTGCCGTGGCAGCGACTGCTGCTGATAAATTTCGCCAATCACCCTGACCGGGCCGGCAGCCGTCTGCTTGAGTTCAAACAGATAAACCGGCGCGGGCCAAAAATAGCGCATCCCCTGCCCCGCCAGCAGCAATACTATCCCCAGTAGCGCCAATAGGCTGATACTCACGGCACTGGCGGTCAGCCAGATCCATGGCGAGCCGGAGGCAAACCACCTTTTGATAGTGCCTGCCGTCGTCATGCCATCCGCTCCATCTGATAGCGCTCACGCAGCCGTAACCGAATGGCCTCGGCGAGCGTGTTCACTAAAAACGTGAAGCAAAACAGCACCAACGCCGTCAAAAACAGCACCCGATAATGCCCACTGCCCACCACCGCTTCCGGCATCTCAATGGCGATATTGGCCGCCATCGCGCGCAGCCCCTGAAAAATGCTGCCATCAATAATTGGCGTGTTACCGGTCGCCATCAACACAATCATCGTCTCACCCACAGCACGACCAAAACCTATCATCAGGGCGGAGAAAATACCGGCGAAGGCCGAGGGCAACACCACTCGCACCAGGGTCTGCCAGGGGGTGGCCCCCAGCGCCAATGACCCCTGGCTTAGCGACGGCGGCACACTAAATAGGGCATCTTCCGCCAGTGAGAAAATGACCGGCACCAGTGCAAAGCCCATCGCCACCCCCACCACCAGCGCATTGCGCTGAGAGTAGTTGTCACCCAGCCACTCATGTAACGGCCCCCCCAGCGTCCACATCGATAGTTGCGGCCCCAACCACAATGCCAGCCACCCCGTCAGCAGAATAACTGGCAGCAGCACAATGGCATCCCAGCCCGCAGGCAGCCGCCACTGAGCCTTTTCTGCCAATCGGGTAGCGCCCCAGCCGGACAGAATGATGGTCAATGCCAGCAGTGGCGGTAGCAATAAAATGCCCGCCAGATAGTTTTCAATCACCGGAGCCAGCCAAATACCGGCAATCAAACCAATCACCACGGTCGGGAATGCCCCCATCATCTCAATGGCCGGTTTCACCACGCGCCGCAGACCCGCCGACATGAAATAGGCGGTGTAAATGGCCCCCGCCAATGCCAGTGGAATAGCAAATAACATGGCGTAACTGGCGGCCTTTAATGTGCCGAAAATGATCGGCACTAAGCTGAATTTGGCCTGATAGCTCTCTTCGGCTGAGCTTGATTGCCACACATAAGCCGGCTCCGGGTAATTCTCATACCACACCCGTTGCCATAAGCTGCGCCAACTGATGTCGGGATAGCGGTTATCCACCTGATAAAATGACCAACCGGCGGCACTCTCCACCAGCAGATTATCGCCCCAAGGGGAGAAGGCGGCATGAGTGATCCCCTTAGCCATTTTTTGTTGCAATAGCGGTGCGGATTGGATGCTAGAGAAGAGAGATAACTCCCCTTGTGGTGACAACGATGCAAAGACCCGCCGCCTACTTTCGGTGGTCAGTAACCCCTTGAGCGCTGGGGTAAAAGTGCGGATAGGGGTTAAGTGGAACAGGTTATCCTGCGCTTTGCGTACATCAAACCATTGGGTTAACTGGCCATCTGGCGATTGCACCAACAGGGATTTTCCGCCCGCCAATATAGCGAGGGTTAAGGGGCCATCAGCGGCATGCTTATCATTTCGCAACGACACCACCTCGCGCAGTGTCAGTTCGGCGCCCAATTGGTAGATGTACAGCTGATTGCCCGCTAACAGATAGAGCAAGCGCCCGTCAGGGGCCAATAACAGCTGATCGGCCCTCGGCACCTCCGTCAGTTCGCTGACTTGCTGGCCCTGCGCAGTAAAGGTTCCGGCCAGCAAGCGGCCATCCTCAGTCATGGCGGCCAGGGTAAATTGTTGTGGTTGCGGCTCCGCCAGCACCAAATGGTGTAAGCGCTGGCCTCGCAAATCCAAAAAGCGCGGTTGCTCACCCAGTGGAAATTGCCAGCGCGGTGGTGTGGCCGAGAGATCAGGTTGCAGCAGCAGCAGCCGCCCATTGCTCAAACCGACCCCATATAGCGGTTGCCCCCCTGCCGCGCGGCTAATTGATATCGGCGGTGGTGATAATATCTGTTCACTGATTAGGCTGCCAGCGGGGGACTCCCCCTGTGCATTGAGCCGAATAAAGTATCCTTTGCCCTGATTATCAATGCGATAGGCCACCTGCCCTTGAGTATCAAGGCCGAGCAGCGCGGTGGGTGCACTACGATTGACCGCAAATTCATTATGCAAGCTGACGGTGGCGGGCTTAAACAGAGGGAAGACGGCGTACAATAAATAAACGAAAATCAGCATCAGAGTCAGCAACACCAGCAAGCCACTGCCTGTCACCATCATGCGCACCAGACGATCAATGACAGCCCGGCGCTTATCTCTCCCTGATGGTGTTACTACGCCCACTTGCTGCTGCATCTTTGATTGCCCCATGCCCTTACGCCATATCCGCCTATGTTATCACTCCGGCCACAATTTATGGCTATAACATAGCGCCAGATGACCGAGCATTTTATGTCACTTTTGTGGCATTTGCATGACAATGTTTGCCACACCCGCCCAACATCTGTGCGCTATTTACCTGACAATAGGTTTGATGTTTACCTAATAAAGTTAACTAATGATATCTGTTGGACTTTCTTATCATTCTTTCGCAATAATGATTACGGACACTAAATACTCCCACAATAATCTTACTGGAGTTGCAATGGGTCAGGAAAAGCTCTACATCGAGAAAGAACTCAGCTGGTTAGCCTTTAATGAGCGGGTATTGCAAGAAGCAGCGGATAAGAGCAATCCACTCATTGAGCGGATGCGATTCCTTGGCATTTACTCCAATAATTTGGATGAATTCTATAAAGTCCGTTTCGCCGATCTGAAGCGGCGAATTTTAATTAGCGAAGAGCAAGGCTCTGCCGTGACCTCGCGCCATTTGCTGAAAAAAATTCAGAACAAAGTGGTGAAGGCCGACCAGGAATTTGATGGGCTGTATAATGATCTTTTGCTGGAGATGGCACGTAATCAGATCTTCCTGATTAATGAGCGGCAAATTTCTGAGAATCAGCAAGTCTGGCTAAAGCTCTATTTTAAGCAGCATCTACGCCAGCACATCACACCGATTCTGATTAACCATGACACCAATCTGGTGCAGTTTTTAAAAGACGATTATACCTATTTGGCAGTGGAAATTATCCGTGGTCAGGATATTGCCTATGCCCTGCTGGAAATCCCTTCGGATAAAGTGCCGCGCTTCGTTAATTTACCACCGGAAGCACCTCGCCGCCGAAAGCCAATGATATTACTTGATAATATATTGCGCTATTGCCTCGATGAGATCTTCAAAGGCTTCTTTGATTACGATGCGCTGAATGCCTATTCGATGAAGATGACCCGCGATGCCGAATATGATTTGGTCACTGAGATGGAGTCCAGCCTGCTGGAACTGATGTCATCGAGCCTGAAACAGCGCCTGACGGCAGAGCCGGTACGCTTTGTTTATCAACGTGATATGCCCAACGAAATGGTGGAGTTACTGCGCGGCAAGCTCGGTATCTCTAACGATGATTCCGTGATCGCCGGCGGCCGTTATCATAATTTCAAAGATTTTATTAGCTTCCCCAATGTCGGTAAAAGCAATCTGGTGAACAAACTCATGCCGCGTCTGCGCCATGTTTGGTTTGATAAATTCCGCAACGGCTTTGATGCTATTCGTGAACAGGATGTACTGCTCTACTATCCGTATCACACCTTTGAGCACGTATTAGAACTGCTGCGCCAGGCATCATTTGATCCCAGTGTCTTGGCGATTAAAATCAATATTTATCGGGTCGCCAAAGATTCACGTATTATTGAATCGATGATCCATGCCGCCCATAATGGCAAAAAAGTCACGGTGGTGGTGGAGTTACAGGCGCGTTTCGATGAAGAAGCTAATATTCATTGGGCCAAAAGCCTGACCGCTGCGGGTGTACACGTTATTTTCTCCGCGCCGGGCCTGAAGATCCACGCCAAATTATTCCTTATTTCCCGCCTTGAAGGCGATGAAATCGTGCGCTATGCCCATATTGGCACCGGTAATTTTAACGAAAAAACCGCGCGGATTTATACCGACTACTCACTACTGACGGCCGATGCACGTATCACCAATGAAGTGCGGCGCGTATTTAACTTTATTGAGAATCCATACCGCCCGGTGAAGTTTGATAATCTGATGGTGTCACCACAAAACTCGCGCATCATGCTCTATCAATTGATTGACCAGGAAATTATTCATGCTCAGGCGGGGGAAAGCGCGGGAATTTCACTGAAAATAAATAATTTAGTGGATAAAGGGCTGGTAGATAGGTTATATAGCGCCTCCAGTGCCGGGGTGAAGGTTCGATTATTAGTGCGCGGAATGTGTTCATTAATCCCCAATATGCCGGGGATCAGCGATAATATTCAGGTCACCAGCATCGTTGACCGCTTCTTAGAGCATGACCGGGTCTACGTCTTCGATAATAAAGGCGACAAACTGGTGTATCTCTCCTCCGCTGACTGGATGACCCGCAATATTGATTACCGTATCGAAGTCGCGGTCTCGCTGCTTGATCCAAAATTAAAGCAGCGGGTGCTGGATATTTTAGAGCTGCTATTTAACGACACGGTAAAAGCCCGTTATATTGATAAAGAACTGAGTAATCGTTATGTACCGCGTGGCAACAGGCGCAAAGTACGTGCACAGATTGCCATCTATGATTATTTAAAAGCGCTGGAACAACCAGAGCAGTAGGGCGAAAATTATGCCGCTAACCAATAATTCGACTACCACCAAACCGCAGGAAATTGCGGCTATCGACTTGGGATCTAACAGTTTCCATATGGTGATCGCCCGCGTCGTCAACGGCGCGTTGCAAGTTTTAGGCCGCCTAAAGCAGCGGGTGCATCTGGCTGATGGTCTGGATAGCAATAATATGCTCAGCGAAGAGGCCATTGAGCGGGGTCTGGCCTGTCTGGCACTGTTTGCTGAGCGCCTACAGGGTTTCTCACCGGACAACGTCTGTATCGTCGGCACCCATTCACTGCGCCAGGCAGCGAATGCGGAAACCTTCCTCAAACGCGCCGCTGAGGTGATCCCTTACCCCATCGAAATCATCTCCGGTCAGGAAGAGGCGCGTCTGATTTTCATGGGCGTCGAGCATACTCAGCCGGAGAAAGGCCGCAAGCTGGTGATTGACATTGGTGGTGGCTCCACTGAGTTAGTGATTGGTGAAGACTTTGAACCGCTGCTGGTAGAGAGCCGCCGCATGGGCTGCGTCAGCTTTGCCCAGCAGTTCTTCCCCCATGGCGAAATCAGCAAAACCAACTTCAAGCGCGCCCGTCTGGCGGCGGCCCAAAAGCTGGAAAATCTGGCGTGGCAATACCGAATTCAAGGCTGGCAGTATGCGCTAGGCGCATCTGGCACCATTAAAGCCACCTACGAAGTGCTGGTGGAGATGGGCGAGAAAGATGGCTTAATCACGCCGGAACGGCTCGAAATGCTGGTGGAGCAAGTGCTGCAATTCAAACACTTCTCGGCCCTGAGCCTGCCGGGGCTATCAGAAGATCGCCAATCGGTATTTGTTCCGGGTCTGGCTATTTTGTGTGGTGTGTTCGATGCATTAGCTGTCAAAGAGTTACGTTTATCGGATGGCGCGCTACGCGAAGGTGTGCTGTATGAAATGGAAGGCCGTTTCCGCCATCAGGATATCCGTCAGCGCACTGCCAAAAGCCTGGCGGAGCACTATAATATTGATCGCGAACAGGCCCGCCGGGTGCTGGAGACAACCGAGCAACTCTATACCCAGTGGCTGGCACAGAATACTAAGCTGGTACAACCGCAGCTTGAAGCCTTGCTGAAATGGGCGGCAATGCTGCACGAAGTGGGCCTGAGCATTAATCACAGCGGGATGCATCGCCACTCTGCCTATATTCTGCAAAACACCAACTTGCCGGGCTTCAATCAAGAGCAGCAATTGCTGTTAGCAACGCTGGTTCGTATGCATCGTAAAGGCATTAAGCTGGATGAGCTGCCGCGCTTGAATTTATTCAAGAAAAAGTATTATTTGCCGTTAATTCAATTATTGCGGCTGAGTACCTTGCTCAACAATCAGCGCCAATCGACCACCACACCAGAAAGTCTGCGGTTGATAACCGATGATAGCCACTGGACATTGCGCTTCCCTGCGGGTTATCTGGCACAAAATAATCTGGTGCAACTGGATTTTGAACGCGAGCAGGCATACTGGGATGACGTGGTCGGCTGGAAGTTGATCATCGAAGAAGAGGCACCGGAACAGGCAAATAACGCAGCACCAGCGGCCTAAATAGAGTGATTCGGGTGACAAATTTGCTGGGAGCAAATTTGAACGCTGCTTGCAGCGGCCTCGCAGAGGCGAGGCCCAAGGATGGGCCGAGTAAATGAGAGCAGCTAACACCGCTGCAGCGCCAAGGAAGAAGGGAAAAAATGAAGCGACGGCCCTCCACACAGCTAACAAAAATAATCTTACTGGTGAGCTTCCTCATTCTGTTCGGCCGCTTATTGTATGCCGCAGTCGCGTCTATCTCTCATCATCAGGAGCGACGTGAAGCGCAGCGGGTCGAGCTGTCGGTGGAGGGTGAGCCACCTGGCCCCCACGAGAGCGATCTCAGCCCCTAGATATCAGTTAACCTATCCCGAGTCACTCAGCGGCTCGGGCAAGCGAATAACCCTGCAATTTCAAGCACCAAGGGTAATATATACTATGCCAGCACCAATCATACCTGCGCCACTTTCCGCCACTATAAAGAACAAAACGAAAAATAAAACAAAGAAACTGGCAGAGATCCGCAACCGGATACTTTCTCTGTTACTGAATAATAAAGCGCTGGTTGACGGTATTCTTGGCCGTCAGGATGAGCGCGAAAAGCTCAGTGATGAGCAGTTATCAGCACAAACCTTAGAGATCAAAACGCTGCTTGATGATCTACACGCAGCGGACCTTGCCGACCTGCTCGAAGCTCTCCCCAACGACGAACGTTTGGCCTTGTGGCGCTTAGTCAAAAATGAGAAGCGCGGTCAAACCTTAGTTGAAGTCTCGGAGACGGTGTGGGACACCCTGATCAAAGAGATGAGCGATAAAGACCTGCTGAAAGCGATGCGCACCTTACATGTCGATGAGCAGGCTTATCTGGCGGAGTATCTGCCGCGTAACCTGATGGGTCGGCTACTCACCTCACTAGACCCCGACCAGCGCGCCCGTGTGCGGGAAGTTATTCAGTATGGCCGTGACACTGTTGGCCAGATGATGGATTTCGAGCTGGTTACCGTGCGCGCAGACGTGACCCTGGCGACGGTGCACCGCTATTTGCGCTATCGGCGCAGCATTCCCGACGCCACAGATAAAATCTTTGTTATTGACCGCAAGAATACCTTACTCGGCGAACTACCACTGACCGCCATCCTGCTCAACGCACCTGACACCAAGGTGTTTGAGGTGATGGAGAGTAATCCAACCACCTTCCAACCCGAGCAGAAAGCGGAAGATGCGGCGGGCGCGTTTGAACGTTATGACTTAATCAGTGCTGCGGTGATTGATGCCAAAGGCAAACTGATGGGCCGTCTGACCATCGAAGAGATAGTCGACGTGGTCAATGAAGAGAGTGATACCACCTTAAGACGGATGGGGGGCTTAAGCCCGGAAGAGGATGTGTTCTCCCCGGTCGGCCGCGCGGTGCGCACCCGCTGGTCATGGCTGGCGATCAACCTCTGTACCGCGTTTGTGGCCTCACGCGTTATCGGCTTATTTGAAGATACTATTTCGCAATTAGTGGCGCTGGCGGCATTAATGCCCATCGTGGCCGGCATTGGCGGTAACACCGGCAATCAGACCATCACCATGATTGTCCGCGCGCTGGCCCTGCATCATATTCAGCAGGGCAATGTGACCTTCCTGATGTTCAGAGAGTTGGGGGTGGCACTGATTAATGGTCTGGTCTGGGGCGGTATTATGGGGGTGGTCACTTATCTACTCTATGGCGACCCGGCCATGGGCGGCGTCATGACTTTGGCAATGATGCTGAACCTATTAATGGCGGCATTGATGGGGGTGATTATCCCAATGACCATGGCCCGATTAGGCCGTGATCCGGCAATTGGCTCCAGTGTGATGATCACCGCCATCACTGATACTGGCGGCTTTTTCATCTTCCTGGGGTTAGCCACCCTATTTTTAGTTTAGATATTATTAGAATTAAGCAATAAATTGAGCATGAGACAAAACGAACAACACTCGGCACTGCTCATCTATACTAAACTTTTGAATATGACCGTATTTTAACTGCGGTATATTTTTTATGTGATGAGGCCTTCTCATCATAACCAGCACACTGGCAAGCAAAATAAGGCACTCTATGGATCTCAGCGCGGCCGAACAACCGGCACCTGACAATAAAACCATTCTGCACATCACTCTGGTCAGCATAGTGGTGTTTTTGCTTGCACTCTTTTGTATCCAACTCTCTGAGCGATCAGAGAATCTGGCCCCATTGTGGTTCCCAACCGCCCTACTGATGGTGGCCCTATTCCACCACCCGACACGCTACTGGTGGTGGCAACTATCCTCTGCGGGGCTATGTATTGTTGCCGCCAACTTTATTTTATATGGCGTCAGTTGGTTCCCGCTGCCGCTTACCTTGATCAATCTGGCAGAATCGGCAGCCGGCGCGTGGCTGTTGCGGCGATTCCTGCAACCGAAAGACCCACTCAATAGCCTGTTCAGTTGGCTCAAGTTCTCGATTTGCACGGTGATTGTAGTGCCACTGATGAGCGGGCTGGCAGCAGCCTGGTATCTCGCCCCCGATAACGGCAGCTTTGGGCAGGTGTTCACGGTGTGGTTTATGTCCGAAGCCATCGGCATGTTGGCTCTCGGCCCGGTCGGGCTGCTCTATCGCCGTGGCTACTTTAATATCGCGACCAAATCTAAAGCGCTGTTTGATATGATGTGGATGATAATTCTATCGCTATCTGTCTGCTATATCGGTCTGCTTTACCTGCCCTTCCCGTTCACCTTTGTCATTATGTCGCTGATTTGGGTCGCAATTCGCCTGCCGCGCTTTGAGACATTTACCATCTGTTTTCTGGCCACCTTGCTGATTGCACTGATGATCAATTTCAACCTGTTTACCCTGCAGGCGGATACCAAAATGTTGGTGCAGGCATTCTCCTTTATTCCTCTGTTGATGGTGCTAATCCCGCCTCACGCCATGGCGATGGTGATGCACGCCTTCCGCATGGAGAAAGAGCATATCATTGAGAGTGAAAACCGCTTTCGTAACGCCATGGAGTATTCGGCTATCGGCATGGCGCTGGTGTCACCGGAAGGGCAATGGATGCAGGTCAATCAGGCGTTGTGCCGGTTGCTGGGTTACAGCCAGGAGACCTTACTCACCCTGACGTTCCAGCAAATCACCCATCCGGAAGATCTCTCCGCTGACCTGAAATTGCTCGATGACCTATATCATGACCGCATCCCCAGCTACTCGATGGAAAAGCGCTATATCCGCAGTGATGGCGAGGTGGTGTGGGCGCTACTGGTGGTCAGTGTGGTGCGGGATCATCAGCAACAACCGCTCTATTACATCTCCCAGGTCGAAGATATCAATGACCTGAAAAAGAGCGAGATCATTAACCGCCGCCTGATGGAGCGCATTACGCTGGCTAATGAAGCGGGCGGCATTGGCATCTGGGAACTGGATCTGAAAAAACAGTTAATCAGTTGGGATAAGCGGATGTATGAGCTTTATCATATCCCGCTACATACCCCGGTTGACGATAAAGTTTGGCGCAGACACGTGCATCCGGAAGATCTCAACCGGGTTAATCGCGAATACAGCGCGGCCCTCAAGCAGCGCCAGCCCTATCGTCTGGAGTTCCGGCTGCTACTGCCCAACGGTGAGATTGTCCATCTGCGCAATCAGGCCAATATGGTGTGTGATAAGCACGGCAATATTCTGCGCCTGATTGGCACCACACTGGATATGACCGAGATCAGAAACCTGACGGAAGCGCTGCACGAAGAGAAAGAGCGGCTGCATATCACGCTAGACTCCATCGGCGAAGCGGTGGTCTGTACCGATCAGGAGATGAAGATCACCTTTATGAACCCGGTCGCCGAGAAAATGACCGGCTGGGCCAACACCATCGCCCTGGGCCAGCCGGTCAACCATATCATCAAGCTGACCAATGGTGTGGAGGGGCCAGAAATTACCGACCCAATCGCCCACTGTCTCAACCATCGCTCTAACTCTTCGCTCAATGAATCGATAGTGTTACATCATCGCGATGGGCAGTATTACGACATTCAGGAGTCGGTCGCGCCGCTGAAAACCCTGGAAGGTGAGGTGGTCGGGGCGGTGATGGTGTTCCAGGATGTCGGCGAGTCGCGCGCCATGATGCGCAAACTGAGCCACAGTGCCTCCCACGACAATCTGACCGGCCTGCCAAACCGCGCCAATTTTGAAAATAAGCTGAAGGCGGCCATTCAGGTCAGTGTTGAGCTAAACCAGCAACATGCGCTGGCGTTCCTCGATTTAGACTATTTTAAGGCCATCAACGACACCGCAGGGCATCCGGCGGGGGATGCATTACTGAAAGAGATCAGCCAGTTAATGCGCCAGCACTTGCGCAATAGTGATTGTGTCGCGCGCCTCGGCGGGGATGAGTTCGGTCTATTGATGCTCAATTGCACCCTGCCCCACGCCAAAGCTATCACCCAAAGTCTGGTCTCCACTATCAATGGCTACCAATTCTACTGGGAGAATAAGCTCTATCGTATTGGTGCCAGCGCCGGAGTGACCCAAATCAGCAGTAGCAACAACCAGCGCAGTGAGATTATGGCGCAGGCCGATATCGCCTGTTATACCGCCAAACACAGTGGTCGCGGTCAGGTGTTCCTCTATCAACCACGACAAAAACAGCTGTTGGCACGCCAGCACGACTTGCTGAGCAGAGAGGATGTTGAAACTATCCTCAGTGACAGCCAACTGACACTGCAACTGACGCCAACTGCTCCGCCTAAAACGCCATTGTCAGTCTGCTTTTATCAGGTCAGTTTTATTGTCAATCGGCCAGAAAACATCAATGTCAGCGAGGCCGCATTTCAGGAGGCCGCGCTGCTGTATGGTTTACTGCCGCAAGTTGACGGCTGGGTGTGCGAGCAACTGTTAGTGGCGCAAGCCGAGGCGATCAACCGCAAAGGGCTGGCACTGGCGATTCCACTCTCAGAAACTGCGCTGCTCAAAGAGGAGTTTCGTCAGTCACTGCTGACCCTGGTGCAGCAGACCCCATTGCCACCCCACAGTTTGTACTGGATGGTCGACGAATCCACCTTGCTGCAATATCCATTTGCGATTGGTAACTTCCTCGCCAAGCTGCAACAGCTGGGCTGCCAGCTAATCGTCAAGGAGTTTGGTCATAATCTAAATGACTTTGAGCTGCTGGCTGAGCACACCATCAACTACCTTAAGTTCAACAGTGACTTAATTGCCCATATTCATATCAATCAAATGGATGAGGTGCTGGTCTCCATCATCAACGGCACGGCGCAACGGGCCAATATCGCCACACTGGCAGGCCCCGCCGAATTACCGCAGATCCTCAATAAGCTGATCGTGATTGGCGTCGATTTAGCTGACGGCGAGACTATTGGCCGCACGCAGCCGCTATCTGAGGTGCTGAACAGCGGCTATTTCGCGGCTAAATAATTTCAGTCGCGGGCGTTACTTTTGACCTCCTTCATCGCCATCGACCGCGCCGCAGCGAATATTTTTATTCCTTAGGCGCAGCGCCGCTGCTCAGGATAAAAAAATCCCTGCTTTGACGATTGCTCCGCTGCTCACTCTGGGGTAAAGTCGGCCCCTTTTATTTGGGGGGAGCAATAATGTTCATTGGATTTGACTACGGCACAGCAAACTGCTCGGTTGCCGTGATGCGGGGCGATGCTCCCGAATTGCTGACACTGGAAAATAGTGACGTCTATCTGCCCTCCATGTTGTGTGCGCCGACCCGGGAAGCGGTCAGTGAGTGCCTGCACCGCCACTGGCAAGTGCCAACGGGCAGTGACGAAAACCAGCAACTGTTGCGCCGGGCCATGGCGTTTAACCGCGAAGAGGATATTCCGGTCACCGCAGACAGCCTGATGTTCGGCCTGTCAGCACTGGCGCAATATATTGAAGACCCAGAAGAAGTTTACTTTGTAAAATCCCCTAAATCCTTCCTTGGCGCCAATGGCCTAAAGCCGCAGCAGCTGGCGCTGTTTGAGGATTTGGTCTGCGCCATGATGTTCCATATTAAGCGGCAGGCAGAGTCAGTGCTAGCTGCAGAAATCAGCCAAACGGTGATTGGTCGCCCGGTCAACTTTCAGGGTTCCGGTGGCGAAGAGGCCAACCGTCAGGCCGAGGGCATCTTGCTACGCGCCGCGCAACGGGCCGGTTTTCGCGATATCGCCTTTCAGTTTGAGCCGGTGGCGGCGGGGCTGGATTTTGAAGCCACACTGACCACAGAGAAAACCGTGCTGGTGGTGGATATCGGCGGCGGCACCACTGACTGCTCGGTGCTGCTGATGGGGCCGAAATGGCAGGGAGTGGCAGACCGCCAGCAGAGCCTGCTGGGCCACAGTGGCTGCCGCGTCGGCGGTAACGATCTGGATATCATGCTCGCGTTTAAACAGCTGATGCCGCTGTTTGGCATGGGGAGCGAAACCGAAAAAGGCATTGCCATGCCGTCACTGCCCTACTGGAATGCGGTTGCCACCAATGATGTTCCGGCACAGAGCGACTTCTACAGCATCGCCAATGGCCGCTTCCTGCGGGATCTGATCCGCGACGCCGCCAACCCGCAGCAAGTGGAGCGCCTGCTGAAAGTCTATCAACAGCGCCTGAGCTACCGCATCGTGCGCGCCGCAGAAGAGAGCAAAATTGCGCTCTCCGAGCAGGGGCAGGTCGCCGCCGCGCTGAGTTTTGTCCAGCCGGAACTGGGGCAGACTATCAGCCAGCAGCAGTTGGCCGAGGCTATTTCTCAGCCGCTGCAACGGATCCAGGAACAAGTCAGCCTGGCGCTCGCCACCAGCCACATCACCCCAGATGTGATCTACCTGACCGGCGGCAGCGCCCGCTCCCCATTACTGCGCGCCGCCTTGCAGCAGCAACTACCGGGAATTCCGCTGGTGGGGGGAAATGACTTTGGCTCGGTAACCGCCGGGTTAGCCCGCTGGGCGCAGACGCTCTATCGGTAAGCAGATTTTTCTGCTTAGGCCCAGCGATTGGATAGACGCAACGCGACTATCCAATCTTGGCGCAAGGCGTGGTGTTGGGTCGCCCCCCAACGACAGCCCCCTCACCAACTTAACTCGTGAACGAATCTATACACTATTTTCATATTTCCTCCATTTTTATCCGGTAAATCCCCGCTAAACTAGTAACATATCCAAAAACTGACTTATGCATCTATATTGCAACTGCAGATAACCAGAAAATCAAAAGGAATGCTCCGCCATCATGAAAGCTCAATCTAAACGCACCTCCCGGTTACTGATGTTATTGGGGGCAGTGGTGGCGATTATTGTTGCTCTATTGGTTTGGCGTCACTTCAGTGCCACCGCTGAAAGCCGTGCGCCGGGAGCGCAACCCGCCAGCAGCAGCCCCGCGCGGGCCGGGGGGCGGCGTAATATGCCGCTGTCACCAGTACAGACCGCCACCGCCAGCGAGCAAACTGTGCCGCGCTACCTCAGCGGATTAGGCACCGTGATAGCCGCCAATACTGTCACCGTCACCAGCCGTGTTGATGGTCAGTTAATGGCGATCCACTTTACCGAGGGTCAGCAGGTCAAGGCCGGTGAGCTACTAGCCGAGATCGACCCGCGCCCTTATCAGGTGCAACTGACCCAAGCACAGGGGCAGTTGGCCAAAGATCAGGCCACCCTCGATAATGCGCGCCGTGATCTGGCCCGCTACCAGAAATTGGTCAAAACCGGAGTGATTTCACAGCAAGAGCTGGACACCCAGGCGGCCCTGGTGCGCCAAAGTGAGGGCAGCGTGAAAGCCGATCAGGGCGCGATTGATAGTGCTGAGCTGCAACTGACCTATAGCCGCATCACCGCGCCAATTTCCGGCAAAGTGGGGCTAAAACAGGTGGATGTCGGCAACTTTATCACCAGTGGCACCGCCACACCGATTGTGGTGATCACCCAGACACATCCGGTTGATGTACTCTTTACTCTGCCGGAGAGTGATATTCCGGCCATTATGCAGGCGCAGAAAAATGCGGCCAAAACTAACAGTACCGTGCCAGTGGAGGCCTGGGATCGCACCAACAAACAGCTGTTGGCGCAGGGCTATCTGCTGAGCATGGATAACCAGATTGATACCACCACCGGCACTATTAAGCTGAAAGCGCGTTTCGCCAATGAAGATGATGCGCTGTTCCCGAATCAGTTTGTCAATGCCCGCATCAAGGTCGATTTGCTGCAAAATGCGGTGGTCGTCCCCACCGCTGCGGTGCAGATGGGCAGCGAAGGTAGCTTTGTCTGGACACTCAATGACGAAAATAGGGTCAGCAAACATCTGGTCACCACCGGCATTCAGGATAGCAAACAGGTGGTAATCAGCTCCGGCCTGAATGCTGGTCAGCGGGTGGTCACCGACGGCATCGACCGCCTGACCGAGGGTGTGCAGGTTGAAGTGGTCACGCCGCGCTCCGCCGCGACAGAGCAAAGCGATGCCGCCGCGCCAACAGAACAAACCGGCACCCGCACCGGCAGAAAACATGGCGCTAATGCGCAAGCCGGCCAAACCACTCCGGCGGAGAAGTCCTGATGCAAGTGATGCCCCCAACACCCGGTGGTGGCCCCTCACGGCTGTTTATCCTGCGCCCGGTCGCCACCACCCTGTTTATGGTCGCCATTCTGCTAGCCGGGATCCTCGGCTACCGCGCCCTGCCGGTCTCCGCCCTGCCGGAGGTGGATTACCCCACCATTCAGGTGGTGACACTCTATCCCGGCGCCAGCCCGGATGTGGTGACCTCCTCTATCACCGCGCCACTGGAGCGCCAGTTTGGTCAGATGTCCGGCCTGAAACAGATGGCGTCGCAAAGCTCTGGCGGCGCGTCAGTTATCACTTTGCAATTCCAGCTCGCCCTGCCGCTCGATGTGGCAGAGCAGGAGGTGCAAGCGGCGATTAACTCCGCCACGAATCTGCTGCCAGGTGATCTGCCCTATCCGCCGATTTACAGCAAAGTGAATCCGGCTGATCCGCCAATTATGACACTGGCGGTCACCTCCACGGCGATACCGATGACTCAGGTGGAGGACATGGTGGAGACCCGCATTGCGCAGAAGATTTCGCAAGTCACCGGTGTCGGTCTGGTCACCATCTCGGGTGGTCAGCGCCCTGCGGTGCGGGTGAAGCTGAATGCGCCCGCCGTCGCCGCCCTTGGGCTGGATAGCGAAACCATCCGCACCGCCATCAGCAATGCCAATGTCAACTCCGCCAAAGGGAGTCTGGATGGGCCAACCCGCTCGGTAACCCTGTCGGCCAATGATCAGATGAAATCCGCCGAGGATTATCGTGATCTGGTCATCGCCTACCAAAATGGCGCGCCAATCCGCTTGCGGGATGTCGCCACCATTGAGCAGGGGGCGGAGAATAACAAGCTGGCCGCCTGGGCCAATAACCAGCAGGCGATTGTGCTGAATATCCAGCGCCAGCCGGGGGTTAACGTGATAGCCACCGCCGACAGTATCCGCCAGATGCTGCCGGAGCTAATTAAGAGTCTGCCCAAGTCGGTGGAGGTCAACATCCTGACCGACCGCACCACCACCATCCGCGCCTCAGTCAGTGACGTGCAGTTTGAGTTGCTGCTGTCGATTGCCCTGGTGGTGATGGTTATCTACCTGTTCCTGCGCAATGCCGCCGCCACTGTGATCCCCAGTATCGCGGTGCCGCTGTCACTGATCGGCACCTTTGCGGCGATGTATTTCCTCGGTTTTTCCATCAATAATTTGACCCTGATGGCGCTAACCATCGCCACCGGTTTTGTGGTGGATGACGCCATTGTGGTGATTGAGAATATCTCGCGCTATATCGAAAAGGGCGAGAAACCGCTGGATGCGGCGCTAAAAGGGGCGGGAGAGATTGGTTTCACCATTATCTCACTGACCTTCTCATTGATTGCGGTGTTGATTCCGCTGCTGTTTATGGGCGATATCGTCGGCCGGCTGTTCCGCGAGTTTGCCGTCACCCTGGCGGTGGCGATCCTGATTTCAGCGGTGGTCTCCCTGACCCTTACCCCAATGATGTGCGCGCGGATGCTCAGTTATGAGTCACTGCGCAAGCAAAATAGGCTGTCACGCGCTAGTGAGAAATTCTTCGATTGGGTGATCGCCCATTATGCCGTGGCGCTAAAAAAAGTGCTGAAGCATCAATGGATAACCTTGGGTGTTGCCGTGAGCACGCTGCTGCTGACGGTGCTGCTTTATTTGCTGATGCCCAAAGGCTTTTTCCCCTTGCAGGACAACGGGCTGATTCAGGGCACACTAGAAGCGCCGCAATCGGTGTCATTTAGCAATATGGCGGAGCGCCAGCAGCAGGTGGCCGCTATCATCCTCAAAGATCCGGCGGTGGAGAGTCTGACCTCATTTGTCGGTGTCGATGGCACCAATGCCACCCTCAACAGTGGCCGATTGCAGATTAACCTTAAGCCACTGGCTGAGCGCGCCGACCGCATCCCGCAGGTGATAGCCCGCTTGCAGCAGAGTGTCGCCAGCATTCCGGGCATCAAACTCTATTTACAGCCAGTGCAAGATTTAACCATCGATACCCAACTGAGCCGCACGCAGTATCAGTTCACGCTACAGGCCACCTCGCTCGAAGAGCTGAGCACCTGGGTGCCGAAGCTGATTAGCGAGTTGCAGCAGCAAGCGCCCTTCCAGGATGTGACCAGCGACTGGCAGGATCAGGGGCTAGTGGCCTTTGTCAATGTGGACCGAGACAGCGCCAGCCGTTTGGGGATCACCATGGCCGCCATCGACAATGCACTATATAACGCCTTTGGTCAGCGCTTGATCTCCACCATCTATACCCAGGCCAATCAGTATCGGGTAGTGCTGGAGCATGACGTGCAAGCCGCGCCGGGGCTGGCGGCTTTCAATGATATCCGCCTAACCGGCAGTGACGGCAAAGGGGTGCCGCTAAGCAGTATTGCCACCATTGAGGAGCGCTTTGGGCCGCTGTCGATCAACCATTTGAATCAGTTCCCGTCAGCCACCATCTCCTTCAATCTGGCCCAGGGCTACTCCCTCGGCGAGGCGGTGGCCGCAGTGACGCAAGCTGAGCAGGCCATTCAGCTGCCCGCCGATATCACCACCCGCTTCCAAGGCTCGACGCTGGCATTTCAGGCCGCCCTCGGCAGCACCTTGTGGCTGATTATCGCCGCCATTGTGGCGATGTATATCGTGCTCGGTGTGTTGTACGAAAGTTTTATTCACCCGGTGACTATCTTATCCACCCTGCCGACCGCTGGGGTCGGGGCGTTGCTGGCGCTGATGTTGACCGGCCATGAGCTGGATGTGATCGCCATCATCGGAATAATTCTGCTGATCGGCATCGTCAAAAAGAATGCGATCATGATGATCGACTTTGCGCTCGCCGCCGAGCGGGATCAGGGCATGACCCCTTATGATGCTATCTATCAGGCCTGTTTGCTGCGTTTCCGCCCCATTCTGATGACCACACTGGCCGCGCTGTTCGGTGCCTTGCCCCTGATGCTCAGTACCGGGGCCGGGGCCGAATTGCGCCAGCCGCTGGGGGTCTGTATGGTCGGCGGGTTGATTGTCAGCCAAATATTGACCCTGTTTACCACCCCGGTTATCTATCTGCTGTTCGATAGAGTGGCGCGCAATACCCATCATCACGAAGATATGGATTCAGCTACATTACCCGATGGGCGGGAGCTGCCGTGAAATTCTTTGCTCTGTTCATCCAGCGCCCGGTGGCGACCACCCTGCTGACACTGGCTATCACCCTGAGTGGCATTATCGGTTTTAGTTTACTGCCGGTATCGCCGCTGCCGCAGGTCGATTATCCGGTGATTATGGTCAGTGCCTCGATGCCCGGAGCTGATCCGGAAACCATGGCGTCATCCATCGCCACGCCGCTGGAGCGCGCTCTGGGAAGAATTTCCGGAGTCAATGAGATGACCTCGACCAGTTCACTGGGCAGCACGCGGATCATTTTACAATTTGATCTCAACCGCGATATTAATGGCGCTGCCCGCGATGTGCAGGCGGCGCTGAATGCCGCGCAAAGCTTGCTGCCGACCGGCATGCCGAACCGCCCGACCTACTACAAGATGAACCCGTCGGATGCCCCCATCATGATCATGACGCTGACCTCAGACACCTTCACTCAGGGCCAGCTGTATGACTTCGCCTCTACCAAACTGGCGCAGAAAATCGCCCAGACTGAGGGCGTCAGTGATGTGAGTGTCGGTGGTAGCTCGCTGCCTGCGGTGCGGGTGGAGCTGAACCCTAGCGCACTATTTAATCAGGGGGTCTCACTTGATGCGGTGCGCCAGGCCATCACTGCCGCCAATGTGCGCCGCCCGCAAGGCTCTGTCGATAGCCACGAGCAGCACTGGCAAGTTCAG
Source organism: Yersinia bercovieri ATCC 43970 (assembly GCF_013282745.1). Classification (NCBI taxonomy): domain Bacteria; kingdom Pseudomonadati; phylum Pseudomonadota; class Gammaproteobacteria; order Enterobacterales; family Yersiniaceae; genus Yersinia; species Yersinia bercovieri. The sequence goes on from NZ_CP054044.1 coordinate 123,157, forward strand.
GCCAATGATGAGATCAAAACCGCCGAGGGTTATCGCCCACTAATCATTCATTACAATAATGGGTCGCCAGTGCGATTGCAGGATGTCGCCAACGTGGTGGACTCAGTTCAGGATGTGCGCAACGCCGGGATGTCCGATGGCAAATCGGCGGTGCTGCTGGTGATCAGCCGCGAACCGGGGGCGAATATTATCGCCACGGTAGACCGGATCCGCGCGGAGCTACCCGCCCTGCGTGCCTCGATCCCGGCCTCAATTGAGTTAAAAATTGCGCAAGATCGCTCGCCAACTATCCGCGCCTCACTAGAGGAGGTGGAGCGCTCACTGATCATCGCGGTGGCGCTGGTAATTCTGGTGGTGTTCCTGTTTCTGCGATCAGGACGCGCCACACTGATCCCCGCGGTTGCCGTGCCGGTCTCACTGATCGGCACCTTTACCGCCATGTATCTGTGCGGTTTTAGTCTCAATAACCTGTCACTGATGGCGCTGACCATCGCCACCGGCTTTGTGGTCGATGATGCCATTGTGGTGCTGGAGAATATCTCCCGCCATCTGGAGGCGGGGGTGAAACCGATGGTGGCCGCCCTACGCGGGGTGCGCGAAGTCGGATTTACCGTGCTGTCGATGAGTATCTCTCTAGTGGCGGTGTTTATCCCCCTGCTGCTGATGGAGGGGCTGCCGGGCCGACTGTTCCGCGAGTTTGCCATTACGTTGTCAGTGGCGATCGGCATCTCGCTGGTCATCTCCCTGACCCTGACCCCGATGATGTGCGCCCACTTGCTGCGCGCGCAGCCGGCGGGTCAGCAACCCCGGATCCGTGGTTTTGGTAAAGTGCTACTGGCGATCCAGCGGGGTTATGGCCGCTCACTCAACTGGGTGCTGGGCCATACACGCTGGGTGATGGTTGTGCTGCTTTCCACTATTGCGCTGAATGTCTGGCTCTATATCAGCATCCCGAAAACCTTTTTCCCTGAGCAGGATACCGGCCGCATGATGGGCTTTATTCAGGCGGATCAGAGCATCTCTTTCCAGGCGATGCAGCAAAAACTGAAAAATTTCATGAAGATCATCAATGATGATCCGGCGGTCGATAATGTCACCGGTTTTACTGGCGGTTCACGCACCAACAGCGGCTCAATGTTTATCTCGCTCAAACCGCTGAGTGAACGCGGCGAAAGCGCCCAGCAAATTATCACCCGCTTGCGGGCCAAATTAGCCAAAGAGCCGGGCGCCAGTCTGTTTCTGGCCCCGGTGCAAGATATCCGCGTTGGCGGGCGGCAAGCCAATGCCAGCTACCAATTTACCCTGCTGGCCGACGATCTGACCGCACTGCGTGAGTGGGAACCCAAAGTGCGGGCCGCGCTGGCGAAGCTGCCGGAGCTGGCGGATGTTAACTCCGACCAGCAAGATAAAGGCGCTGAGATTGCGCTCACTTATGACCGTGAAACTATGGCGCGGCTGGGGATTGATGTCTCCGATGCTAATGCCCTGCTGAACAATGCCTTTGGTCAGCGGCAGATCTCCACCATTTATCAGCCGTTAAACCAATACAAGGTGGTGATGGAAGTCGCGCCACAATACACGCAGGATGTGAGTTCGCTGGACAAAATGTTTGTTATTAATAGCAGCGGCCAATCCATTCCGCTCTCCTATTTCGCCAAGTGGCAACCTGCCAATGCGCCACTGGCGGTCAATCATCAGGGACTTTCTGCCGCTTCGACCATCTCGTTTAACTTACCGGAGGGTGGCAGTTTATCTGCGGCGACTGCGGCCGTTGAGCGGGCGATGACCGAACTTGGCGTGCCCGCTAGCGTGCGCGGGACATTTACCGGCACCGCGCAGGTATTCCAGGAGACGCTGAAATCTCAGCTATGGCTGATTATGGCCGCCATCGCCACGGTCTATATCGTGCTCGGCATCCTGTATGAGAGCTATGTTCACCCGCTGACTATCTTGTCAACACTGCCCTCCGCCGGTGTCGGGGCGCTGCTGGCGCTGGAGTTGTTCAATGCGCCCTTTAGCCTTATCGCCCTGATTGGCATTATGTTGTTGATTGGTATCGTGAAAAAGAACGCCATTATGATGGTGGACTTCGCCCTTGATGCACAGCGTAATGGCAATATCAGCGCCCGCGATGCTATTTTCCAGGCCAGTTTGCTGCGTTTCAGGCCAATTCTGATGACCACACTGGCGGCCCTGTTCGGCGCACTGCCACTGGTTCTCGGCAGTGGCGATGGGGCGGAGTTGCGCCAGCCGCTGGGGATCACCATTGTCGGCGGGTTAGTGGTGAGCCAACTGCTCACCCTCTACACCACGCCGGTGGTCTACCTCTACTTTGACCGGCTGCGCAGCCGTTTTAGCAAACAGCCGCTCATGAGGCTGGAGTAGTCTGTCATCTGGCCCACCGCCCCAGCAAACCGATAGAGATAGGTGAAAAATGAGGATCGGCATTACCGGAAAACTGTTTATGGCGATATTTGCCACCTGCATATTAGTGCTGATCACCATGCATTGGGGCGTGAGAGCCAGCTTCGAGCGCGGTTTTATTGATTACATCAAGCAGAGTAATGAGCAGCGGATCAGCATGTTAGGCAATGCGCTGGAGGTGCAGTATCAGCAACATGGCAACTGGGATTTCCTGCGCAATAATGATCAGCTGATTTATCAGATCATGCGCTCATTCGAACAGAGTGGTGATAACAGCCGCAGTATGCCCCCACATGGCTGGCGCGCCCAATTTTGGGTTGTCGATCAGCACAATAATCTGTTGGCCGGGCGCAGTGACCGGGTGCCAAAAGAGGCCAGCCGCCAGGCTATCACCGTGAATAAACAGGTGGTGGGCTGGGTGATGTCGACACCATCGGAAAAACTGACCCGCAATGCCGATATCAACTTTGATCTGCAACAGCGCCGCACCAGTTGGATGATTGTCGGCCTCTCGACCCTACTGGCGGCGGCCGCCACCTGGCTATTATCGCGCGGCATGTTGGCACCGGTAAAACGGTTGGTGGAGGGCACCCATCGGCTAGCCGCCGGTGATTTCAGCACCCGCGTGGCTGTTAGCAGCCGTGATGAGCTAGGCCGTCTGGCACAGGACTTTAACCAGCTCGCCAGTTCGCTGGAGAAAAATGAGCAGATGCGGCGCGATTTCATGGCCGATGTCTCCCATGAATTGCGCACCCCACTGGCGGTATTGCGCGGTGAGCTGGAGGCCCTGCAAGATGGCGTGCGCCAACCGACACCTGAATCCTTGATTTCGCTGCAAGCTGAGGTCGGCATACTCACCAAGCTGGTCAATGACCTGCATCAATTGTCGCTCTCAGATCACGGCGCACTGGCCTACCGCAAAACCCAGTTGGATGCCGTGCGGCTGCTACAGATTGCCGTTGCCAGCTTCCATGGCCGCTTCCAAAGCAAAAATATCACCGTGATGGCTAATCTGCCGGAGCAGGGGGTTATCTTTGGCGATCCCGACCGCCTGAATCAGCTGTTCCACAATTTGCTGGAGAACAGTTTGCGCTATACCAATGAGGGCGGGCGGCTAGAGATCACCGCACAACTCGATGACGATACCTTAACGCTACACTGGCAGGACAGTAAACCGGGCCTGAGTGACGAACAGTTGCAGCGTATTTTTGAGCGTTTTTATCGCACCGAAAGTTCGCGTAACCGCGCCAGTGGCGGATCGGGGCTGGGCCTGGCAATTTGTCACAATATTGTCGAGGCCCATGGGGGGAAAATCAGCGCGGCACATTCACCTTTAGGGGGGCTGCGGATTACGGTACTATTTCCCCTCTTCCACTCCATAGGGTAACTCATGGTAATGCACGAGCCGCTTCAGTCTGCCAGCCAGTCTGGCTGCGTATTGATTGTTGAAGATGAACCTAAACTCGGCCAATTATTGGTCGATTATCTACAAGCGGCGGGTTACAGCACCCAGTGGATCACCAATGGCGCAGAGGTCGTGGCCGCCGTGCGCCAGGCCCCACCGGCGATGATATTGCTGGATTTAATGCTACCGGGCAGCGATGGCATCACCATTTGCCGGGAAATTCGCCGTTTCTCCGATGTGCCCATCATGATGGTCACGGCAAAAACCGAGGAGATCGACCGCTTACTGGGGCTGGAGATCGGTGCTGATGACTATATCTGCAAACCCTATAGCCCACGGGAGGTGGTGGCGCGGGTTAAAACCATTCTGCGCCGCTGCCAACAACAGCGCGAACAGCCCAGTGAGAGTGCGCCGCTGCTGATTGATGAGTCGCGCTTTCAGGCCAGTTATCAGGGTCACTTACTGGAGCTGACGCCGGCAGAGTTTCGCCTGCTGAAAATACTGGCAACACAGCCGGGACATGTGTTTAGCCGCGAACAGCTGCTCAATAATCTCTATGACGACTATCGTGTGGTGACTGACCGCACTATCGACAGTCATATCAAAAATCTGCGGCGCAAACTGGAAGCGCTCGATGGCGAGAAGCCTTTTATCCGCGCGGTTTATGGCATGGGGTATCGTTGGGAAGCAGAGATCTGTCGTTTACTGTAATTTCATCGCGACAGAAGATCTATTAATGTTGGTGGTGCATGGCGCATTGACCTCACTTTCGGTCAACGTTGACTACACTCAGTAGAGTTATCACAACCAACAGGAGAAACACTATGGCCATGGGTCACTATGAGATTAAAAAGGCAAAGAATGGGCAATACCATTTCAATCTGAAAGCCAGCAATGGTGAAATTATTCTCTCCAGTGAGATGTATGCCAGTAAAGCCTCCGCAGAGAACGGCATCGCATCAGTACAGAGTAACTCGCCACTAGAGAGCCAGTACGAGTCTAAACGTAATGTCAAAAACGAGCCATATTTCGTTTTGAAAGCGAAGAACCATCAAGTTATTGGTGTCAGCGAAGCCTACAGTTCCGAAGCTGCCGCTAAAAATGGCATTGCCTCAGTGATGAAAAATGGCCCGACAGCAACAATAAAAGATTTGACGCTGTAACTTTTAACTTTTACCTCTCCCTGCGCGGGCTACCTTACCGCGCATTTTATTGATTTAGCATCAATAATCAACGATGATTATATTAACCCATCGCCATGTGATTAATTTTAACTATTGAGTTAATTTAACGCTTATAAATTTATCTCCACCATAGAGATCATATATAACCTGCTGCGGCATACTGTCAGCAAAAATATTGCTAACAGTGAGTTGATCTAAATCATTTAAACCTTACAAAAATTGTGCAAGGGCTGATTTTCACGATGGGCAAGGTTACAATCCCCGGCTTTTAGCCACCCCTGCGGGCGTGGTTCTGACTTGAACTCAGACTGAGAGCCAACAATATGTCGTCATCAGCACTATCCTCTAATGCACCTTTTACACCGGAACTGCTATCCCCTGCCGGTACACTTAAAAATATGCGCTATGCCTTTGCTTACGGCGCGGATGCGGTTTATGCCGGTCAGCCGCGTTACAGCTTGCGGGTGCGTAATAATGAATTCAATCACGAGAATCTGGCATTAGGTATTGAGGAAGCCCATGCACTTGGCAAACGCTTCTATGTGGTGGTGAATATTGCCCCCCACAACTCCAAACTGAAAACCTTCCTGCGTGATTTGAAACCGGTGATCGATATGGGGCCAGATGCGCTGATTATGTCTGATCCCGGCTTGATTATGCTGGTGCGGGAAGCATTTCCAGCGATGGATATCCATCTGTCAGTGCAAGCTAACGCCGTCAACTGGGCGACCGTCAAATTCTGGCAGCAGATGGGCTTGACCCGGGTGATCCTCTCCCGTGAGTTATCACTGGACGAGATTGCAGAAATCCGCGCGCAAGTCCCTGACATGGAACTGGAAGTGTTTGTCCACGGCGCACTGTGCATGGCCTATTCAGGTCGCTGCCTGCTCTCCGGCTATATCAATAAGCGCGATCCAAATCAGGGCACCTGCACCAATGCTTGCCGCTGGGAATATAACGTTCAGGAAGGCAAAGAGGACGATATCGGCAATATTGTGCATATTCATCAGCCTATCGCGGTGAAGAGTGTCGAGCCAACTCTGGGTATCGGCGCCCCCACCGACAAAGTGTTTATGCTAGAAGAAGCGCAGCGCCCGGGGGAGTATATGACCGCCTCAGAAGATGAGCACGGCACTTACATCATGAACTCAAAAGACCTGCGGGCTATCCAGCATGTGGAGCGGTTGACCCAATTGGGTGTGCATTCGCTGAAAATTGAGGGCCGAACCAAATCGTTCTACTATTGCGCCCGCACCGCGCAGGTCTATCGCCGCGCCATTGATGATGCTGTCGCGGGTAAACCTTTCGATCCCACACTATTGACCACACTAGAAGGTCTGGCACACCGCGGCTATACCGAGGGCTTCCTACGCCGTCACGTGCATGAAGATCAACAAACTTACGACTACGGTTATTCGGTTTCAGAGCGCCAACAATTTGTCGGTGAGTTTACTGCTGTACGCCGTGATGGCCTGGCTGAAGTGGTGGTCAAAAACAAATTTTCGGTCGGTGACAGTGTTGAGCTGATGACGCCAAACGGCAATATCCAGTTCACCCTTGAGAGCATGCAGGATAAAAAAGGCCAAGCGGCGGATATTGCTCCGGGTAATGGGCATATCATGTATTTGCCTATCCCGGCTGATATTGATGTGGAATATGGCTTACTGATCCGTAATCTGAACGGAACAAATAGCCGTAATCCCCATGAAAAAGCGTAACGTAAAACAATAAAAAATATTGCCATCGCTAAGGTGGCATTTTTAGCAAATATTAGAATTAGATCACATCAATTATAATGGCGGAGGGGTAGTATAGCTCGAGTACAATCAAGAACTAAAAAAGTTTTAAAACAAGACTAGGAACCACCTCCTTGGCTAGCCCAATCTCCCTTGGGCTGGCCTTTTCTTTTTGATGTCTATCTATATGATTAAAAAGGATTTTTCTTGTTTTTTATTATTAGCAACCCTTGTTAAGCTATTAACTAATAATAAGAAAATCCTGTTGTCATCAATAATCTCACCTCAAATAATAATTATTCCAGTTAGCTTCATATTCTAGTAAAAATAAAATCCACCCCTATTAAACCTAACAATCATTAATAAATTCAATTATTCTTTAAATAATCTGATATACCCAAATCATTGGTGATGCAGCTAGGCATCAAGGATGAAGGGTATATACTCGCTATTACAGAATTGATCCGGAGCAAGCTATGACCCCAACGCCGTGTGCCCTTCTCGTCTTGAACGGTAAAGAATCAGGTAATCTTGATGTTCGCAATGCCGTCAAAAACCTACGTGAGGAGGGTGTCACAATTCATGTTCGGGTCACCTGGGAGCAAGGTGATGCGAAACGTTATGTCGCAGAAGCCGCTGTTCTGGGTGTTGATGTCGTGATTGCTGGCGGCGGGGATGGCACTCTGAATGAGGTCACGACCGCATTAATGGCAATAGCTGCCGAAAATCGGCCCGATTTAGGTATCCTGCCACTCGGCACCGCCAACGATTTTGCCACCAGCTGCAACATTCCCCTGCAAATAGAGAACGCATTGCAATTAGCGGTTAAAGGCCGCGCCGTGACCATTGATATCGCGCAGGTGAATAGCGAGCACTATTTTATCAATATGGCGACGGGTGGCTTTGGGACTCGAATCACCACTGAAACCCCCGAAAAACTCAAAGCAGTACTGGGCGGAGCTTCCTATTTTATTCATGGCCTGATGCGCATGGATGCGATTAAAGCAGACAGCTGTGAAATCCATGGGCCTGAGTTCAACTGGGCGGGTGATGCATTGGTGATAGGAATAGGTAATGGCAGACAAGCTGGCGGCGGACAGCCTCTCTGTCCTGATGCACTGATTAATGATGGCCTGCTGCAATTGCGGTTATTGACTGCCGAAGAGCTGCTCCCTGCCCTGTTGACCAGTCTATTCAGCGGCGAGAAAAATAAAAATGTGGTTGAGGCCAATCTGACCTGGCTGGAAATTACTGCGCCGCACGACATCATCTTCAATCTGGACGGTGAACCATTGTCCGGCAAACATTTCCGCATTGAAATCGTTCCCAATGCCATCCAGTGCCGCTTACCCCCTAATTGTGAGCTGCTCGGCTAAATATCACTTCGTGGGTTAATCATACTTAACCCATGATTTTATTATCTTTTTAATCTATTTCCACTCCCATTTCGTTCCCACTCCCCCCCATGCTGGCGAAGCTTCAGTCACTGTTAACGTATTCAATTCACACCAAAACCTTTCATTTCAATCCGATTTTCTTTTATTTTTAATCTTCACTTTGAAAGATTTATCTTTCAAAGTGTGATCTATATGCGATAAATAGATCTGAAAAATGCTTATGGTAGTACCCATGGCGATAGACAAGATACTGAGGTTCACTCTAACACCCCAGCATTTTGAAACCATTTTAATATGTGGTCTTTAAAATTTCTTTTCATAACAAAACCTTATAACAAAGGTTTATAAAAACAGCCATAACGTCGATTACAGGAGAAAAAGAATGATTGAACTTATAACCCATGGAGCCGAGTGGTTTATCGGACTCTTCCAAAAAGGGGGAGAAGTTTTTGTTGGCATGGTCACCGGGATCTTACCTTTATTAATCAGTTTGTTAGTTATCATGAATGCCCTGATCAAGTTTGTTGGTCAGGATAGAATCGAACGATTGGCACAACGTTGCGCGGGCAACCCCGTTTCCCGCTATCTGCTGCTGCCACTGATCGGGACCTTTGTATTCTGTAACCCGATGACCTTGAGTCTCGGACGTTTTATGCCAGAAAAATATAAACCAAGTTATTACGCAGCTGCCTCTTACAGCTGTCACTCAATGAATGGTTTGTTCCCACACATCAACCCAGGTGAGTTGTTCGTCTTCTTAGGCATCGCCAGTGGTTTAACCACACTGGGCTTGCCACTAGGCCCACTCGCAGTGAGTTACTTCCTGGTTGGCTTGTTCACCAACTTCTTCCGTGGCTGGGTGACTGATCTGACGACCTCCATTTTCGAACGCAAAATGGGCATCCGTCTGGACCGTAACGTACAACTTTAATATGTAAATTAAATACATACTGTGTGGAGCAGATCATGAGTGAATTTATCCGGATTGAAAAAGGCGAAGGCGGTTGGGGTGGCCCATTAGTGCTGCCCATCGTCCCCGGTAAGAAAATTGTTTATATCACGGCAGGAACTCGCCCGGCGATTATTGACCGTATTAGTGAACTGACCGGCTGGGAAGCGGTTGATGGATTTAAAGAAGGTGAACCACCAGCAGAAGAGATCGCGGTCGCCATTATTGACTGCGGTGGCACCCTGCGCTGCGGCCTGTATCCCAAACGCCGTATTCCAACCGTCAACATCCATTCAACCGGTCAATCCGGCCCGATGGCGCAATACATACTGGAAGATATTTATGTTTCCGGGGTGCGTGAAAAAAATATCCAGAAAATCAGCGGAGCTGACCAGGCAACAGCAGCCGTAGTGAACACCGAATCCGCAGCTGCGGTGGCAGCCAAAGGTGGGCGTGATTACGACACCAGCAAGAAAATCACCGAGCAGAGTGACGGATTGTTGGCGAAAGTGGGTATGGGCATGGGCTCTGTCGTGGCGGTGTTCTTCCAGTCAGGCCGCGACACCATTGATACCGTGCTGAAAACTATCCTGCCGTTTATGGCCTTCGTTTCAGCCTTAATCGGCATCATCATGGCATCTGGTTTGGGTGATTTTATTGCCCACGGCTTAACTCCACTGGCTAGCAGCCCGATAGGGTTAGTGCTCCTGGCGCTGATCTGCTCCTTCCCGCTGCTGTCCCCATTCTTAGGCCCAGGGGCGGTTATTGCCCAGGTTATTGGCGTATTAGTTGGGGTACAAATTGGTTTGGGGAATATCCCACCACAATTAGCCCTGCCAGCGTTATTTGCGATAAATGCTCAGGCAGCCTGTGACTTTATCCCTGTTGGTCTCTCTCTGGCTGAAGCGAAGCAAGATACCGTGCGGGTTGGCGTCCCATCAGTACTGGTTGGTCGCTTCCTCACCGGCGCACCAACGGTATTGATTGCCTGGGCAGTATCGGCCTTTATCTATCAGTAAGAGTTATCGAATCGATAAGAGCATCACCTAAAGATTTCTGTAATACATTCAACGGTTAAGGATGTACGTATGAATACTATTTATCAGACAACCATTACCACTATCGGCGACAGCGCCCGCGAGGCGCTGCTTGATGACATGCTCATCACCTTCCGCGAGGGGGCACCCAAAGATATTGAAGAGTTCTGTTTTATCCACCAGCACAGTACCACTGATGGGGAGTTACAGGCAGGCAACATTATGGAACTGGCACAGCTGCGCTACATCATCACTGCGGTTGGCGAGGTGGCAACTCAAAATCTGCGGGAGTTGGGCCACGTCACCATCCGTTTCAATGGTGATCAGCAGCCCGAGTTCCCCGGCTCCATCCATGTGAATGGCCCGACCCCCAGTGATATTCCTGTTGGTAGCTCACTGAAATTTATTCGTTAATTTATTTATTAATTTATATCCGACGTTATTGGCGTTGCAGCGAGTGACAAATCGGTCAAACCGATTTGAACAGCATTTATGCTAGCCCGCAGGGTGAGCCTCAAAAAGGCTCATTAATCCCGATGAGCTGACATCAGTCAGTGATTCGGGTGAAAGAGTGCCGCTAACACAGCTGCAGCTTCAAGTACGAAGGATAATGGAGGTGTATATGTCACAACAAGTAGCAGTAGTGATTGGTGGTGGGCAAACTCTGGGCGCATTCTTGTGTCAGGGGCTTGCTGAAGCAGGTTATAAAGTGGCGGTGGCTGATTTAAATTCAGATAATGCACAGTTGGTGGCCGACCAGATTAATGCAGAGTATGGCGCAGACACTGCCCGTGGTTTTCAGGTTGATGCCACCAATGAAAGCAGTGTGGAGATGCTGGCAAAAGCCGTCGATCAGCGCTTCCATCAAGCAGATTTATTGGTTTACAGTGCGGGCATTGCCAAAGCCGCGCCGATTACAGATTTCCCGCTGGATGATTTTGACCGCTCATTACAGGTGAATCTGGTGGGCTACTTCTTATGCGCCCGTGAGTTCTCTCGGCTGATGATCCGTGATGGTAATGGCGGACGCATTATCCAAATCAATTCTAAATCGGGTAAAGTGGGCAGCAAACACAACTCCGGTTACAGTGCCGCGAAGTTTGGCGGTGTGGGGCTGACGCAATCACTGGCATTGGACTTGGCTGATTACGGTATTACCGTGCATTCATTGATGTTAGGGAATTTACTCAAATCACCGATGTTCCAATCACTTTTACCACAGTACGCCGCTAAGTTGGGCATTAAGGCAGAAGAAGTTGAGAAGTACTATACCGATAAAGTGCCGCTAAAACGTGGCTGTGATTATCAAGATGTGCTAAATACCCTGCTGTTCTACGCCAGTGATAAAGCCGCCTATTGCACCGGCCAATCGATAAATATTACCGGCGGGCAGGTGATGTTTTAAAGTAGCCAACACCCGGGTCACTGACTCGCACCAGTGATTCGGGTAACCCATCTGACATATGAATGAGAGCAGCTAACACCGCTGCAGCGCCAAGGGAGAAGAGTAAATGACACCTACATCTGCACTAATCAGTGTTGTCATCATCGCCTGGGTCCTACAAATCTTGCTGGGTTGGTGGCAAATTAATCAATTTAATCGTGCTTTTGATCGCCTGTGTCAGCACAGTAAATCGGTAGGGGTTGGCCGCTCTGGTGGGCGTTTTAAGCCCAGAGTGGTGATGGCTTTAGCTTTTGATGAGAATATGCGGGTCAGCGACAGCATGATCATGCGTGGAATCAGTGTGTTTGCCCGCCCACGCCCATTAACTCACCTCCATGGGTTACATCAGCAGGATTTAATTCCAAATGTGATCTTTCCTACGGATACCGCATGTCAAACTGCACTATCGTTAGCGATTAAACCGAAATCATGATATTTTCATAATGAAAGTTATTCTTTTTCATGTGAAAGTTATGCCTGAAAAAGAGGCAATGGAAATACTTGAGCAGGAATCGCTATGAAACCAAAGCAGCGGCAGGTTGCTATACTGGAATATCTCCAGCAACACGGTAAGACGGCAGTTGATGAACTCGCCGACCACTTTTCGACCACCGGAACCACTATCCGTAAGGACTTAACCACTCTCGAGAAAGAGGGGGCGGTTATTCGTACCTACGGCGGCGTGGTGTTAAATCGTGATGATGTCGAGCAGCCAATTGACCGCAAAACACATATCAATACCGATAAGAAAAAACAGATTGCCCAAGCGGCCAGTCAACTGATCAAAGATGGCGACAGCCTGGTTTTTGATGCCGGGAGCACGGTGTTACAAATGGTGCCGCACCTGACAAAATTCAACAATATCACGGTGATGACTAACAGCCTGCATATCGTCAATGAGCTGGTTGAGTTAAATAACGATCAAACAATTCTGATGCCAGGCGGCACTTACCGTAAAGGCTCAGCCTCTTTTCATGGTAGTCTGGCGGAGTCTGCATTTGATAATTTCAGCTTCGATAAGCTGTTTATCGGCGCAGATGGTGTTGATTTGAAAGCCGGTGTCACCACGTTTAACGAAGTTTACCATGTCAGTACCGCGATGTGCCGTGCCGCCAGCCGCATCATTCTGCTGGTCGACTCCTCCAAATTTGGCCGTAAAAGCCCGAATGTAGTTTGCCCATTAAGCGCCGTTGATACCCTGATTACCGATAAAGGGATTAGCCCGGAATATTTGCAGGCACTACAAGAGATGGGCATTAACATCATTCTGGTTGATAAAAATGAGTAATCCACTGCTGACCTACGCCCGTGAAACACTGGAAATTGAGCTGACAGAAGCCCACAAGTTGCTGTCTCGATTAGATGATAATTTTATTCGTGCATGCGAGCTGTTGCTGGCCTGCAGCGGTAAAGCGGTGGTGTCCGGTATCGGAAAATCCGGCCATATCGGCAAAAAGATCGCCGCCTCACTGGCCAGTACCGGCACCCCCGCATTTTTCGTCCATCCTGCCGAAGCATTACATGGCGATTTGGGCATGATTGGCCCGCAGGATGTGCTGATTTTTATCTCCTACTCTGGCCGGGCTAAAGAGCTGGATCTGATTTTGCCCCTGCTGGCTGACAGCCATATTCCGGTGATTGCTATCACTGGTGGTAAAGAGTCACCACTGGCACAAGGTGCCGCCTGCGTATTAGATATCAGTGTTGAGCATGAGGCCTGCCCAATGGGGCTAGCTCCCACATCCAGCGCAGTAAATACCCTAATGATGGGTGATGCACTGGCAATGGCATTGATGCGCCATCGCGGCTTCAATGCAGAAGATTTTGCCCGCTCACATCCGGGGGGCAGCTTGGGTGCGCGCTTGCTAAATCGCGTCCATCATTTGATGCGAACCGGTGATCGCCTGCCGGTAGTGAATGAATCCGACAGCGTTATGGAGGCGATGCTGGAGCTGAGCCGTACCGGACTCGGGTTGGTGGCAGTATGCGATCCGCATCAGCGGGTGGTTGGCGTGTTTACCGATGGCGATTTGCGCCGCTGGCTGGTAAAAGGCGGCACATTACAACAACCACTGGCGGGGGCGATCACCCGCCCCGGCTTCCGATTACCTGAACAGTGGCGTGCTGGCGAAGCGCTGGAAGCACTGCATCAGCATCATATCAGTGCAGCACCGGTGGTAGATCTGCAAGGGAAACTGGTCGGCGCCATTAATCTGCATGACCTGCATCAAGCGGGGATTGCTTAATGATAGCGGCGGGGCATGGCACTCAACATCATGCTCCGCGCTCACTATCTGCCGCCAAAGATTAGCGCCAGTTAGGATCTTGCTGTAACTGCTTTTTCAGCAGCGCCTGAATGTGCTCATCAGGGCGGCCCAGCCATTGATAAGTGGCGAATTGACTCGGGTTATCCAGTGCTTGCGGCTTATCCTCCACCGAGACTCTCATCCCCCACGCCTGCCAAACTTGCTTTTTATTCTGGCTAAATGCCACCCACATAAATTGGTTGCTGCAATCATGGGGTTTACAAATGCGGCCCACTTTATACTGCTGCCCTGCCCAATTGATGACCTCATACGGCCCTGAGGTTCCCACCCCTTTGCGCGCCCATGCCGGCAGGTTTTTTTGGCTCTTGGTCATTTTCTGCCAGCTATTCTTATAAACCGGCTGTTGCAGAAGATCCGCCGTGGTCGGCAGGGGTTTAGCCGGCGTAGCCTGAGAAGGTGCCGAAGTTGAAATGGATGAAGCTAAAACGGTTGAAGTTGCACTGGCTGGCTGCGCGAAGGCCCAGGAGCTGGCACTGAGTATCACCGCAGCAGCAAGACAATGGAGGGTTTTATGACCTTTCATTATCGAAATCCTTATGATCTGATTAATCTACTCGCCGGAGTATTGAACATGCTCTCTGTGCAACTGATTTGCAGGCGTAGTGTTGGTTTGCCTGTCTATGACCATCAACAGTAGAAAAAGTTGATCCATAGCACGAATTTTCACGCTAATTCCAGTTATACCACAATCGGTATGACAGCTTGAGTTAAGCTATGAACCAGATGATGATGAGAAGGCCATGCCATGTTAACCTATGAGTTACCCAAAGAACCCGAGAAGCTCTATTACTCTGCCGGGGATGCCCATCCGCTGGACAAGCTTGAGACCGATAAGATCATCCAGATGGTGATCGATCTTGATGTCGCCAACTCAGACAGCGAGCACTATGTCACCGGCTGGATGGGACTCAATAGTGTGGTGGTGGTGCGTAACTATCAAAATAAGCGCGGCACGGCCAACGGTTTTGTAGTGAGCAAAGGCGATCGCTATCGGCTAAGTATTCAGTCGATTGAGTTCCGCATTCCGAAAGCGGTGCTGTGGATGAGCTTTCGCCGCAAGCCGCGCACCATGGAGTTAATCACCTACGAAACACTGGGTGAGCAACCTGGCGGTATGCAGCAATACCGCAATATCCTCGACGAAGAGCTGCTACAGCAGTTGGATGCGGATTGGCGCGAACTAAATGACTATCTGGGAGCCGCCTGCTGGCAACTGGAGAACGACACCCCGCTGTGGCAGCAAGCCCAACTGCAGATAACACCGGAGGCGATTAGCCAGTTAGCCGATGCCGCCATCTTTCGCAGCAAACCCTTGCAAGCTGACGGCGATTACGCCGGTTTCTGGGCTGGCGAGTACTTTTTTGCCGTCAGACACCCCACGGCCGCTAACCCACTGCCTGCCATAGAGATCTCCTGGCGCGAAAATGAGAAAGAGATTGGTAGCTATCAGTTTAGTCTGATCAACGATGAAGCTGGCAAGCCTAAGCTGTCACTGTGTATCCGCCCCCGCAAAGGCGCGGAGAGTTATCTGCTTAACCGCTTTGATGCTCATCATCTGCAACGTGCCATCGCAATGTTTACCATGACCCAGCGCCATTTGTTACCGTAAACCGCAGCCAGCAAGCTTATCCCGATGAGCTTACACCAGTAAGTGATTCGGGTAGGCGAGCGCCGCTAACACCCCTGTGGTTTCAAGGACGAAGAATATCCCCCCAAAGTCATTGGCGTTGTAGGTAGGCAGCAAGCAAGCTTATCCCGATGAGCTTACACCAGTAAGTGATTCGGGTAAGCGAGCGCCGCTAACACCCCTGTGGTTTCAAGGAAAAAAAGCCATCCCCAAAGTCATTGGAGCCACAGGTAGGCAGCCAGCGAAAGCATCCCGATGAGCTGACTCAAGTCAGTGATTCGGGTAAATGAGCGCCGTTAACACCCCTGTGGTTTCAAGGACGAAGGGGATTACCACCATAAATGG
Organism: Yersinia bercovieri ATCC 43970; assembly: GCF_013282745.1. NCBI lineage: Bacteria > Pseudomonadati > Pseudomonadota > Gammaproteobacteria > Enterobacterales > Yersiniaceae > Yersinia > Yersinia bercovieri. The sequence continues at coordinate 139,032 of NZ_CP054044.1, forward strand.
AAATGATGCACCGGCCCAACCCCCCGCCCCACCTCAAGAGTATCGGCTTGCTCCAATGCCCTCTGGAGATAGCCTTTGGCCGCATTGACTGTATCCCCCCAGTTGGCGTGCCGTGGTCGCAACGCCGCTAGTGCTGCTGATAAGGTGCAACCGGTGCCGTGGGTATGGCGAGTGCTGATTCTACGGGTGACAAAGCGCTGCTCCCCTTGCGCGGTAAACAGCCAGTCCGGGCTATCTTCGCCACTTAGGTGACCCCCTTTCATCAGCACCCCCTGGCAGCCTAGCGCCAACAGCGCCCGCCCCTGCTCACGCATCTCTTGTTCATCGCGGGCAGATTGGCAATTGAGTAACGCCGCGGCTTCCGGCAAGTTCGGCGTAATCAGGTCTACCTGTGGCAGCAGTAGCTGGCGCAGAGCCGCCACTGCCTCCGGTGCCAACAGCGGATCACCACTTTTCGCCACCATCACGGTATCCAGCACCACAAATGCAATTGGATAGCGGCGCAGTTGCGCGGCGACCACCTCAATAATGTCGGCATTGGCCAGCATACCTATTTTGGCGCTATCGATGCGCACATCACTCAGCACTGAATCCAGTTGCGCGGCGACAAAAGCGGGTTCGATGGGATAGAGCGACTGCACGCCGGTGGTGTTTTGCGCCACCAGCGCGGTGATAACCGTGGTGCCGTAAGCTTGCAGAGCAGAGAAGGTTTTCAGGTCAGCTTGAATACCCGCGCCACCACTGGGGTCAGTTCCGGCAATGGTGAGTGCATTAATACGCTTCATGAATACATCCCAACACTCACATTCGTAAGCGATCGGGCAAATAGCGCGGGATTCACAGTGACAACTAAAGAAAAAGCGGCAGGTTGAACGTACATATTCCTCCTAACCGGCGGTCAAGAAGGCGGAACCCTGCGGTGCCGAGACTTCCCTACGCTGGTATAATCCAGATCAGGTAATACGGGTATATCTCAGCCAAACCACTTTTGTGGCGGGCACCCCGAGTCAGAATTGTTATTATCATCGGCAGGTGATAGAAGGTCAACGATGCATTCGCAAAACAAATAATCAAGAGAACAAAAATACGCTGTACTGGAGAGATAACTGAAGAATGAGTATTGAGATTCGTCTGTATCAGGAGAGTGACCGCCCCTTTCTGCGCACTTTGTATCTGGCATCACGCCGTGACGCCTTTAGCTGGCGGGATGGCGAGTGTTTTCACCTGGAAGATTTTGACCGTGCCACTCTCGGAGAGACCATTTTGGTGGCCATCGATGGTGATCAACACTTGGGTTTTGCCTCAATTTTTATCGAGGAGAGCTTCCTGCATAATCTGTTTGTTGATCCTGCGGCGCAATATCTCGGGGCGGGAAAAGCACTATTACTGGCAGCACATGCACTATTTACCCGCCATGGCTCACTGAAATGCCTGGAAAAAAACCAACGGGCGCTGGCGTTTTATCAAAAACAGGGGTGGATGGCGATTGCTACCGGCAAGAGCATTGACGGCGACTATATTTTGATGCATTGGCATAATGAAAAAATTAAATAAGAGAGGGAGCATCAGGCGCTCCCTCAAATGACTAAATAGGGGCTGATGCCTTACTCCCCGCGCAGCGTTTTGACATCATCCACTTTGATATTCAGTGTTGGCTAGAGTCCATCACGATCGGCAACCTTATAAAGCTTATCTCTTGGCTTGAGATTTTTTAGTTTTGTATCAGTGAGCATGTCAGTGTCTCTTGCTAAGTAATACCGTCAAAAATACCGTCAGAAATTTGAGTCTTCCCTCAATCTTTATCCATCGTCAAAAAGAGAAAACCCCCTGCCAAGGCAGAGGGTTTAAGGGTTTGGCTATCGTGGTCAATACTCTTCAAAAGGCAGTAGGCTATTCCCACTCAATGGTTGCTGGTGGTTTACCACTGATATCGTAAACCACGCGCGAGATACCATTCACTTCATTAATGATACGATTTGAGACGCGCCCCAGGAACTCATATGGCAGATGCGCCCAGTGTGCGGTCATGAAGTCGATGGTTTCAACCGCACGCAGTGAAACAACCCAATCATATTTGCGACCATCGCCCATCACGCCAACCGAACGAACAGGCAGGAACACGGTAAAGGCCTGGCTGACTTTATTGTAGAGATCCGCTTTGTGTAGCTCTTCGATAAAGATAGCATCGGCGCGGCGCAGTAAATCGCAATACTCTTTTTTCACTTCGCCAAGCACGCGGACACCTAAACCAGGGCCAGGGAATGGATGGCGGTATAGCATGTCGTACGGCAGGCCCAACTCCAGACCAATTTTGCGCACTTCATCTTTAAACAGCTCTTTCAGTGGCTCTACCAACCCAAGTTTCATCTCTTTCGGCAAGCCGCCCACATTGTGGTGAGATTTAATCACATGCGCTTTGCCGGTAGCAGATGCAGCAGATTCAATCACATCTGGATAGATAGTCCCCTGCGCCAACCACTTAACTTGCTCTTGTTTGCAGGCTTCTTCGTCGAAAAGCTCAACAAATACGCGACCAATGATTTTACGTTTGGCTTCTGGTTCGTCCACTCCCGCCAGTGCCGAGAGGAAACGATCTTCTGCGGCCACATGGACAATATTCAGGCCGAATTTATCGCCGAACATCTCCAGCACCTGATCCGCTTCGTTCAAACGCAACAGGCCGTTATCAACAAACACACAGGTCAGGCGTTTGCCAATGGCACGATGCAATAGCATTGCGGTCACTGATGAGTCAACACCGCCGGACAGGCCGAGGATCACGTGGTCCTCACCGATTTGCTCACGCAGGCGGACAATGGCGTCTTCGATGATAGTAGCAGGTGTCCATAGCGCTTCGCAGGCGCAGATGTCCAGAACAAAGCGCTCCAGCAGACGTTGGCCTTGCTTGGTGTGGGTCACTTCTGGGTGGAACTGCACGCCATAAAAACGTTTTTCTTCATTGGCCATAATGGCAAATGGGCAGGTGTCGGTGCTGGCAACAGTGACAAAATCAGAGGGGATAGCGGTGACTTTATCGCCATGGCTCATCCACACATCCAGCACTGCTTCACCGGCTGGATTGATGGCATCTTTGATATCACGGATCAGTGCGCTATCAGTTTTAATCTCAACCTGCGCGTAACCAAATTCGCGCTGATTTGAACCTTCAACTTTGCCGCCCAGCTGCATTGCCATGGTCTGCATGCCGTAGCACACACCTAGCACAGGTACACCTGCGGTGAACACATAGTCAGGCGCACGTGGGCTGTCGTGTTCGGTGGTGCTTTCAGGGCCGCCGGAAAGAATGATACCGCTTGGATTAAATTCACGGATCTGGGCTTCAGTGACATCCCACGCCCATAATTCACAATAGACACCAATCTCACGAACACGGCGCGCCACCAGTTGAGTGTATTGCGAGCCGAAATCAAGAATAAGGATGCGATGTTGATGGATATTTTTTGTCATGTGCGGAAAATTCCAAGGGTTTTTAATAAAAGAAATAATTGAAAGCATTCCATCGGCAGGACTCAAGAAAGGAGTTAACGCCCGCTGCAGAGCATGTGCAGCGGACGATCACCCAATTCGCCAGTTTCAGCCCGAGGAGTTAGCCCATGCGGTAGTTTGGTGACTCTTTAGTGATAGTCACATCATGCACATGGCTCTCTTGAATACCGGCACCACTGATACGAACAAACTCAGCTTTGGTGCGTAATTCATTGATGGTGCCACAACCGGTCAGCCCCATACATGAACGCAGGCCCCCCATTTGTTGATGCACAATCTCTTTCAGCAGACCTTTGTACGCCACGCGCCCTTCAATGCCTTCCGGAACTAATTTATCGGCCGCATTGTCGGTCTGGAAGTAGCGGTCTGAGGAGCCTTTGGACATCGCGCCCAGTGAACCCATCCCGCGGTAAGATTTGAATGAGCGGCCTTGGTACAGCTCGATTTCACCCGGAGACTCCTCAGTACCGGCCAACATGGAACCGACCATGACGCAAGAAGCGCCCGCCGCGATGGCTTTGGCGATATCACCGGAGAAACGAATCCCCCCATCGGCGATAACCGGAATACCGGTGCCTTCCAGCGCTTCGACCGCATCTGCAATCGCCGTAATCTGTGGCACGCCGACGCCTGTAACAATGCGGGTAGTACAGATTGAACCAGGGCCGATACCCACTTTAACCGCACTCACCCCTGCATCCGCCAGCGCTTTTGCGCCCGAGCCAGTCGCGACGTTACCGCCCACGATTTGCAGGTTTGGATATTTAGCACGGGTTTCGCGGATACGTTGCAGCACACCTTCGGAGTGACCGTGGGAGGAGTCGATCAGTAGAACATCAACGCCAGCAGCAACCAGCGCGTCGATACGCGCTTCGTTACCTGCTCCGGCACCGACAGCAGCACCAACCCGCAGACGACCGTGTTCGTCTTTACAGGCGTTTGGCTTGCGTTCTGCTTTTTGGAAATCTTTCACGGTGATCATGCCGCGCAAGTGGAAGCTGTCATCAACAACCAACACTTTCTCGACGCGTTTTTCATGCATTTTTTGCAGCACAACTTCGCGCGCCTCGCCCTCCTTGACGGTAACCAGACGATCTTTCGGTGTCATCACCGCCGTCACTGGTTGCTCCAGGTCGGTAACGAAGCGAACATCACGGCCAGTGATGATCCCAACCAGCTCATAATCTTCGGTCACCACCGGATAGCCGGCGAAACCATTACGGGCGGTCAGCTCTTTAACCTGGCGAAGAGTGGTGGTTGGTGTAACAGTCTGTGGCTCAGTGACAACGCCACTTTCATGCTTTTTCACCCGGCTAACTTCTTCAGCCTGGCGCTCAATGGACATATTTTTGTGGATGAAACCTAAACCGCCCTCTTGCGCCAGCGCAATGGCCAGACGAGCTTCGGTAACAGTATCCATCGCTGCGGAGAGCATAGGGATATTTAGGCGGATAGTTGCGGTCAGTTGAGTGCCAAGTTCCGCCGTATTAGGCAGCACTGTGGAGTGGGCTGGAACCAGGAGAACGTCGTCAAATGTTAGTGCTTCTTTCTTGATACGTAGCATGGGCAATATCTCACCAAGGTGAATGTGAAAAGATAAAATATTGCCGTGGCATTCTACAGAGCGTAACCGTTTGCCTCCAGTACTTTCTCATAATATTTCTTGCCAACAGGTGTGAGGCAGGTAATATCGATCAATTAAGTGCTTGTTTTAAAATTTGATCCAGGTCACATGCCACTATCTTCTGCATCAACAATTTTTACGGTCAGCCGCCTTAATCAGACGGTGCGACAGCTGCTGGAAATGGAAATGGGCCAGATTTGGCTCACTGCCGAGATCTCCAACTTCTCTCAGCCGTCGTCCGGTCACTGGTATTTCACCCTGAAAGACGATCGGGCGCAGGTGCGTTGCGCGATGTTCCGCAACACCAATCGCCGCACCACTTTCCGTCCGCAAAATGGCCAACAAGTGTTGGTCAGGGCATCGATTACGCTGTATGAACCCCGTGGTGATTATCAATTAATCGCCGAGAGCATGCAGCCTGCCGGTGACGGATTGTTGCAACAACAATTCGAGCAGCTCAAGCAGAAATTGGCCGCAGAGGGGCTTTTTGACCAAACTAACAAGCAATCTCTGCCCAGCCCGGCTAAACAGGTCGGGGTGATTACCTCCGCCAGCGGCGCGGCTCTGCACGACATTTTGCAAGTTTTACAGCGCCGTGATCCCTCACTGCCGGTCATTATTTACCCGACAGCGGTGCAAGGTGCCGATGCACCATTGCAGATAGTCCGCGCCATTCAGCTCGCTAACTTACGCGCTGAATGTGATGTATTGATTGTCGGGCGTGGTGGCGGCTCGCTGGAGGATCTGTGGAGTTTCAATGACGAGCGGGTTGCCCGCGCCATCTTTAACAGCCGCATTCCGATTGTCAGTGCTGTCGGTCATGAAACCGATGTCACTATTGCTGATTTTGTTGCCGATTTACGCGCCCCTACCCCTTCCGCTGCCGCAGAGTTAGTCAGCCGTAACCAGATTGAATTGGTTCGGCAAATACAGGGGCAGCAGCAACGGATGGAGATGGCGATGGATTACTATCTGGCGCAACGTGGGCAGCAGTTCAGCCGCCTCGAACACCGGTTGCAGCAACAACATCCCCATTTACGACTGGCACGTCAGCAGACACTGCTGTTGAAGCTGCAACGACGCCTGGCAGAGAGTGCGCAGAACCAGATTCGCTTATTGGGTCGGCGCAGCGAAAAGCTCCAGCAGCGCTTGGTTCAAGCGCAGCCGCAGGGGCAGATCCACCGCTACCACCAACGGGTACAGCAGCAAGAGTACCGTTTGCGTCAAGCACTGGAGCGCCAGCTCAATGGCTATCGTCAGCGCTTTGGCATCGCCTGCTCACAGTTGGAAACCGTCAGCCCATTAGCGACATTAGCCCGCGGCTACAGCGTCACTCAGACCCCTGCGGGCGCACTGCTCAAGAGCACCAGGCAAGTGCAAGCAGGTGATAAATTAACCACTCGGCTGCAAGATGGTTGGGTGGAGAGTAAGATTACCCAGATCAATGTGGCGAAGAAGCCGCGCCAGCGCAAAGCAGCAAAAGAGTAGCGGATCCGTTTCAGCCCCTCGTGGCGCTATCAGAGTGTCGGCAGGTAACTAAAGCGCACACGGCTTTTCGAAATCAACCCGTGACCCTGCTGGCAAAAATAGTCGACTGCGCCACAGGCTTTAAGCACTTGCAGCGGTTTGCCGCAATCAGGGCAATCAGCCTGCTGCTGGTAGCTGCCATGGCAGTTAGCGCAATGATAGTGACCACTGACTTCTGTCATCACTTTTTGGCAAATCGGACATAACGCATCCATCATTTCTCTCCTGTTTTGCGGTTCAACACTCAAATTACGCCCAGCGAACGTAAGAGATAGATCCCAAGTGCGGTGGTGAAGAATGAACCGACCGTGGTGAGCGCAATAATATTCGCCGCCAAAGTGGCATTGCCCCCCATCGCACGGGTCATCACATAGCTACCTGCGGCGGTTGGCGTGGCGGAAAAGAGGAAGATAATTCCTAGCGTCGCGCCACGGAATCCCATCAGCAAACCGCCGAGGGTCATCAGCATAGGCACCACGAATAGTTTGGCCACCGAAGATAACGCTGCCACATTAGACGAACGGAACATCGCCTGCCAATCGAGACTCGCCCCGGTGCACAACAGCGCCAATGGAAGTGCTAAGCCAGAGATATAGCTACCGGTCTGGGCAATCACCGTAGGAATAGGCAAATGGGTTTGAGCATAGGCTAAACCACATAGCAAACCGATAATCAGGGGGTTAGTCACAATGCTGCGTAACAAGGCCATTTTGCTGATTTTCCCGCCCTGCCCGGCTTGCAAGCTGCGGGTGAGTGTAATCACCGACAGCATATTAAATAGTATCACCGTTACCGTTAGGTACATCGACCCCAACGCAACCCCCTCTGCGCCATAAGCGGTCATGGCGAAAGCCAAACCGACAATTGCCGTATTAGCCCTAAATCCACCCTGCACGAAGACACCGCGCTCTTTCGGGTCTTTGACCAGCCATTTGGCGGAGAACTCAAGTAACAAGAAGGTGAACAACGTCCCAACAGCACCATAGATAACCAGTGGTAGGTTATCCATCAGGCTAACATTATTGGTGGCGACACTGAAAAACAGCAAGCAAGGGAGGGCGAGATTGAAGACCACGCGGGTCGCACCATCGCAGAAGCGGTCATCCATCAAACCACCACGCCGTAACAGCACACCGAGCAACATCATCAATAAGTTAGGTACAGTAACACCGAATGCGAAACTCCAGGTTTCCCATGACATGGCGGGTATTCAACTCCTTTTGTCTACCGGTAAGCGGCCCAGGCCGAAAGTTGCCAAAATGGCATCTTAAATACTGTACGCTAAAAAGGCAAAAAGCGCGGAATGCCCGCGCTTTGCTGTGGTTACTTACTTTTTTTCAGGTGCGAGACCAAACGCTTACGTTTACGCATCTGATTCGGTGTCAAGGTATTGCGTTTACCCGCAAACGGGTTTTCACCCTCTTTGAACTGAATGCGAATTGGCGTACCCATTACTTTCAGTGAACGGCGGAAGTAATTCATCAGATAGCGTTTGTAAGAGTCTGACAGATCCGTCACCTGATTGCCGTGGATAACCACAATCGGCGGGTTATAACCGCCAGCATGGGCATACTTCAGCTTAACACGACGGCCGCGAACCAACGGAGGTTGATGATCTTCCTCTGCCATTTGCATAATGCGGGTCAGTAATGAGGTGCCTACTCGCTTGGTAGAGCAGTCATAAGCTTCCTGTATGGATTCAAATAGGTTGCCCACGCCACTGCCGTGCAAAGCAGAAATAAAGTGAATACGAGCAAAGTCAACAAAGCCAAGACGCAGGTCTAGCATATCTTTAACCTGCGCACGGGCCTCTTCTGTCATGCCATCCCATTTATTGACGGCAATAACAAGTGATCGCCCACTATTTAGAATAAAGCCTAACAGCGACAGATCCTGATCCGAAATACCATCACGGGCATCAATAACCAACAGTACAACGTTGGAGTCTTCAATGGCCTGCAAGGTTTTAATAACTGAGAATTTCTCAACAGTTTCAGTCACTTTGCCGCGTTTACGCACACCAGCGGTGTCGATCAGAACATATTCACGCTCGTCACGGGTCATCGGGATGTAAATACTGTCACGGGTGGTGCCCGGCAGGTCATACACCACCACACGATCTTCACCGAGGATGCGGTTAGTTAGTGTGGACTTACCTACGTTAGGACGCCCAACAATAGCCAACTTGATTGGCAGAGTCCGCGGATCGAAATCATCCTCTTCATCTTCCGGAATTTCGTCGTCACCAGCTTCCTGCGCCGCCCAATAGGCCGCATTGGCCTCTTCATCGGTCAGCTCAACTTCAGGCTCTTCGGCGTCAATGTAAGGCGCCATAACATCTTCAATCAGTTGGGTAACACCACGGCCATGGGAAGCCGCAATGGCATGTACTTCACCCAAGCCTAATGAATAGAAGTCGGCTGTTGCAGTATCCGGGTCAATACCATCAGTTTTGTTAGCAACTAAAAAGGTGGCTTTCTCACGGCTACGCAGATGTTGGGCAATGCCCTGATCCGCAGGCATCAGCCCGGCGCGCGCATCAACCATAAATAGGACAATATCTGCCTCTTCAATCGCCAGTAACGATTGACCAGCCATCTTGGTTTCTACGCCATCTTCTGTGCCATCAATACCTCCGGTATCGATAACAATAAACTCATGACCCTCGACCTCGGCACGACCATATTTACGGTCACGCGTTAGCCCGGGAAAGTCCGCAACTAACGCATCACGGGTGTGCGTTAAGCGGTTAAATAGAGTGGATTTACCCACATTCGGGCGCCCGACCAGCGCGATGACAGGTATCATTGTTGAAGCCTCATTACTTAATTTTCAAAGCGTTACAGCGCTGTACCGAACTTTCAACAGCGCAGTTTTTAGAAGACAAACGGCCCCTGAACATCAGGAGCCGCTTTAAATCCTTCGTCCTTGAAGTTGCAGCGGTGTTAGCGGCATTCACTCACCCGAATCACTGACCGGTGTCAGTTCATCGGGATTCATTCATTTGCAGCCTTGCTGTAACTCCAATGACCTTGGATGATACCCTTCGTCCTTGAAGTTGCAGCGGTATTACTTGCTGCAACGCCAATGACTTGGGTATTGACCTGTTAAACAGGCACTGAATCAAAATTAACGGGTAAAGGCGTAAACCGTGCCGCCTCTGGCCTGAACCAACAGTTTATCGCTGGCAACCACTGGCGCACTTAAGAAGCCAGAGCTATCCACGCTCTGTTGAGCGACGAAACGACCATCATCAGTATTCACCCAGTGCAGATAACCTTCGGCATCACCGACAACCAGATAGCCATTATACATCACTGGAGCGGTCAAGTTACGATGTAATAAATCGCTTTGACTCCAAAGAGTTATACCGCCATCAGTTTTCAGCGCGACAATGCGGTCATTCTGATCGACCAGATAGATGCGGCCACCGTCGACAATAATGTCGTTCACTGCACCCATCTCACGCTTCCACAGAATCTGGCCGGAACGCAGATCCAGTGCCGTCAGGTTACCGTTGTATGCCAGTGCATAAACCACACCATCAACCACCACTGGCGTCGTATCGACATCATTCAGACGGTCAATTTCAGTGGTGCCGGTCACTTGAGAAATACGCTGCTGCCAGATTAACTGACCCTGTTCCATCATCACCGCACTGACGCGGCCATTATCGCCACCAACAATTGCAGCACCGAATGCCACAGCTGGCGCAGATTCGCCACGCAGGGACAAAGCTGGTGTATCCAGATTGAGTGTCCATTTAATCGCGCCGTCAGATTCATTCAGCGCTTGCAGCATACCATTTGAGGTGTGGATCAGAACCACACCATCACTGGCCACAGGGCGAGATAGTGCTTCACCCGCCACCACGGTCTGCCATGCAATCTGACCATCGTCAGAGTTCAGGGCATACACCACTGCTTTCTCGCTACCGACATACACATGTGCACCTGAAGCCGTTACGCCACCCGATAACATTGCAGAGCGGTTGCTGGAAAGGAAGTTAGTTTTCTCAGACAGATCGGTTTGCCAAATTTGCTTGCCAGTGTCTGCATCCATGGCTTTCACCAGACCTTTACGGTCTGCGGCGAAGACAGATGTCCCCTGCCAGGCTGGACGTAAATGAGAGTAATAATCACCAACACCACCACCAACAGAGGTGCTCCACACCTTAGTTGGCGTGAATTGGTTCTCAACTTTTGGCAGTGGTGACATGGTAACCACATCTTCTTCACTGTTAAACAGTGAACAACCGCTCAATAGGGCAACAGATACCAGTCCTACTAAGAGTGTTTTACGCAATTGCATGGGAATACCCCTTAGCTGGACAAATTATTCAATTTCATGCGCAGCAGAGCTTGCAGCGCCTGAGAAGCATTGGATTCGACGCCTTTACTGTAAGCGGCACGCGCACCTGAGATGTCACCTTTGCTTAATAACGCATCACCACGGACATCTTGCGCCATCGCTGTCCAGCCATCACCTTGCACTGCATCCAGTGTTTTCAATGCTTCGTCTGGTTTTTTCAATTGCAGTTGCAAACGAGCGAGACGCAGATTAATCAGTGACAGCAGGTTTTCATCTTTTGTCTGGCCCAGCGCTTGAGTCAGCTGCTGTGCTGCTTTATCAAACTCGTTTTGCTCAACGAAATGATGCGCCAGCTCTAACCCGGCAAGTACGCCATAGTTATTTTTATTGCCCTGAACAAATTTTTCAGCAAGCGCAACACCATCAGCACTGTTAGCTGACAAAGCATCACTAGCTTGCTGATAGGCAGTGGAGGCCTCCGTCATGGCACTATTCTGATGACTCTGCCAGTAACGCCAACCCACTAATGCAGCAATCCCGAGCACCACACCCACGGCCAGCGCTTTACCATTCTCGCTAAAGAAGCGGCGCACTGCATCAACCTGGTCATTATCAGTGGTATAGACTTCCACGGTGTCTCTCTCCTTAACCCAACATCAAAGCCAGACGCGCAGCAACATCCGCTTGCGCCAGCGTTTCTTGTTCACCATTTCGCAAATCTTTGACGACCACTTGATCTGCAGCCACTTCGCTTTCGCCAAGCATTAATGCCACACTAGCCCCCCACTTATCAGCGCGGGTAAATTGCTTTTTGACATTGCCACCGCCGTAATTGGTCATTAATTTCAGTGTTGGCATGGCATCACGCAAGCTTTCGGCGAGTAGCATCGCGGCGCTTTGCGTATTTTGACCTGACGAGATGACATAAACGTCAACGGTCGCCGGTACCTGGAAATCAGCATTGACTGCCTGCACCAATAGGACCAGACGCTCCAGCCCCATCGCGAAACCAACAGCCGGCGTTGCACGACCACCTAATTGCTCGACCAAGCCGTCATAACGCCCACCGGCACAAACGGTGCCTTGTGCGCCTAAACTGTTGGTCACCCACTCAAATACCGTGCGGTTGTAATAATCCAGGCCACGAACTAAACGCTCATTAACGGTATATGGGATGCTGGCTTGGTCCAAAAGTTCACACAGACCTGCAAAATGTTGTTTTGACTCTTCATCCAGGTAATCAGATAGCTTAGGTGCATCATTAAGCAACTGTTGAACATCGGGATTTTTGGAGTCCAGTACCCGTAACGGGTTGCTATACATGCGGCGCTTACAATCTTCGTCCAGCACCTCAACATGCTGTTCCAGGAACGTCACCAGTGCTTCACGGTAATCAGCGCGAGCATCCAATGACCCAATGGAGTTCAACTCAAGCTGCACGTGCTCTGAGATCCCCAAAGCACGCCACCAACGGGCAGTTAGCAGAATCAATTCGGCGTCAATATCTGGCCCTTGCAGGCCGAAAACTTCGGCACCCAACTGGTGGAACTGACGATAGCGGCCTTTCTGGGGGCGCTCATAGCGGAACATCGGGCCGATGTACCACAGACGCTGCTCCTGATTGTACAGCAGACCATGTTCAATACCGGCACGTACGCACCCTGCGGTGCCTTCCGGGCGCAGTGTCAGACTTTCGCCATTGCGATCGTCAAAGGTATACATCTCTTTTTCAACCACGTCGGTGACTTCACCAATAGCGCGTTTGAATAACGGGGTCTGCTCTACAATCGGCATACGAATTTCGCTGTAGCCGTAGCCTGCAAGCACTTGCTTCAAGATGCTTTCAATACGCTGCCATATCGCCGTGTCGGCCGGCAGGTAGTCGTTCATACCACGGATGGCTTGAATGTTCTTTGCCACATCTGTTCTCTGTAGTTTTATCCCCATCTAACGGGAAGTAGCAACGCTATCAGCAGCCACTCCCGCGAGCTTGGGCATAGTGCAAAAAATAAAGTCGATTATAGAGGTTTGCCATCCACTTATTCAATGGCGGCAATTTGTTACCTCTACAAGCGCAATATGCAATATAAAGTGGGCGCTATCCACTTTTCATGTTGGTTGGCATGCATACTGGCTAATAACACACTACCAGCAGCACCTATCTGCACCCAACGACCTATTTATCATCCAGCAGATTGATAGTAATTCGGTTATTGGCATCAAGCATTGATGCTTTGGCACGAATCTTCGCTTCCAACTGATCAATCATGTTTTTGTTATCAAAGCGCTCTCTCTGACGAACACCATCTTCGTAGAAACCACTTTGGTTACGTGCACCAGTCACACCAATGGTCGATACCAATGCCTCACCCGGCCCATTGACCACACAACCAATGATAGAAACATCCATCGGCGTAATCAGATCTTCAAGCCGTTGTTCCAACGCATTCACTGTACCGATAACATCAAATTCCTGACGGGAGCAGGTTGGACAGGCGATAAAGTTAATCCCGCGCGCACGTATCCGCAGAGATTTAAGGATATCGAAGCCGACTTTAACTTCCTCAACGGGGTCCGCAGCTAACGAAATACGCAGGGTGTCGCCGATACCCTCTGACAGCAGCAAACCCAGCCCAATGGCCGATTTTACTGAGCCACTGCGCGCACCACCGGCCTCAGTGATCCCTAAATGCAGAGGATTATTAATTTGTTTGGCTAACAGGCGGTAGGAGTTTACCGCCAGAAAAACATCGGAGGCTTTAACACTGACCTTAAACTGGTCGAAATTGAGGCGATCGAGAATATCGACATGACGCATCGCGGATTCAAGCAGGGCTTCCGGCGTAGGTTCACCATATTTCTCCTGAATATCTTTCTCCAGCGAACCACCATTAATACCAATACGGATAGGGATATTGTGATCGCGGGCACTGGCAACCACCTCCCGAATACGGGATTCGTTACCAATATTGCCGGGGTTAATTCGTAAGCAATCAACACCATATTCAGCGACTTTAAGGGCAATCCGGTAGTCAAAGTGAATATCGGCAACCAGCGGTACATTCGACTGCTGTTTGATCAACTTAAATGCTTCAGCCGCATCCATCGTCGGCACCGAGACACGTACGATATCCACGCCAACACGTTCCAATGCCCTGATTTGGGCAACTGTGGCATCAACATCCGTGGTTTTGGTATTGGTCATTGATTGCACTGTAATCGGTGCACCATCACCAATAGGCACTTTACCGACGTAAATTCGGGTAGATTTACGGCGGATAATGGGGGATTCGTTATGCATTACACACTCTCCTTTACAGTCGTGTAGGTTATACAACAGAGCACTCTATCAAAACTATGGTGGTTACCTATCTGCACCACCTTATAGTTTCTCAAGACCACAATATTACTCTACACCGACAGTCAGGCGGGCTACGCGATTAGCCTTAATAAACTTAGTTAAATCTACTGGATTACCCTGATAAGTGATCGTCAGTGCACCCGGCGCACCAATGGTTAGCTTATAGGGCGATTTACCCGATAGATTGAGGGTAGCCCCCCCTTTCTGGATACCGCTAAACAGCGTTTTTCCACTCGCGTCAACAACCTGTAACCAGCAATCAGCTGTGAAGTTCATGACCAATGAACCCGCAGTTGATGCCGCACCATTCACCCCAGCGTCTGCAGTCGGCAATGGTGGTTGTGTGGTAGAAACATCAGGCAACGGAGCCTGACTTGGGGAGACGACCACTGACTCCGCCGGCGTCGTTCCCTGGGTGGTGGTCCCGACACGGCTATTTGCCGTATCGGCTGGTGCCGCACTGTCAGTGACAGGGGCGGTACCATTTGCTGTTGGTGTAGTGTTGGTAACCGGAGCCTGAGCATCCGAAGATGGTGCAGGATCGCTATTATCATCAGTCAGCGGCACAGATTGCCCGCCATTTTGCGACAGTTGAGCAGAGGATTGATCAGCCATGGTGGCTATTTCTGCTTGCTGCGCCTGATGATTTTGCCACCACCATGCCCCGGTCAGCCCCAGCACAACCAACACAATAAGCCAGGTGAATGTCATCAACCAGCCATCGCGTTTTTTATGCTTTTTGCCCAATGAGAAACTCTGCATTGGGGCAACCTTCGCCGCTCTGACTGGCGCTTGTTTTTCTAGCATGGGTAGCAGTTCATCTTCTGGAAGGTGAACTAGTTTGGCGTAAGAACGAATGTAACCACGGTGGAATGTTGAGGCGAGATTAGCTTGTGCTTTATCCTCCTCAAGATCACGGATTGTGGATACTTTCAGACACAGACGTTCTGCAACCGTCTGCTGAGTTAGCCCTAGTGCTTCACGTGCTTGACGCAGGCGCTCACCTGTCGTCTCTGGAACAGTTTGATCTTGGGAGGCTTCAGTATTCATTAGCTAGAAAATGCTGGTACTGTTTGGATTGTGGAAAACTTCGCGCAAGCTGCTTGCCATAGCGTTGAACACTATCTTGACGGCCTGCTAGCGCGGCGAAACGAATTTGTAACCATAAACTTTCAGCACTGGCTGGTAGCGTATGTTGGTAAATATCCAGTAGTAGTTGCGCCTGAGCACGATTCCCTTCACCAAAATGCCGTTGAGCTTCTGCGAGCAGCGGCTCACCTTTATCTGGATCGTACTTCAATGCCCGACTCAACAATAGCCGAGCCTGATCATTTTGATTGGCCCGTAAAAAGCAATATCCGGCGTTTTCCAGACTATCTGCCACCTGGCCGTAATCAGGTAACAGCGCTGCTGCGCTAAACTGTTGTTGGGCCGATACATACTGCCCTAAACTACACAGAAACGCACCGTAATTATTCAGTACAGTGCCATTTCCAGGTGCCAGTTTCATCGCATGTTGATAACGCTGCTCTGCGGCACTGTTTTCACCGATACGTTGCTCATAAAATGCCATGCCCAATTGAGCACGATAATCCTGCGGATCCGCCTCTACAGCCTTCTCAAGATTCTGTCGCGCAGCATTAAGGTCACCTTGCGCCAAATACTCTAAACCCAGTTGTAAGCGCGTCTGCCCTGCCGCTGGCTGATTGGTTTTTTCTGGCGACGAACCAGAACAGCCAGTCAGTATTATTGCTAGCAGGCAAACTCTCCACAGTCTTGTCAGCTTCATGCTTTCTCAATTGTCCTTATGTGTGAAGATGAGTGCCGGAATCAGGCACTCATGTTATTCCCATTACTGAGATTTGAATAACTTTTTCAGCATTGAGCACGCTACAAATTATAAGTTAAATAACAGTTAGTTACCTGTCTTCAGGCAATCTTATCAATCAGACTGTCTTAATGGCAATTGGTTCACCCGCCATTCTCTTTTTCAAGGTGCGCTTGGTGCGATCAATCACTTCTCCGGCTAATTGACCACATGCGGCATCAATATCATCACCGCGCGTCTTACGCACAATGGTGGTAAACCCATACTCCATCAACACCTTAGAGAAACGATCCACTCGGCTGTTTGAGCTACGGCCATATGGTGCACCGGGGAACGGGTTCCATGGAATCAGGTTAATCTTGCATGGTGTGTCTTTTAAACATTCAGCCAGTTGATGAGCTTGTTCCACGCTGTCATTAATGTGATCCAGCATAACGTACTCAACAGTAACCCGCCCGCCATTCGCTTTGGATTTATCCAGGTAACGGCGTACCGCGGCCAGGAAGGTTTCAATATTGTATTTGCGATTGATTGGTACGATTTCATTGCGAATATCATCAGTCGGCGCATGTAATGAGATGGCCAGTGCAACGTCAATCATATCACCCAGCTTATCCAGCGCCGGCACCACACCCGAGGTGGATAGGGTCACGCGGCGTTTGGACAGACCGAAACCAAAGTCATCCAGCATGATATCCATGGCGGGCACAACATTATTTAGGTTCAGCAGGGGTTCACCCATGCCCATCATCACCACGTTGGTGATAGGCCGTGTGCCAGTTGATTTTAATGAGCCGATAATTTTCGCCGCGCGCCATACCTGGCCAATAATTTCGGATACCCGCAGGTTGCGGTTAAAGCCCTGCTGCGCCGTAGAGCAGAATTTACACTCCAACGCACAGCCTACCTGTGATGAGACACACAGCGTGGCGCGGTCGGCTTCCGGGATATACACGGTTTCAACTTGCTGATCACCCACGGTGATGGCCCACTTAATGGTGCCATCCGCAGAGCGCTGCTCTTGTGCCACTTCAGGGGCGCGAATCTCTGCCACGCGCTGTAACTTAGCGCGCAGCGCTTTGTTGATATCGGTCATTTGCTCGAAATCGTCGTAGCAGTAGTGATACATCCACTTCATGACCTGATCTGCCCGGAAAGGTTTCTCACCCATTTGGGCAAAAAATTCGCGCATTTGTTGGCGATTTAAATCGAGCAGATTAATTTTGCCAGTGACGGAGGTGGTGGTTTCCACCACATTGTCAGGTTGAGGAGCAGCATCAATTGGTGTTGATGCAGTTAATAATTGTTCAGACATAAATTGTCGTGGCCTCGTTGTTACACTTTACGGCGCTGTGCTTTAAACCGGGTACGGCTTCAGAAACGGCGATGATAAATAATAGATGAATAAATAATAAAACGCCCCAGGAGAGATGTCTCCACCGGGGCGCGGCATTGTACAAATTTTAGGGCGTGGATTCCATAATTGGAAAGGCGCTCGACCAACTTTATTGTATCCGTTAGTTAAATATCAGCCATTCCCAAACTGGATCAATTAATTAGCTACGGGGAAAAATCTCATCCGCAGCGAAAAAATAAGCGATTTCACGCTGAGCAGATTCAACCGCATCAGAGCCGTGTACGGCGTTCGCGGTGAAGCTGTCGGCAAAATCAGCACGCAGTGTGCCGGCCAGTGCGTTTTCTGGATTAGTTGCGCCCATGATATCACGGTGGCGCTGAACCGCATTTTCGCCTTCAAGAACCTGAACCATGATCGGGCCAGAGGTCATAAATTCAACCAAACCATCAAAGAATGGGCGGCCTTTATGTTCAGCGTAAAAACCTTCAGCCTGTTCTTTGGTCAGGTGCAGCATTTTTGCAGCAATAATTTTGAAACCAGCACTTTCAAAACGCGCGTAGATAGCACCGATGTCGTTATTGGCAACAGCATTTGGTTTGATGATGGAGAAAGTACGTTCTAAAGCCATGATAACCTCTATTGGATTTCTAATATTGACCGGACTCGGAACCGCCCCTAACAGCCTTAAATAAGGGGGTAAGCTTGGCTGACAGGCAGCGCCTGAACACTCAATGTTACCGACCTGTATAGGTGGCCGCCGATTATATGTTCGCTATCAGCGATTGCATACGGGAATCACAACATTTTATTAAAAATAATTTATCCTAATTACTCATTTTTATGCACAACTCACATTTTACATATAAATCATCCTGATAATCTCAAACGTCTCAACCCTATTTAAAGCTCCTTTGTATAGGTAAATCCAACTTTTTTCTTTACAATCGCTGAGGGTTGGCTAATCACCTCTGAAACTAAAGTCCGCCTCCCTATACTAGCCGCATATCTGGCCAGGCCTCTAATCGCTGCCGTTCCCCCGCCCCGTATTGTCCCTTCAGATGCAGGATGCAGTACATAAGCAGGATCGGTTAATGAGCCAGCAATACCCACATCAGTTTCATTAATATCAACAGCCAAAGTAATACTCACTATTCGTCCTGCCAGACGAACGATGACATAAACATAATCCTCACGACTGGTTCTTAACCAACTATCAACAACATCACTGACAATATGTGATGCAGAAATAGCCCCGTCTATATTGGCCTGCGCACTGGTAGCTCCTTCACTATGTGTTTTTTCATCAACATCCTTTGAGGCAATTCCCCCTTCAGATGGCTTTTCCTGCTTATATAATCGCCGCCACTCGCTTATCGTAGGAATAACCCGTTGCCGGGCAGCCAGTGTCTTTTCAGGTGCGCCAGTAATAATTTCAATCTCAAAATGAGAATTAGCATATTCAACCCAGTAGCCATTTTGATGTATTCTGGGTATGGTCTCTACATAATTAAAGGTTTCCAATGCCAATTCATAACGACCCAAGGATAAAGTTTGGGTATTCTGTGGGGAGACAACCGGATCATTTTGATTATTGAAGTACAAATAGGTGGCATAACCGAGTTGAGAAAAGTCGAAGGCTGTTTTTAAGTGGAGCTGTTCATGATGTTCATCTGCAGCGATATACTCCCTAACATTATTAATTAAACGTGTTTCGGTATCAACATCAGAGACTGCATAACCGGTATTTCCCTCCTGAAGAATTCGCGCAATTACTTGACCAAAAATTTCATTATTCCAACTGGTGAGAGTGCCACCAAACAGTAACGTAAAATCCGTCATAATATTAAGGGTCCAGTGAATACAAGGATTAAGGTCACGCCGAGAACGGATATGTGGGAGTAATTGCTCCTTCATCGATACTTGACAGGCCAAAGCCGTGGCCGGAATTGTCAGTGATTTTTTATCCATAGAGGTATTGACATGAGTCAATGTGGCTTCAATCTTTGAAGAGGGGGTCAACTCGCTATCTGCAAAAAGAAGAGGCTCATTGGCACTTATTTTAGGCAGCGGCTTAGATGAGCCAAAAACTTGCAATATCTTATCGTGACCACCGCTAAAAAAATCAGAGGCACTTGATACAAAACGATCTGCTTGGTTGCAATGCCCCTGCACAATATAATTATAAATATTAAGCAGGGGTATGGACCAACAAGCAACGGCTCCGCTGATATCTCGTATCTTTCTGCTATAAACCTTCTCTGCTGTCATCACGATTTTATCAATTATAATTGATCTATTTTCATTCGTATTCGCGTTTACCAGAAAAAAATTTATATTAACATCCAAGGGATCAAATAGATATCCAATAAGCGGGGTGTAAAAGGTGGGCTGAGTTCCCATAGATTCAATAAACTGCACCTCAAAATATCCACCATTAAAGCGTGCTAACATTGACAAACTTTCACTTTCATCGTTCAGATCAAAATAAGCTGCATTATCTAACCTGTCATAAATAATGTATATTTTCTTATTTCCAACTTTAATTAACCCGCCATCAGTGATAAATATAAGGAAATCATCATTGCCAGTTAACTTGAAGCTAAGGAGCATCTGCTTTGATCCTATTTTTTCATCAATCCAATAATCCCCAAAAACCTGCCTAATCGGCAGTGTCATATATTTTTTTATCGCGCAAGAGTGGTCACAAAGAAAATTATTATCTTGATAGGCCTTGAGACTGCTTATGTGATTATCCATTCCTATATCTTTCAGGTCATCAAACGAGTAAGTTTCCGTTAAGGTAAATTCATCTCCACTGTAGTTATCATTTTTATAAACAGTAACTTGCATACCTCTTGGTACTGTTATGGAGTTTATTTGGTCATTAAGTGAATTCAATAGCGTGTGGGGACCCTTAATCTTATCGTGACTATATAGATCAATCTGCTTACCTTCAGATAAACAAATTGCATCACCAATAAAATTATCACTCTCATAAAGACACACTGCATCTTTTACTCTTAATGAACTTGTTTTATCATTAAACCATCGAAGGTTTTGAGAGTGTAATAAATCGGTATCACGGTTCAGGGTGAATGAGTGACCAGAGAAATCCACATGTTCATAGAGAGTGACGACCATACCATGAGGAACTTTGACAGATGAAATTCTATCATTCCATTGAGGAAAAAGTGAATGGGAAAAAAAACCCTCTTCAGCACAAAAACTCTCCCCAACATAAGACTCATTGGCATAAAAGCAAACTTTGGGTTGTTCTGCCATAACATCACAATTTAATATTAAAAGCATTGAAACAAATAAGAGAACGCGATTATTTTTTATCATGCCAACTCTCCTCGCGGCTAACTCATATGAATTATAAAGTGCAGGGTAAACACTCAGCGACAGATTAATTACTCTAGCGAATAATCTAAAAATTCATATTTCTTTTTTTATTACAAGAAGAGTGATTTGGTAATTAGTTATAATAAAACAATGCATTCTGATTAATTGAAGAAGGTAATGAAGTCTATTCCACCCGAAACAGTAAATTACTCACTAATCCACTTTCATCCAATACATTGAGTTGATAGACACCAGGCGCTGATAAGGTCTGGAGCCATGACTGGTTATTCTCCGTCATCGCCACCTGCTCCCCATTGAGGAACCACCAGTGTTGTCCACGCCCCCCCTGCGCCGCCAAACGCAGATCGAGACTAGCATGGCCGGGTAAACGTTTGACGATGGCACCATCACGTATGCCTAAAATCAGTAGTGGCACCGTATCTCCCCCAGCTTGGGGAGGACATTGTGTGCTGGCGGTCGGTAATCGTTGGCTACGCCGCTCGGCAATCGGTAACCAGGGTTCGAGTGGTAGCGGCCATAATATTAACTGGCGCGGCACCGCTTCCGGGCAATCAGCCGCCACCCGCTGGCCCTGTGGATTTAGCCACAGAGTGAGCAAGCTGCCTTGCCTATTTTCCTGGCCGACAGCGGTCAAGGTGGGTGGTAAGGTGCCGTCGAGCACCCAGCTTTGGCGTCGCTGCCGGCAGTTGCTGTCGCCAGCGGCGAGCGGTTGCCCACCTGGCCAACAGATCTCTGCCCGGCTGACTGACGCGGGCCGCGGATCACGCGGTAACTGGCGGCCAGCGGCTGGCAGTCCTGTCATCAGCAAGTTATTGACCTGATTGAGTATGGGGATAGCGGTGGCATAGCCAAATTGTCCGGCGACCGGTGTGCCATCTGGCCGCCCAACCCACACGCCGATGGTATAACGGGCATTGATACCCACTGCCCAGGCATCACGGTAGCCATAGCTGGTGCCGGTTTTCCACGCCAATGGCACCGTTGCCGGCAGAGTATCGTCCGGCAGTGGTCTGGCCTCACCGGCCAGTATGCGCCGGATAATCCACGCGGCACCAGGTGAGAAGAGCCGCCGCTCCTGTATCTGCTGTTGCGGCTCAAAACGTAGTGTCGCCGCCATGCCACCACGGGCGAAGGCGCTATAGGCGGCCACCAGCTGATCCAGTCGTGAGCCAGCCCCGCCGAGGATCACCGCCAAACTCGGTGCGCTGTGCGGCGGAAAACGTAAATTCAGGCCGCCATTGCGCAAATTGGCGGTAAAACGTTTCGGGCCATAAGCTTCCAACAGCTGCACCGCCGGTAAATTCAGTGAGCGCACCAGCGCTTCGCTGGCACTGACCGGGCCATGGAATCCGCTATCAAAATTACCGGGGCGGTAATCACCGAAGCGGCGCGGCACATCTTGCAGCAGTGACTCAGCATGGATCAGGCCATCATCCAGCGCCATGGCATACAGAAAAGGTTTGAGTGTTGAACCCGGTGAGCGCCAGGCGCTGACCATATCCACATGGCCGAAGCGGCTATCATCCTGAAAATCCACCGAGCCGAGGTAAGCGCGCACATTCATGGTGGTGTGATCGACCACCAGCAGCCCCAGTGAGGTTTTCTCCGGCAGTTGATGCCGCCAACTGGCCGCCATATCCTCCAATTGCCGCTGTAGCGCAGCATCCAGAGTGGTTTGGATCACTTCCCGCTGATTGCCCAGGGTTAAGCGGCGGGCCAGCAGTGGCGCGAGTTGCGGCACCTGACGTGGTGCCAGCCAGATATCTTCTTGTTTGATATCAGCCACCTCTGCTGGCGTCCAGACCTGATAATCAGCCAGCCGGGTTAAGACTTTATCCCGCGCCGCTTTAGCCCGCAGCGGGTAGCGATCTGGCCGCAATCGGCTTGGGGCCTGTGGCAGGGCGGCCAACAGTGCCGCTTCTGCCGGTGTCAGTTGGGCCGGCGCTTTACCCAGATAGGTCCAACTGGCGGCCCCGATACCTTGCAGGGTGCCGCCAAATGGGGCGCGATTAAGGTAAAGCTCCAGAATTTGATCTTTGGAAAAATGCCACTCCAGCTGCAAGGTGCGCCAAATTTGGCGTAATTTTCCGGTTAAGGTGCGGGGATGTGGCTCGATCAGGCGGGCAACCTGCATTGATAGCGTGCTGCCACCAGAGAGGATTTTACCCGCCCGCAGATCCTGCCAGGCGGCACGGGCCAACGCCAGTGGATTAACACCGGGGTGGCGGTAAAACCAGCGGTCTTCGAAAGTGAGCAGGGCTTGCAGGTAGTAAGGTGAGACCTGTTGCAGGGTCACCGGATAACGCCATACCCCGTCGGCATCGGCAAAACGCCATAGTGGCGTGCCATCTTCAGCCACCACCACCCGGGCGACCTGAACTTGCGCCAAGGGGAGCGGCCAGAGCTTATCCGCCAGCCACAGTGTGGCCGGGAGCAATATGACAATGATAGCCAGCGCCCACCACAGGCGGCGATAGCGGGAAAAAAGAGTGGTTCGCATCAATAGCCTTTACCCCCCTTTGCTGCAACTAACCGCCAGCAAAGGGGAGTAAGTATTCACTTAACAATTTCAAGTTGCATCGGTGTGACCCCTAGCGCCCGCCAATCCGGCACATACATTGACTCCACCTGTGGTGCTGGCACCTGATAGATGCCCGGTGTGACGGCGCGTGCCAGATAGAGCAGCGTGGTGTGGCGATAGCCGTCAACACTGACTGCCGCCACATAGCGGTCATCGCGGAACTCCTGATGCTTGATATCTGACTGCTGCATATCCTGCAGTAGCTCGGTCACGCTATTGGCGCTCTCGCCCAGAGTGGCACTGCTGTCGCCCAGATTCTGGTTCTCCAGCTCCAGGCCGGCGGGCAGTAGATCCACCACCAGTGCATCCGGCACCCGCTGATCCGCCCACACATCCAGATGCACCAGCACCAGCTCACCACTTTTCAGTTGGGATAGCTGCAACGGCTTGCCATCAAGCCCGATATAACTGCGGCTGATATGCAGATTACGGCTAAATGGCGCTGGCGTTTGTTGTGGATAGCCCACCAGATCGACGCGGCTATAGAGCGGTGTATCGCCACGATTTTGCAGTTGCATCCCACCGGCCAATTGCTGTGCCGACCAATTTTGGTTCAGCGCCGTGCTCTGCGTTAAGGTCGCGCGCTCGGCGAGTAACTCAGCCGATGGCGCAATCGCCAGTTGCCACGGCATTTCAGCGCCACTTATCAGCGTGCGCCCGGCGAGGAACAGCGCATTACTCTCTTGGGTGGAGAGATAATTGCGCCCAACTAATGCCTCGGATAGCGCCAACAAGCGGCTATCGCGCACCTCTGGTAGCAAGTTGTTGTCGGTGAGTAGCGCCAAAATCAGGGCATCATCGCGCAGTGAGCTGCCGTAATCTTCCAGCCAGTAATCTTTATCGCTGCGCGGGGTATTCAGCCCTTGCGTGATGGCCTCTTTGGCGCGCGGCATGTCCCCCATCAGTTTGAGCGCCACCCCCAGTTGCACCAGCGGCAAGCCGGAGCGGGCATCATCACTGCGGGTATACAGCTGGCGCAATGCCCCCAGCGACGCCTGTTGCTGCTGCGCCAGCACTAAACCGGCATAGGCCTGCACGGCAAAACGGGTATGTTTGCTCTGCTCGCTGTAGCGAATTTCAATCTGACTCGGATCTTGCAAGTAGCGCTGCAAACGGCTGTTGGCGGCGGTTAACGCGGCCTCTGGCACACTGTAGCCCTGCTGGCTGGCGCGATAGAGGAAGTCAGTGGCGTAGGCGGTCAGCCAGAACTCCTCCGGGCTATCATTGCGCCATAAGCCAAAACCGCCATTGTAGCGCTGCATACCAAGCAGATGCTCAATGCCGACATCAATCGTTTGACGCCGTTTTTCATCGCTATCCGCCTTGATACCCAGCGCGGTCAACTGCCCATGGTTGCTGTAGAGCGACGGATATAAGCCGCTCACCGTCTGCTCCAGACAGCCATAGGGATAAGCGTATAACTCACTGATATAACGCGCCAAATTGAGCGGTGGCCGGCTGGTCACCAGCAGTTGCCCTTGCAAGGTTTCAGCTACCAATCCCGCCATCGCCTCCGTCGGCAAACTCCAGCTCTCGCCGCTGCGCAGCACATTGGCGAAATGGCGTGTTTGAGCCGGATAAGCAGGCCGCACGCCAATTTTCCAATGGTGCTGATAATCCGGCAGTTTCTCCCCCGGCAGCACCATGCCGCTGATCGTCAGACCAATATCGCCCTGCCCGAAACCGTTCAGCGCGCGAACCGGAACCAACACCGTTTTGCGCTCGCCGGTTGCCAGGGTAACAGATTGAGTCGATTCACCTTTTAGCGCCAATAATTCGCTGGCGAGCCAGTTGAGAGAGAGGGTTTGCGGTTGACCGGATAGATTACTTAAGTCCAGCGCCAGCTCAGTGGTGTCGCCACCGGCCAGAAAGCGTGGGGTCGCCAGTTGGGCAATCAGTGGCGCGGCCACCACCACTTTAGACTCGGCTTTACCGAACTCTTCGTCACTCCAGGCCTGAGCCATCAGGCGCAGTTCGCCGTTAAAATCGGGAATAGCCAGCTCGACTATGCCCTCACCCTGCGCATTTAGTGTCACAGGTAGGGCTTGCTGCGCCACAATGGTCACTTCGGTAATCGGTTTTTTACCACCACGGGCGAGCGCATCCTCCTCTTCGCCATCACCACCAAAGCGCAAGCTGGCTAACCGCCCCTGCCCCTCAATCAGCTGACCATAAACATCATATTGATCCGCGCTGTAGCGTTTGCGACCCAAAAAGGCGTCATATGGGTCTGGCGTGACGTAATCGGTGATATTTAAAATCCCACTGTCGACGGCAGAGAGCAGCAGCTGCACTTTTTCAGGTAGCGGCGCGCCGCTGCGGCTGGCTTTCACTTTAACAGTTAAGGTCTGATTGGGGCGAATACGGGCTGGCGCATCCAGTTGCAGTGCCAGTTTGCGGGTTTCATCCACCAGCGGCAGATGCAGTAAACCAATTGCCCGTTTTGGCGTCGCCTGCTGCGTTTTATCACCAGGGCGGATCACCGTCGCGCTGAGATAGAGATCATGGCGATTCCAGCCGGGGTTAATCGGCACCTCAACCTCAGTGCCACCTGCCGCAATAGTCACCTGCTGCCACCACAGTGGGCCGTCACTGGACTCCACCAGCAGATAGCCGTTACCGGCGGCGGGGGCTTCAATGTGCAATTTCACCTTTTCGCCGGGGCGATAGGCGGGTTTATCCAGTGTCAATTTGACCTGATCCGGGCGCACTGCGCCGCTGCCTGCGGTGTTATCCTGCCAGCTGTAGCCGGCCCAGAAGCGCGAGCTGCTGACCTGTGAGTTATCCGGATTGCTCACCTCAATGCGGTAAGCGCCCCACTCCACCGGGAAGCTGACTTTCGCGCTGCCGTTGGCGGCAATATTGATGGTTTGCTCCGCCAGTTGGAGATCTTTTTTATCAAACAGCGACTGCCAGCCATCACTTTCTGACCACTGCCAGTAGTTATCACGGCGCTCGCGTATCAGTTTGACTTTTAAGCCATTAACCGCCTGTTTCTCACCATCCGCCGTGGCATAGAGGATCTCAAAATCCGCCTGAGAGTCCTGATCAACCATCGGCTGCGATTTATAGCTGTCACTGCGGTAATCATAAACCTGCTGCTGATTGAACAGTGGGCGAATTCCCGCCAGCGCCTCGGCGGGCCACACCGCCTGTTCAGCACGGCGAGTGACCGGACGACCGCCGGACTCCAGCAAGCTGGCCTGTAAAATCAGTTTCAGCGGCGATTGGGCACTCTGCCAGCTGTTCTCTACCGCGACGTCAGTTTTGCCCTCGCTGTCTAGCGTGGTATCAAACTCATCCAGCGTGCGGGAGAGGTTCTCTTCGGTAATCGAACCAAATTCAAAACCGGGCAGTGACGCCACCGCCTCCCGCTGTGGGCGCAGGAACAGCTGCCCTTGCAGGCGGTTGCCAGATGCTGGCGCACCATAGAGATAGCGCCCGGTGACCGCAAAGTGAGCCTCACTATCAGTGGCGATCGGCGCTTTACTGGCGGCTATCTCCAGTGCCATGCGCTCTGGCAGGAAATCTTCCACTTTGAATTTGTACAAACGCGGCTGGTTATCCCCCAGATTGAGGCGCAGCGACCACTCCCCCGTCGGGCCGCCGGCAGGAATGGCGTATTGGTATTGATACAATCCCGCTTGCGGCTGCCAAACAAAGCTGCGCACCACCTGGTTATCCGGTTTGAGGATATCCACTTTAACCGGCTGGGTGGTCAGCGGCTTACCATCGGCATCGCGCAGTAAGCCATTGACAATTAAGGTTTCACCGGGGCGATACAGGTTGCGCGGGCCAAAGACAAAGAGCTGCTTTAGGAAGCCCTCTGGCCCGGCAATATCAAACTCCGCCAGATCCAGCGCCGGCGCATTGAGATCAATCAGGCTGGTCTGCCCATTTTGCGCGGCCAATAGCAGCTTGGCATTGGCCTTTTTCTCTAGCTGCGCATGGCCCTGAGCATCAGTTTCCGCCTGCGCCAGCACTTGCCCTTTATCATCCAGCAGCTGCACCGAGACCCCTTGCAAGGCGGCACCACCCGCCAGCGCCTGAGTGAAAACATCCATGCGGTTATGGTAGCTGTGCAGGGAAACGCCAATATCGCTGAGGGTAAATAGGGTGGCAGCATTGGTATAGCTGTAGTGACCCGCCTGTTGCATCACCGCCAGATAGACGCCGGACTCTTGCAGCGGTTTGATATCAGCCAGTGGCAGCAGCAGTTTTTCACGGGTATTGGCGGCGGGATTGAGGTCAAAACGGCCGCTATAGACTAAATCGGCCATTTTTAGCAGATCATCCGACTCCCAGTTAGAGAGCGCGCTGCGGTACTGCCAGCTGGCGAGGAAGTTGGCCAGACTGGCGGGCTTGATGCGGAAAAAGTTAACGTCGACACTATCAACATTCAGCGCCATCACCGGCAGCCCCTGCGCCAGTTTCCCCGGTAGCAGGGAGCCTTTGCTGGCAAAACCGACACTGGGTTTGCTATCACGGGTGGTGATTTGCTGCTGTTGTAGTGCGCCAAGCTGCGCGCCGCCAACCCCTTTTAGTGTGCTATCAACCGTGAGCAGCAGTTTGCGCTCAGGTTTGAGGTGGCGTAGGCGCAGCTCCATCAGGTTATCTGATAGCTCCCAGGCGCCATCAATGGTGCCACTGAGGGTATCCACCAGATGCACTTGCGCGGCAAAGTCCTGATTGGGATCGAGCGGTTGCGAGAAGGTCAGCACCATGGCGCTGGCCCCATCAAGTTGCAGCTCAGAGGCATCGAGCAAGGTGAGCGGCTGGCCGGCATGGCGTTTTGCCAGTGCGGCCAATGTGGCGGCATCTTTGGGTTGGCTCAACGGGCCATTGGCGGGCAGCGCCGTGGCCTGGGTGGTGGTAGTGGCCGGGGCGCTACTCTCCTCTTTACTACTGCTGTTATCACAACCCGCCAATAGCAGAGTGATACTCAACAACAGGCCACTGACCCCGATACCCTTTTTTATTCCTGAGATTAACCGCAGCACACCATGGTGATTCATATCTTGCTCCCTGAATGATAGCAAGATTATAGCATTCGCCTGAAAGGGAATATAGAGAGATAAAACAGATGGTTTTTTCCCTCCAGAAAAAGGCGGAATTTCCAGGAAACATTCTAACTTTGCAGCACAGAAACAGAAAAACGTATTTAATATTTTTTTAATAAAAAATTAAATTAACTCTGGCGAAAAATTAAAGACCAGAGAGCGCCAAATTAAAACAATAAATAACAATAACTTAATAGCATACTCAACCTTGAAAAATACAATATAAAATCAAATTAATATAAATTAATGTCTTTAAGGTTTTAATAACTAGCCTGGCTAAGGTTAGTTCCTTATATTCCTCCCAACATTTTGTCGTCCCTTATTATCTTTAGCATTCATTTATTAAAATTTATCTGCAAATAGGAAGTTATAAAACTATGAATCATCGCAATACATTAAATACGCGTCTCTTACCTTTATCTATTCTGATCTCATCGCTGGTTTCTGGCGGGGCAATGGCAACATCGACAACTTTGACAAAAGAGAGCAAATCTCTTCAACCTAAAGTAGAAGACATCAGTACTGGCAAAGTACAGCGTTGGGCTAATGGCGGGTCTATCCAGGGGACAGTACCTGTTGTCGAGAAAGAACCGGTTGTTGAAAAGAGTATCTATGAAAAACTAAGCGACTATCTGGCTGCTGGTATTATTACTCAAGCAGAGAAAGATCGTTTAGAACTGCTGGGCGAGAAGAAAGAAGCGGAAAAAAATGCGCAAACAGCCGTTGAGTTAGCAGAAAAAGCAGCAGAAACTTCAACTCAAGCCTTTGATGAGTTGAAGAAAAAAGAAGCTACTGCCGTCCAAGAAGTCGCGGCAAAAAAACAAACTAAAACTGATTTAGAGGCAGATTTTGCAACAAAAGACGGTGAGAAAAAAGCTGCCATTACTGCCATTACTGGCATAACGTTAGATCCTAGCGCCGCCGATATCGCACAACAAGTCACTCAGCTGATTACTACGTCAGAAACAGAGCTTCAAGTTAAAACTCAAGCGCTAGTCGAGAGAACAGAAAAGGCTGAAAAAGCAGCAGAAGATAAAAGGGCGCACGCAGATAAAATTAGCGAGTTTGGTCAGCAGATTAAAGAGCTAGAAGGTAAATTAGCTGATCTCATCACAGAAAAAGGCGATTTAGATACAGCTCTCTCTACCGCAGAAAGTGCTCAACACGATGCAGAAGCTGATTCTACTACCGACATTGCTAAAGCCAAAAAAGAGCATGACCAAACCGAAGGTAACCTTAGCAGCCAAGATGACGCACTAAAAGCCACAGCAACCGCGAATAAAGAAGCCTATGACGCTTTAGTCAAAACCTATAATGATAATATTAAGCTGGCTAATGATGCAGTTACAGAAAATGGAGCAAAAAGCAAAAAGCTAGAAGATGAAAAATCAGGTATTACGAACGAGAAAAACACCGCTGAGGGTCAGACCCAGGATATAGAACAGGCAGCCAATACTGCAGAACAAGCTAAAATTGATGCAAAAAAACAACTCGATGATGTAGAGAAGAAAATCAATAAGGCCAAACAGGCAGAAGAAGCAATCAAGGCTGCTGAAGCTGCTAAAACAGCGGCAGAGAGTGCAGAGGATGAGCACCAGAAGTCCACTAAAGAACTTGATGAGATTAAGACAAATGTTGCTAAAGCAACAACGGCCAAAAGTGATGCAGATGCTGCACTTTTGGCCAAACAAGGTGAATTAAATGACGCCAAGGATGCTGTTACTACTCTAGTCAACAATGCCTCTGCTATTAAATTGTCTGCTGTCGATAAAACTATCGTCTCAGGTACAATAGATACTGTTGCTACAGATACTATCGCTATCGATACCAAAGTGGACGGTGGCACGCAAGAAGTAGCCGCTAAAGGCAAGGTCATTGGCAGCATTGTGACCGAAAACGGCAGCATAAATCTGGCAGCAGATGCACAAGCAATTGACTCGGTGATCACCGAGGGCACCATGACCAATAGCGGCGGTACAGATACCAATACGCAAGTTGGCGCTAAAGGTCAGTTAACCCTCAAAGGGGCGAATGACACGCAGATAGCCAAATCTGAAGGTGCTACCGTTGCCAAAGGTGGGGTAGTGACAGCTGACACGCACTCGTGGATCAATAATATGGTCAGTGAGGGTGAGGTTACTGCCAAAGCAGATGCGAAGGTCTCTAACTCCACCATTAAGGGCGGAACATTAACCCTACAAGATAAAGCTCTTGCAACGGGCACTACCCTGGAAGGTGGTATTTTCACGCTTGAAAGCGGTTCGGAAGCACAAGGCACAACCATCAATGGTGGGCTATTTGATGTTAAATCCGGTGCCTCTATTGCTGATACCACACTCAACGAAGTTGACTTCACGCTGGTTAGCGGAGTAACAGCCAATAACACCACCGTGAATGACGGTACATTCACCCTTGCAGGTACTGCTAACGACACCATCGTAAACGGCGGCGTATTTGACGTGCAACAGGGTGCAACTGCTAATACGGTCAACGTGAATGGCGGTAAATTTAATCTGATGGAGCGCGCTCAGGCAGCTAAGCTCATTGTTGAAAATGGTTACGCCCTGATCGCCGGTGAACTTAAAGATGCAACATTCCATGGCGGCACCGCTATCTTCGATAAAACAGCGACCATTAGCGGCAATATTAATGCAGTTGAAAACAGCGTTATCACCGTGCATGACGGCGCAAAAACTCAAGATGCGAACCTGAACTTAGCCGGTAATATGCAGTTAGTTGGCGCGAATGCACCACAAAACGCACTGCACCGTGCCGCTGTGAGTAATCCTGCACAGTTCGCCTTTAAAAATGTTGCACTGGATGGCGGTACTGTTGATATGAGCAGCACCAATGCTCAGTTGACCATGGCGTCACTGTCAGGTGCTGGTACCTTTAATCTGACAGCATCACTGTACAATCAGGCAAATGCACCGCTGAATGTCACCGGCGATGCTAATGGTAGCTTTGGCATCCAACTAAGTGACAATGGTGTCGCACCAACCAACCTGCAACTGATTGATGTACAAGGTAATAATGCCGCTCGTTTCTCGCTGTCTAATGGGCCGATTAACCTGGGTAACTACAAGCACAATCTGGTCAGCGATGGTAAAGGCGGCTATAAGCTGGTGGCGGATACCGCTGCATTGACACCAAGTACTGCCGGTGTTCTGGCGGTGGCGAACACCATGCCGGTTATCTTTAATGCTGAATTAAGCTCTATTCAGAATCGTTTAGATAAGCAAAGCACATCAGCCAACGAAAGTGGCGTGTGGATCAACTACCTGAACAATAACTTCAAAGTGAAAGGTACGGCCGCTAATTTCGACCAAAAACTGAATGGCGTAACCCTGGGTGGCGATAAGGCCATTGAAGTAGGTGACTCTGTACTGAGTATTGGTGGTTTCGCTGCTCGCAGCAGCTCAGATATCAAATCTGATTACCAGAGCAGCGGCAGCGTGGAAAGTAACTCACTGGGTGCATATGCACAATATCTGACCAATGGTGGTTACTACCTGAATGGCGTGCTGAAAACTAACCAGTTTAAGCAGAAGCTGAATATCACCTCGAATGGCAGCAGCGCCAACGGTAGTGCTAACTTCTCTGGTCTGGGTGTGGCACTGAAAGCGGGTAAACATATCAATGTTGATGCAATGTATGTTTCTCCTTATGCCGCGCTGAGCACCTTTACTTCCGGCAAGAGCCAGTACCAGTTGTCTAACGGTATGGATGCGCAGAACCAAGGTTCACGTAACACCACCGGGACTTTGGGTGTGAACACCGGCTATCGCTTTGTGCTGAATAGCGGTGCAGAGATCAAGCCATATGCACTGTTCTCTGTTGACCATGACCTGATGGCGCGTAACAACGTGCTGGTCAATGGCGAGATGTTTGATAACAGCCGTAAAGGTACGCGTGTTAATGCCGGTGTGGGTATGAATGTAAACATGACCAAAAACCTCTCTATCGGTTCTGAAGTTAAGCTGTCGAAAGGCAAAAACGTGGATACCCCAGTGACCATTAATCTGGGTGTCGGTTACACCTTCTAAGTTGTAAACCACAGTGAAATTCATGTAGCAGTGAAATAATAAAGGGAGCCACTATCGGCTCCCTTTTTTTATGTCATTTATCAATCACTAATGGCTGACCGAAGGGATAACATTGCGCAGCCAACTGCCCCATCTGCGCTGATAAAACGCCTGAGTATGGGTCATTAGATAGTGGCTAACACCGCGCTGTTGCTCGCTAACCAGACAGAAATCGACCGGGCTATCATCTGCTGCATGGTCACTGGCAACACTGCCGGCCTCTTGAATCAGCTGGTCAATCTCCTCGCCACTGCCATCCACCTCTAGCCCAATCAGCAGGTTAGGCTTCTCGTCCACACTCTTATCATGCATCAGCGCCAAAAATGCACGGCGCACCGGCTTACGCTGGCTGAATAGTTGGATCAGCGCGTCAACCATCGCCGTAGGGTACTCCTCCGGCTGCCCCAGCAAAATCTGGCTCTCTTTATCTACCGTCATTTCAGCGGGTTGGGCTAAACCGCCATTCTCCAGCAGCATTGCCACCTCTTGCGGCCAGAACTCTTTACCGTGCTCTGATTTCGGGTTCAAAAACAGATGTGCGCCCTGTGTCATTTCAAATAACAGCCGCACTGGCATGGCGATAAAGGGCTGCTTTTCGCGCTCTTCTGGCGTCTCTTCGGCCAGATCCAGCGCCTGCTGCAACACCTCTACCGAGGTGAAGAAAGGGATCACAGATTCACCATCCTGCTTTTCCCAATGCAGAATATTGACCCCATTGCCCGCCGTGAAGGTCATCTCGCTATCTTCTTCACTGCCCTGCGCCGAACTATCCACCAGCACCAGAACAGTGGCATCCAGCAAGGCCCGGAAAAAGGCGATACGATGAATCGACTCGGTCGCTGCCAGTTTTAGCAGGGACTCCAGACTCTGCTCATCATCATGGTGGTGATGGTGATTATCACCAATGGGGGGTTGCGGCAAACTCATGCTCTACTCCAAAAAAAACATCTTGCTAGGATAAATGGGAGGGTGGATAGGTAGAAGAGTAAAGTGTCCGCGCCAGGGATGGCGCGGAACAAGCCCCCAGGGAAGGGTTTACGGCGTCTTTACGATCTGCCTATTCTCACTCCTAGGCACATCAATTTCTTATTTTGCTTTCGCTAACAACAAGTTGGCAATAGTCCGCACCCCTAACCCGGTAGCGCCTGCAGACCACTGATCCACTGCTGCTTTACGGTAAGTGGCGGAGCAGTCAATGTGCAGCCAGCCCTGTTGGTAATTTTTCACAAAATGGGACAAGAAAGCAGCAGCAGTGCTGGCACCCGCACTGTAAGCGGCACCCGCCACATTATTTAACTCAGCAAAATTGGATGGCAACTGGCTGCGATGGAATTCCGCCAGCGGTAAGCGCCAGAAAGGTTCGTGCTCACTTTTTGCACTGCTTAATAACTCCTGCGCCAGCTCATCATCGAAGCTGAACAGCGCATGGTAATCATTGCCCAAGGCGGTTTTTGCCGCGCCAGTTAAGGTGGCCGCATCAATAATCAGTGGTGCTTGCTGACTGGAAGCATCGATCAGGCCATCGGCCAACACCAAGCGCCCTTCTGCATCAGTATTCATGATTTCGACCGTCTTACCATTGCGGTAACGGATAATATCACCCAGCTTAAAAGCATTGCCGCTAACCATATTGTCAGCACAGCACAGATAGAGCTTCACACGCGCTTTCAGCCCACGGGCCGCAGCCAATGCCAACGCGCCGGTCACTGTTGCCGCGCCCCCCATATCGGATTTCATCGAATCCATAAACGCGCTCTGTTTCAGGCTGTAACCGCCTGAATCAAAAGTAATTCCCTTGCCGACCAGACAAGCCATTACTGGTGCATCAGGGTTACCGGTCGGGTTATAGTCCAGCGCCAATAGTACCGGAGCACGATCAGATCCGCGCCCGACGGTATAAATTCCGGCATAACCCTGCTCGCGCAGATCTTCACCTTTGGTGATGCGGTAGGTGACGGCATCACAAGATACCGCACACAGCAGATCAATGGCATTTTTCGCCAGTTGCTCTGGGCCGAGATCCTCAGCCGGGGCGTTAATGGTGTCACGCACCCAGTCAATAATCTTAAGACGCTGTTCTAGCTCGGTTTTTTCGTTCTCTGGCAGCTCTGCCCACTCAACACTGCGCTGGCCTTTTGGCCCACGGAACCCTTGCCAAAATGCCCAGCTCTGCTCCAGACCCCAGCCCTCACCGGCCAGTTTTACCTGCTTAATACCTTGCCCATCTATCTTGCGGGCGGCACGTTGAATAGCACCCAATTGGCCGTTCGCCGTCAGATGGATGGTCATGCCCTCAGCATCAGTGCTGAGCAGCGCTTTTTCGCCCCAACGGGCATCGGCAGGATTATCGGATAGGGATACTTGCATTATTTCTGTTGTCATCGACGACCTCGTCATTATTATTTTTTGCTGTTATTCAGCTGATAATACGTGACTCTGTGTTAGCCACGGCGGAACAAAAATTTCTATCGAACAAGCCAACACTTTACGCTAAAAAGTCACTTTCGTTAGAGATAATGTAACAGATAAAAAGTAACAGAAAGCAAAAGGGCCGCTTACGCGACCCTTAAACTGCTGACAAACCCCAATGACTCGATCTGGAACGGAGAGGACGGGTAGAAGAGTAAAGCGTCCGCGCCAGGGATGGCGCGGCTCGAGCCTCCAGGGAGGGATTGACGGCGTCTTTACGATCTACTTGTTCTCTCCGCCACTCACCCGGCGGCCCTTATCAATGATTAGCTAAACTCATCTAACCAAACCAGCAAAATAGCTTCCAGCACTTTCTCATTCGATGCTTGCGGGTCATCATCAAAATCTTCTAGGGAGCAAATCCACTGATGCATATCGGTAAAGCGCACCGTTTTGGGATCGATATCGGGGAATTGGTCGTAAAGGGCTTCGCCAATCTCACGGCTATCTTGCCAGGTCATGCTCATATCAGTGCTCCCGTGCATGGTTAATGGTGTAACGCGGGATCTCAACCACCAGATCTTCGTCGGTGACTCTGGCCTGACAGCTCAGGCGGCTCTCTGGCTCCAGACCCCATGCTTTATCCAACATGTCATCCTCCAGCTCGCTACTCTCCGGCAGGGAGTCAAAACCTTCGCGCACCACACAGTGGCAGGTGGTGCAGGCGCAGGATTTCTCACAGGCGTGCTCAATATCAATGCCATTACGCAGGGCAACGTCCAGAATGGTCTCACCCTGGGTTGCTTCCAGCACTGCGCCATCCGGGCAGAGGTCTTTATGGGGCAGAAATACTATTTTGGGCATGATTAAACCTCATCCACTGAATGGCCAGCCAAAGCACGGCGAATGGAGGCATCCATCCGGCGCGCGGCAAAATCTTGCGTTTGTGCATCTAACGCCTTGATCGCAGCTTCGATTGCCTGTGGGTCGCTGCCCTGCATCTGCTGCTGTAATAACGTCATCCCTTGCGCGATAGCGCTGCTCTCTTGCTCACTGAGTAGTGCCGCGTCTTGCGCCAATGCGCCCTGCAGACTCTCCAGCACCCGGGCGGCTTCGACTTGTTGCTCCGCCAGCTTACGTGCACTGATATCGGCCTGTGCATTAACCATCGAATCTTTAATCATGTTGGCTATCTCATTATCAGATAGCCCATAAGATGGCTTCACTTGAATCGATGCTTCAACGCCGGTGGATTTCTCCATCGCCGTGACACTCAATAGCCCATCCGCATCCACCTGAAAAGTGACGCGAATATGCGCCCCGCCCGCAGGCAGTGGCGGCAGGCCACGCAGAGTGAAACGGGCAAGCGAACGGCAATCCTGCACCCGCTCGCGCTCCCCTTGCAGCACATGGATCATCATGGCGCTCTGACCATCTTTAAAGGTGGTGAACTCTTGTGCGCGGGCCGTCGGAATGGTGGTGTTACGTGGGATGACTTTTTCCACCAAACCGCCCATGGTTTCCAGCCCCAATGAGAGCGGGATAACATCAAGCAGCAGCATGTCGCTGTCTGGCTTATTGCCCACCAGAATGTCAGCCTGAATAGCCGCGCCGATGGCGACCACTTTATCGGGGTCGATCGTGGTCAGCGGCGTGCGGCCAAAGAACTGCCCCACCTGCTCACGCACCAGCGGCACGCGGGTCGAGCCGCCGACCATCACCACTTGCAGCACCTCGTCAGCAGTAACACCGGCGTCTTTCAGTGCGCGACGGCAAGCCATGAGTGTGCGCTTAATCAGCAAGGCAATCAGGGATTCAAACTGCGCCCGCGTGATCTGCCCTTGCCAGCCAGCCACCGAGACCTCGGCAACATCGGCATCACTCAAAGCAATTTTGGCGGCAATCGCCGCATCAAGTAGCTGCCGCTGAATAGTGTGATCATCACGGGAATCAATGCCAGCTTGCTCACGCAGCCAATCGGCTAATAGATGGTCGAAATCATCGCCCCCTAATGCCGAGTCACCGCCGGTTGCCAGCACTTCAAACACCCCACGACTGAGGCGCAAAATGGAGATATCAAAAGTGCCGCCCCCCAGATCGTAAACCGCGATCACCCCCTCCTGACCGGAGTCCAGACCATATGCGATAGCCGCAGCGGTTGGCTCATTCAATAAGCGCAACACATGCAGCCCGGCCAGACGTGCGGCATCTTTGGTGCCCTGACGCTGCGCATCATCGAAATAGGCCGGAACCGTGATCACCACACCATCCAACTCTCCCTCCAGCGCCGCCTGCGCGCGCTGCGTCAAGGTTTTCAGAATATCGGCAGAGACCTGCACCGGATTGACCCATCCCGTGGCGGTCTGGATCATCGGCAGGCCATTCTCGCTAGGCTGGAATTGGTAAGGCAGATTGGGGTAGCGCTGTTGGATATCCGCCAAAGAGCGGCCCATCATGCGTTTGACTGAGCTGATGGTGTTGACCGGGTCCTGCGCGGCGAACTCGCGCGCATGCCAACCGACATCAATGCCATTTTGTTGATAATGAACCACCGAGGGCAGAAGATCCCGCTGTTGTTCATCGACCAGCGTTTGCGCTTTACCGCTGCGCACCGTGGCAATCAATGAGTTGGTGGTGCCTAAATCTATCCCTGCCGCCAGCCGCCGTTGATGCGGGGCCGCAGTTAAACCAGGCTCACTAATTTGTAATAAGGCCATGTTGAGCTTCCATCAATCATGAGTCTAAAAAGCAAAATCTATCCGGCGAGATACCAAGGCCTTGCGTTATATTCAGATCTGTTGCAAAGGTCGTTTGATATATCACTGTTATAAGAGTTTGTCGGGCAACATCCTCAGGAAAAATCATCAAACAGGCGCTCTTCTAGCTGTTCAACCTGCTGCTGCAATTTATCCAGAAAACGTAATTTCCGCACCGTATCCGCGGCTGACGCCCACAGCTGTTGATCCAGTTGCTCAACCATCTGCTGACTACGCCTTTGCGTCATCAAAGCCAGACGGCGGCTGAATGCCGCAAGCTGTGTTTCAGCATCGGGTTGGTGTTCGATGGCATCAAGCTCTTCGCGCAGCTCCAACTGCTCCATCAAAAACGCGGTATCGCGCATCGTGTGCTGTTCGTTGCCTAAATCAAAACCCTGCAAAGATAGCATATACTCGGCCCGTTTTAACGGGTGCTTGAGGGTTTGGTAGCCATCATTGATGGTCGCGGCTTGTTGCAATGAGGCCAAACGTTCGCGCTCAGGCTGGTTGGCAAAACGGTCAGGGTGGAATTGACGTTGCAACTCTTGATAGCGGGTAGTGAGTTGGTTGCCATCAAGCTGATAGCGAGGTGGTAGCCCGAATAGTGTGAAGTAATCCATAACATGCTCTGGAGTTATCCCCTTCGTCCTTGAAGCTGCAGGGGTGTTAGCTGCGCTCACTCCCCTGTAACTCTAATGACGTTGGGTATATAAG
Source organism: Yersinia bercovieri ATCC 43970 (assembly GCF_013282745.1). Lineage (NCBI taxonomy): Bacteria > Pseudomonadati > Pseudomonadota > Gammaproteobacteria > Enterobacterales > Yersiniaceae > Yersinia > Yersinia bercovieri. The sequence goes on from NZ_CP054044.1 coordinate 177,518, forward strand.
GTATCAAGTGCCTGAGGTAGGAACAAAAACAGGATCAGACGTTAAAGCTTTCGCCACATCCGCACTCATTGGAGACGTTCGGATTGTTGAACTTAAAGCCCTCGTTCAGCCCCTCTTTGACGAAATCCAGTTCAGTGCCGTCAAGATAGACCATGCTTTTGCCGTCGATGATCACTTTCACGCCTTTGTCTTCAAAAACGATATCGTCATCGTTCATTTCATCAACAAATTCGAGCACATATGCCATGCCGGAGCAGCCCGAAGTTCTGACACCCAAGCGCAGACCTAAGCCCTTACCACGGTGACTTAAAAAGGCGCTGACCCGCTGTGCAGCACTGTCGCTGATTGATATCGACATACAGCTTCCTCAACTCTGAAACCCGCCCATATCCCCATCATCTTTCAAACCGCAGGTGTATTGGAATGCAGTATCTTGAAATTTTTTAGGAAAATGAGCCAGTTATTAATAACCTATTTTACAACTACTTGGCAGTGTGTTTGCTTTTGTAGTCGGCGATAGCAGCTTTAATGGCGTCTTCCGCCAGAATTGAGCAGTGAATTTTGACTGGCGGTAACTCCAGCTCTTCGGCGATCTGCGTATTTTTGATAGCTTCTGCCTGATCCAGAGATTTGCCTTTCATCCATTCAGTGACCAGAGAGCTGGAAGCAATGGCAGAGCCGCAACCATAAGTCTTGAAACGTGCATCTTCAATGATGCCAGCTTCGTTAACTTTGATCTGCAACTTCATGACATCACCACAAGCGGGGGCGCCAACCATGCCGCTACCGACGCTAGGATCTGCGTTGTCGAATGAACCGACGTTGCGGGGATTTTCGTAATGATCGATTACTTTTTCGCTGTAAGCCATGTGATTACTCCTGAGTCTTAAAGTCTGGAATTAATGGTGAGACCATTCAATGCTGCTGATATCCACGCCCTGCTTGAACATATCCCACAACGGAGACAAGTCACGCAGACGGCCAATGGATTTACGAACCAGCGCAATGGCGTAGTCGATCTCCTCTTCGGTGGTGAAACGCCCCAGAGAGAAACGGATTGAACTGTGAGCCAGTTCGTCGTTCATCCCTAACGCGCGCAACACGTAAGAAGGTTCCAGACTCGCGGAGGTACAGGCGGAACCTGATGAAACAGCCAAATCTTTCAGTGCCATGATCAGCGATTCACCTTCAACATAGTTGAAGCTGACGTTCAGAATGCCAGGTGCGCCACTCTCCAAATCGCCATTCAGGTAAACTTCTTCGATATCTTTAAGACCGTTCCACAAACGCAGACGCAGTGAACGCAGACGTGCTGCTTCACTCTCCATCTCCTCTTTCGCGATACGGTAAGCTTCACCCATGCCAGCAATCTGGTGCACCGGTAAGGTGCCAGAACGCATACCGCGCTCATGACCACCGCCGTGCTGCTGTGCTTCGATACGAATTCGCGGTTTGCGGCGAACAAACAGTGCGCCAATGCCCATCGGGCCATAAACTTTATGGGCAGAGAAGGACATCAGATCGACTTTCAGTTTGCTCAGATCAATGGGCAATTTACCGACACTTTGGGTGGCATCAACGTGGAAAATGATCCCGCGACTGCGGCACATTTCGCCGATTGCTGCGATATCCTGCACCACACCAATCTCATTATTCACGTGCATGATGGAAACCAGAATGGTCTCTGCACGCATTGCCGCTTCAAGCTGTTTCAGGTCGATAATACCGTTAGACTGCGGTGCCAGATAGGTCACTTCGAAGCCTTCACGCTCCAGTTGGCGACAGGTATCCAGCACCGCTTTATGTTCGGTTTTACAGGTGATGATGTGCTTGCCCTTCTTCTGATAGAAGTTAGCAGCACCTTTGATTGCCAGGTTATCAGACTCAGTGGCACCGGAGGTGAAGACTATCTCGCGAGGGTCAGCACCGACTAATGCGGCAATATCATTACGTGCAATATCAACAGCTTCTTCTGCCTGCCAGCCGAACTTGTGGGAACGCGAGGCGGGGTTACCGAAAATGCCATCCAGAGTCAGATACTGCATCATTTTTTCAGCGACACGAGGATCTACCGGGGTGGTTGCTGCATAATCCAAATAGATCGGTGTCTTTACTTTTGATTCGGTCATTGCTCTTATGCTCCGTACATCACTTCCAAAACGTAAAATTCCGCAGATTCTGCTTATGCGCGCAGATTGACGTTGATCGTCTCTTGCGGTCGACCACTGGTCGTACGGCGCGTATCGTTATCCTGACGATCCGCAACCTCTAGGATATCTTTGTTATTAACTAACTCTGCCAGTGTGATGTCGTTCAGAAAGCCGCAAATGCGTTTACTTAAATCACACCATAATGAGTGAGTCAGACAAATATTACCGTCCTGACACCCCTCTTTACCCTTGCAACGGGTGGCATCGACAGAATCATCAACGGCGATGATAACAGCACCGACCGCAATAGCTGCTGCATCTTTACCCAGCAGATAACCGCCACCTGGACCACGCACGCTGGCCACTAAGCCATTTTTGCGTAACCGTGAGAAAAGTTGTTCCAGGTAGGATAATGAGATCCCTTGACGGTCAGAAATATCGGCCAGAGGAACTGGCCCGTCATGGGAATGTAATGCCACATCAAGCATGGCGGTCACGGCATAACGGCCTTTGGATGTCAGTCTCATAGCTAAAATTACCTGTTGACGAAAACAAGTCCGAAGTCTGACATTCTTGAGTGTTTCAGTCAACTATTTAACCTAGTAAATCACTCAAGTATTATTGGCCTATCCCATTTTCAATAATATGGGTCGAATTCTGAAACAACAACTTGATATAACACATTAATTTTTACCATCCCCCAGCGAATCACCCGCAGCGCGCTGTGGATATTTATCCTGCTTTTCGATCGATGTCAGCATTCCACGCAAGATATTTAGCTCTTGGGCCTCTGGACGCGCGCGGGTAAACAGGCGACGTAACTTACTCATAATCTGGCCTGGATGTGCCTGACGGATGAAACCGGTGTGGGACAAAACCTGTTCCAGATGCAGGTAAAAGCGCTCCAGATCATCCACCAATGGATAAGGGGCTTCCTCTTCTTCTATTATTGGTGCCGCCGCTTGCAGGCGATCAAGGTGTGCCACCCGCACTTCATAGGCCAAGATTTGAACGGCCATCGCCAAATTCAATGAGCTGTATTCCGGGTTTGCCGGGATCGCGACATGGTAATGACATTTTTGCAGCTCATCGTTGGTCAAACCCACGCGCTCACGACCAAATACCAGTGCTACCGGCGCATGTTCTGCTTCACGTGCGCTACGCACGCCACATTCGCGCGGCTCCAGCATCGGCCAAGGCAGTGTGCGGGAGCGGGCGCTAGTGCCGACCACCAAACTGCACCCAGCCAGCGCTTCATCCAAGGTATCGACTATAGTGGCGTTGCCTATGACATCACTGGCACCTGCGGATAGCGCAATGGCCTGAGAATCCGGTTTTACCAACGGATTAACCAGATACAAATTGGTTAATCCCATGGTTTTCATGGCTCTGGCTGTCGAACCCATGTTGCCGGTATGAGAAGTCTCAACCAAAACGATACGAATATTGTGTAGCATACAAACTCTGAGGATAACGGGGAATCGCCATATCTTAACACAGACATATGAATTTATCAGAACCCCTGCTATACTACGCGCCGTTTCTCGTTCTTTAACATCCTAGTGGAAGATACCCATGCATCCGATGCTGACTATCGCCATACGCGCTGCGCGTAAGGCCGGTAACCTGATTGCCAAAAATTATGAAACTCCGGACGCTGTCGAAGCGAGCCAGAAAGGCAGTAATGACTTTGTTACTAATGTAGACCGTGATGCAGAGCATCTGATTATCGACGTTATCCGTAAATCTTACCCAAAACACTCTATTATCAGTGAAGAGTGCGGTGAGTTGCTCGGCGAAGATTATGATGTGCAATGGGTTATTGATCCACTGGATGGCACTACCAACTTCATCAAACGTCTCCCTCACTTCGCTGTCTCTATCGCCGTGCGCATTAAAGGCCGCACTGAAGTTGCCGTGGTTTATGACCCAATGCGTAACGAACTGTTTACAGCCACCCGTGGTCAAGGCGCTCAGTTAAACGGTTATCGTCTGCGTGGCACCAACGCCAAAGATTTGGACGGCACCATTTTGGCAACCGGCTTCCCATTCAAAGTGAAACAGCATGCACCCGCTTATCTGCGCGTGGTGGGTAAACTGTTTGAGCAGTGTGCAGACTTCCGTCGCACCGGCTCAGCGGCGCTGGATCTGGCCTATGTTGCCGCCGGTCGTGTAGATGGCTTCTTTGAAATTGGCTTGAAACCGTGGGATTTCGCCGGTGGCGAGCTATTGGTGCGTGAGGCGGGTGGTATCGTGACTGACTTCGCTGGCGGCCATAACCATTTCAGCTCTGGCAATATCGTGGCCGGTAATCCACGCATTGTGAAATCTATCGTTCAGGCAATGAGCGATGAAATCAGTGATGCATTGAAACGTTAATCCTTCGTGAATAGCGGCTTCAACTAAAAAGCCAGTCGGCTGATCTGACTGGCTTTTTTAATGCTAAATTTAACGCCCGAAGGGCCGGATGCCCCCCATCATCTCCGGCTGGCTGGAGAGATAAAGCAGTACACCAGCAAACAGCAGGATCATCCCGCCAGTGAGTGCCAGGGTCGCCCAGGCTATTGCCCCCCAAGCCGCAGGTGCCTGTTTGCGGCTTAAATGCACCGCCAATCGCCGCGCATAATGGACCAACAGGGCCAACAATGAGATGGTCAAGGAGGTGCCAATGGCCATGGCGATGGCTGACAGAATGCCCCACCAGTAAACCCCAATCACTTTAGCAAACAGCAGCACCATAATCGCACCGGAGCAAGGCCGCATCCCCATCGCCAGCACAATCGCCAGGCGGGTGCGCCAGTCATCACCAGCTTGCAACTCTTGAGCACTGGGCAGATGGCGATGCCCACAGCCGCACTCATCACTGTGGATATGATCGGCGGCTAAAGGTTGTATCCGCTGAATGGTGATTTTCCGCGGCTTTAGTGCTTTTACCTGCTGACAGAGCCGCTTTATGGCGCGCAAGCAGAGTAGAACACCTAACCCGATAACCAACAGGAAGCTCCCCTTCTCCAACCAGAAACTGCTTTGGTGCAGATAGCGGGATGAGAGTTGCAATACCCCCAGCAGTAGCGTCACCAGCAAAATAGCCACACCACCTTGCAGTATCGAGGCGGCAAAAGTCAGTTTCAAGCTGCTTTTGAGCTGCGCCGGATGGGTCGCCAGATAAGTGATAATCACCACCTTACCATGCCCTGGCCCTACCGCATGTAGCACGCCATAGATTAGGCTGAACATCATCAGCGCCATGCCCGTCTGATGGGGATTCGCTTTTACCTGTTGGAGTAACTGCGCCATCTGCTGATGCATGTTCTTTTGCCAAACGACTGTTTTGAAAAGCAGTTCTGGCCAGTAAAACCAGGCCACTTGTGCCGCACCAGCCAGCAGCAGTAAAAACAACAACAGTGGCCAGAGGTTTATCACCCAATGCCGCTGCCGCGTGGCGGCTGTAATCCCTACCGACATTGCACAGTTATCCGTTGTGCGAATTGTTTTCCAAGTTCCATATCTTCTCCTGGGGAATCATTTTTATCCAACGACAACGCATAAGCTTGTAATGAGGAGTTGGGATTCGGGGTGAATAGGGCTAATTTGCAGCTTTTCTCCATCTCAGCCGATAACCTGACCGCCTTATTATCGGCATAGGTCATATCCACAAAATAGGTTGGGTCGTAAGTTGAGATGATAAAAGGCTCACCGACCAAGGGCTGTGGCTCTGCCAATGGCATAACAAACTCTAAAACAGCCTGATGCCCCTTGCGGGACAAGTGATATTCTGTCGGTAAGTTTTTATATTTCACTGGCTTACCATCACGATAAATATCCGTGAAGTAGTGTTGCCCCAACACATTCGCCATCACTTCAGCCGCCAATTTTTTCCAGATCTCAGAATCGCTTTTGGCATTTTCTGCGTCATACAGCAGATCGGCAGAGGTGATTTCATCCATGGTCCACACCATTTTCATGCCCACCAGCATCTGCTTTTCACTGACAAAAGTGGCATCCATATCAATAAAACTGTGGGGATGCGCCTCACTCCACGGGCTATAAATGAGTGCCGCCCCGGCTAACAGCAAGACCAGCAGCCGATTAATCACACTCGACTTATTAGCCCCGACCAAGTTGTTATAACATAACATACCCTGCATTAATCAATCCTTGGATATTTTCCGAAAAAATCAAAATAGTTGGTAATGCCCCCTGTAACACCAAGCTCGAAGGGTATAACTGTGATGTCAGTTGTAAGTCAGCATAAAAGCTCGTTGCCTCACTAAACCGAATAGAATCTCTTTTGCTATGCTTAAACCTGATGAATAACGACGAATCCATCATGGAATGTTATATGTGTGTAGACACTTCCGCTGAGCCTCAGCTATCCGAGCAATCACTATCTGGCCAACAACGACGCTGCCACATGGTGTTGATGATGTTTATGCCCGCACACAGGGTAAACTTGGATACTATCAGCCAACTGAATGGCGTCGGGCTACCCACTACACGGCAAGATATAGCTGAGGTTGCAAATGAAATCCAGCGTTTCTACCATTTGCAGCTCAATGCCAATAGCGATGATAGCTTCCTGATTTATGGCCGCCGCCTTGATAAAAGGCTTTGCCTGATTCATTGGTTGCGGCGTGGATTGCGCTATTGCCCGCATTTCGTTGAGAATCAGTTTATCCCCAGCCTGTATGAAGCATTGTCCTGGGATGCCCCGGTGCTATCGCAGCATTTGCCACAGATTGTGAGCCAATGTGAGCCTCACCTTAACCGGCAGCTCAATGATAAAGATCGTCAGTTTTTACAGCTCTATTTGGTCTATTGTGCTTGGGAGAGTCAGCAGCAAGCGCCGCCAGAACTCTCGCTCACCCAACAGCAGTGGTTAAAATGCAAACCGGCACTGGCTGCGGCTGACAGCTTATTTGACTCATTTAATCCACTGTTAGGTCATCCGCTACCGGGCACTCCGCTGGATAGGATTGAGCGGGATATATTGATCCTGATGTTGACGATGATTAAGGCGCACAGTTATCACAGCACTCAATCAGCGGAAGATACTCGCCTGATCAATGCCATTTACCAGTTAGTGATAGATTTTCAGCAAATTTCCGCCATGACCCTGAGCAGTAGTGAAACATTGATAACCCAGCTTTTTGCCCATCTCGCCCCCGCTATTGAGCGCTGCTATTTCAATATCGGCATTGATAACACACTACTGGAAGAGGTCATCCGTAAATATCCCCTGCTGCTGCGCACTACCCAACAAGCGCTAGTCCCCTTCGAGCAGGAGTATCAGATTCAATTTTCTGCCGATGAAGTTGGCCTGATTGCCATTAGTTTTGGCGCCTGCCTGATGCAGGATAATGCTTTGCAGGAGAAACAGATTTTACTGCTGACGCGGAATAACCCAGAACTGGAAGAGCAGTTGGAGCAGCAAATCCGCGAGTTGACCCTGCTGCCACTACATATTAAATATTTGCCCCATGACATTTATCTGCAATCTGGTGCCCCCACAGGTATAGCGGTAGTGCTCACACCCTATGCGGTGCGGCAATCTGAATCAACGCCGCCACTAATTCAGGTACTATTGCCGCTGAGTGCCAAACAAAACCGCCAGTTACGCAATGTATTGGAGTTGCCTTAACCGGTTTGATCTTCCTGATTCGCGATAACCCGAGGGCGAATAAACAGCGCCGGAATCACAATCAATGCCATCACCCAGAACACGCCGCCCTGATAATGTTCAAACAGGAAACCGGATATCACCGTCATCACCGCAATCCCCCCACCCATCGCTAGCGCAGAGTAGACCGACTGTAAACGAATCACATCCGGCCCGCGCCGTGCAGCAATAAATCGCATCGCCGCCAAATGGCAGACGGTGAACGAGCCACAGTGCAGGATTTGAATCAAAATGAGCCACGGCAACTCCGTGGTGGAGGCCATTAGACTCCAGCGAATAATCCCGGTGATGGCAGAAAGCAGCAGCAAACCACGGGCTGTCCAGCGGCGAAATAGCACATTGCTGAACGCGAACACCAGAATCTCAGCCACCACCCCTAACGACCATAAATAGCCAATGGTCGCGGCAGAATAACCCACATCTTTCCAGTATATGGAGCTGAAACTGTAGTAACCGGCGTGTGCACCTTGCAATAAGGTGACACAGAGTAAAAAGCGCCACACTTGCGAATCAGAGAGCAACACCCTCCAACTGGTGGCGGTCACATTGCGATGCTTAACCTCACCCTGCGGCATCACATTGGGTTTCAGCAGTGCGCCCAGCAGCATGGCTGAAACACCAAAAATCAGGCTGTAGAGAATAGCGGGATGGCCCCAAACAGAGACTAATTTGCCGGTCAGCGCCGAGCCGATAACAAAAGCCAGCGATCCCCATAGCCTAACTTTACCGTAATCCATGGTGATCTGTTTCTGCCAGGTGCCCGCTAGCGCATCAGTCAGTGGCACCAATGGGCCAAAGAACAGGTTAAAACCGGCGATAACCACCATCAACCACGCCCAACCATTTCCAAAGCAAAAGCCCACCACAAAAACCAGTGTCAGCAGGGCTAAAATACGAATGGCGGTCACCAGATGGGATGGATCTTTAACACTTGGGGCAATAAGTAGGCTGCCGAGAAAACGGGCAATTAAGCCAGCCCCCAGCAAAATGCCGATGGTTTCAGGGGGAATCCCTTCCCCTTGCAACCAGATGCCCCAAAAAGGCAGAAAAATGCCATATGAGAAGAAATAAGTGAAGTAGCTGAGCGACAGCCAACGTGTTGATTGCAATACCATGAATCCCTCCGAGGTCAGTCGACACTGTGACAGAGGCCCCGTCCGCTAGCAACTTTGTCTTTGTGTAAACATGGAGTTTGAGATTAAGTTCACATTTAAGTAGCAAGATTTACAAAAAACTCACAAGTAATGCGGTAGCCACCGCACTCTATAATCGCCTCGGTTATCTACCTGTCAGACATAAAAAAACCCGCGATTCGCGGGTTTTTATTCGGCTAAAGCAGATCCGACGATATTATGCGTAAACCGGTAAACGGGCGCAGATATCCAGGACTTTTTGCTTCACGCGCTCAATGGTCGCTTCATCGTTGATGTTGTCCAACACATCACACATCCAGCCTGCCAGTTCGCGAGATTCCGCCTCTTTGAAGCCACGGCGGGTAATCGCTGGGCTACCGATTCGCACACCGGAAGTCACAAACGGACTTTTCGGATCATTAGGCACGCTATTTTTGTTAACAGTAATATTGGCGCGGCCTAAAGCAGCATCTGCATCTTTGCCGGTGATATTTTTATCCACCAGATCCAGCAAGAACAGGTGGTTTTCAGTGCCGCCAGAAACCACTTTGTAGCCGCGCTCCAGGAACACCGACACCATTGCTTTGGCATTTTTAGCCACTTGCTGCTGGTAAATTTTGAACTCAGGTTCCATCGCCTCTTTCAGCGCGACCGCTTTACCGGCGATAACGTGCATCAATGGGCCGCCCTGGTTGCCAGGGAAAACAGATGAGTTCAGTTTTTTGTACAGATCTTCATCACCGCCTTTCGCCAAAATCAAGCCGCCACGTGGGCCAGCCAGTGTTTTGTGCGTGGTGGTGGTCACGATATGTGCATGAGGAACTGGGTTCGGGTACACGCCCGCAGCAACCAGACCCGCTACGTGAGCCATATCCACAAACAGCCATGCATCAATGCTGTCAGCGATTTCACGCATTTTTGCCCAATCAACAATACCGGAATAAGCCGAGAAGCCGCCGATGATCATTTTTGGTTTATGTTTTTCTGCCTGACGCGCCAGATCGTCATAATCAATCTGGCCTGATTCGTCGATACCGTATGGCACGATATTGTACAGTTTGCCGGAGAAGTTTACCGGTGATCCGTGGGTTAAGTGGCCGCCGTGCGCCAGATTCATCCCCAGTACGGTGTCACCCGGTTGCAGCAATGCAGAGTAAACAGCAACGTTCGCCTGTGAACCGGAGTGCGGTTGAACGTTGGCGTAATCAGCACCAAACAGCTCTTTAGCACGGTCGATAGCCAGTTGCTCAACAACATCGACATACTCACAGCCACCGTAGTAACGCTTGCCCGGGTAGCCTTCAGCATATTTGTTCGTCAACTGAGAACCTTGCGCCTGCATAACTCGCGGGCTGGTGTAGTTCTCAGAGGCAATCAGTTCGATGTGCTCTTCCTGGCGCACCACTTCCTGCTCCATTGCACGCCATAGATCTGCATCATAATCGGCAATGTTCATTTCACGCTTTAACATCCGGCTCTCCTGACTTAGCTAACAAATTATACCTGGAAGGTCACCCTTTTGGGTTCTGGCACACAGTGTAAACTGTTTCCCCCTCGTTATGATAGGTCTTGACAGAGGTTTTTACGCAAACGATTGGCTCCATGCTGCGTAAGGCTTTGACCTGTTCAGTGTTCATCCAGGGCAAGGGAAATCTCCTCATATTCATCATGTGGTTTATTCACATTCTGTGAGCTGGGTTGCCACGGTAATCCCCTATAACAGCAAAGTGCATTTACAAATTAGGGGGCAATCTATAAGATGCATTTAAAATACATGTATTAAATTACACACGATAAATACCCAATGACATTTGAGCTTTAGCAGCGAATGCCAAGGGATAAAAATGACCAAGGAGTCACCATGCTGGACCGCCAAACCATCGCCACCGTTCAATCCACCATTCCATTACTTGCCGCCACTGGCCCCAAACTAACCGCGCATTTCTACGATCGCATGTTCGAGCACAACCCTGAGTTAAAGCACATATTCAACATGAGTAATCAGAAAAATGGTGATCAGCGGGAAGCGCTGTTCAACGCCCTTTGCGCTTATGCGGCGAATATCGACAATCTGGCGGCCCTGCTGCCCGCCGTTGAGCGCATTGCCCAGAAACATACCAGCCTGAATATTCAGCCTGAGCATTATGCCATCGTCGGTCATCACTTAATTAACACGCTAGATGAGATGTTCTCGCCCGGTAAGGAGGTGTTAGACGCCTGGGGTAGAGCTTATGGAGTATTAGCCGATCTGTTTATTCAGCGAGAAAGTGATATTTATCAACAGGGTGAAACCAGCACTGGCGGTTGGAGAAGCTTGCGCCGCTTCCGTATCATTAAAAAAGAGCGGCAGAGTGAGGTGATTTGCAGCTTTGTATTAGCACCGGAAGATGGTGGTCGGGTGCTGGATTTCAAACCGGGTCAGTATTTGGGTATCTATATTGAAGATGAGCGGCTCGAGTATCAGGAGATCCGCCAATACTCACTGAGCGCCGCGCCCAATGGTAAGACCTATCGCATTGCGGTGAAACGTGAAGAGTTAGGTACGGTGTCTAACTATCTGCACCAACAGCTAAACGAAGGCGACAGTGTGCGCATCGCACCGCCTCGCGGTGATTTCTTTCTGGATATCTCAGCGGAGACCCCAGTGGCACTGATTTCCGCCGGCGTGGGTCAAACACCCATGCTAAGTATGCTCAATACCCTGCACGATCAACAACATGGCGCATCGGTGCATTGGTTACATGCAGCTGAAAATGGTCGTGTTCATGCATTCGCCGATGAAGTCACCGCGATTGCCGCCAACATGCCGAATCTTAGCTGTCACCTGTGGTATCGCGAACCCACCGCGCAAGATAATCAGGGTGAGGAGTACCAGAGCAAGGGGTTGATGGATCTCAGCTCACATCACTGGTTGACCGCCGATGCCAATAGACACTATTACTGCTGTGGCCCACTGGCATTTATGCAATTTGTCGGACGTCAATTATTGGCACAGGGGGTAGCATCCGAACGAATTCACTATGAGTGTTTCGGGCCGCATAAAGTTATTTAATTATTGAATTTTATTTAATTTTTCGTGGGAGGTCATTCGGCCTCTCACACATTTCCGCGCTAAAAATTCAGCCTGATTATTGTGCTTAAATTTGGTAGAACGTGATTTAGATCTCATATATCCTAACTTAATATTGCCACCATGAGGCATTCAGATGAATTTCTCAAAATTCATATAACTGAAGTTATTAATGTGGCTAAAATTATCCCCTCACTGTTTATTACTCGGTAACATAATTTATACCCAACATGATTAGAGTTGCAGGTAGGGAACCAGTGCGCATATGCAACTTCAAGAATAAAGGGCATGCCCAAAATAATTGGAGTTGCGGGTAGGCGGCAAGCGAATAACAAAATGGTTTTAAACCATTTTGAACAGCACCTGTGCTGGCCCGTAGGGTGGGCCTCTAATGAGGCTCATAATCCCGATGAGCTTACACAAGTAAGTGATTCGGGTGAGAGAACGTAGCCAACACCCCTGCAACTTCAAGAATGAAGGGCATACTGAGTATAATAAGGCTGAATTAACCTACCATGAGTAAAAAATTCATAAAAAAAGAAGGGTTAGCATTGGTATCTATGGCGCGCTATTTAATTGGTGAGCGCCCCGGTAATCGACTTAAAACCATCGATGAATTATCAGAAGATTTCGGCATATCCGTTGGTGTGGTGCAGCACGCATTAAAAGTGCTGGAGGCTGATGGAGCTATCATCGTTGAACGTCGTGGCCGCAATGGCACCTTATTAGTTGATCTGAATATGGCACTGTTACTGCAACAAGCAGATCTGGGTAATATGGTGTGTGCGATGCCGCTACCCTATACTAAACTTTATGAAGGTCTGGCCAGTGGCTTAAGGGAACAATTTACCTTACTCCCACTCTATTTCGCCCATATGCGTGGTGCCGAAGTGCGTATCGAATGTTTGATAGATGGTATTTACGATATGGCGGTGGTATCGCATCTGGCTGCAAAAAGTTATCTGGCTCAAGGGCGAGTGGCGATGGCATTAAATCTGGGCAATGGTTCTTACGTCGATGGCCACCAGCTTATTTGCCGCCGCGGTGAACAGCACAATATTCGCCGGGTTGGATTAGACCCGCGCTCCCCCGATCAATGCTTACTGACTGAAATTAAATTTGCCGGGCAAGCTATCGAGTTGGTTGAATTACCTTATAGCGACTGTATCGTGCATATTAATCGTGGTGATATTGATGCTGCTATTTGGAATCTGGCTGATGATGTTCCCCATGACCATTTGCAAGCGGTCAAACTACAAGGCGATGAGCGCTATATTCAAGCCTCGCAAGCGGTCATCTTGATCCGGCCAGATAATCACCCAATCAAATTACTGCTGGAGAAAGGGATCAATGAAACATTGCTACTAAATCACCAGCGCGCGGTTCAAAAGGGCGAGATAGAACCCCGCTATTAATTATTTTAGCTTAATTGCAGGCTAAGCTGTTGTTTTCAGGAGGCTAACTCTTTGGAAATCTGTATTAATTCACGTCTTAATATTTTGTGTCAGGCTGGGGTTATCGACACCGACATCGGTCAGGGTTTAGACCAGGTTATCAATCGGTTAGAGAACTTTTGGCAGTTGCCAGTTCATGGCGATCATGGGGTTATGGCCATCACTCATATGGCGAATGCATTAATGCGCACTCGCCGTGGTGAGGAGATCCCAGCCCTGGACCCGGCGATACTGGCTGAAATTGTCCAAAGTGAGCATATCCACTATATTCGCGAGATTAATCAGGATTTATTGGCCTATTTTTCACTAAAACCCGCTGAAAATGAAATTGGATATTTACTCGCGAACCTTTACGGTCTATACCTTTCTAGTGACTTGCCACCACTGCGCTAGTTTTGCTTTGTAGATAGTGTTATCAAATATACAACATCAGGGTCTTTTTTTTATAAATATTCAAAATAAAAATTATTTAACAGATAATAATAATGCCTCGGGCGCTTAGGACATAAAATGTTTTTAAAAACCCTATTAAAACAAAACACTAAATTAGTTGATGCGGCTATTTCGTTCTGGCACCAGGGAAAAATCACTCCAGATAGTTATGTTATCGATGTTGAACAAACGGAAACTAATGCCCGTTTACTGCTGAAAACCGCCCATCATTATCAGATAAAACTGTATCTGATGAGCAAGCAGTTTGGGCGCAACCCTGAACTCTGCCGCCGCCTGTTGGCTTGCCGTTATGAGGGCGCTGGCTATCAAGGTATGGTCGCGGTTGATTTCAAAGAGGCCCGGCTGCTCTATCACCACCAGATCCCTGTCGCGCATATTGGTCACTTAGTACAGCCCCCCTCGGGGATGGTGGCAGAAGTAGTGCGCAGGCAGCCGGAAGTGATTACCATCTTCTCACTGGAGAAAGCGCAGGAGATCTCACAGGCGGCACACCAGCAGCACACTACCCAGCCGCTGCTGCTGAAAGTTTGTCAGGCTGGCGATCTGCTGTATGCCGGGCAAGAGGCGGGCTTTGAATTAACAGATCTACCGGCAGTGATTACCGCTATCCGTAAATTACCGGCGGTGCGATTGGTCGGGATAACTCACTTCCCCTGTATGCTGTATGACCCCCCGTCACACCAGACCTTACCCACCGCCAATATGCGCACGTTGCTGGCGGCTCGGGATATCCTGCTAGCCGAGGGGGTCGACGTTGAACAGGTGAATGCCCCTTCAGCTACCAGTTGTACTACCCTGCCACAATTAGCCCAATGGGGGGTGACACACGCGGAACCCGGCCATGCCCTCACCGGAACCATCCCCGCCAATCAACAGGGTGACCAACCGGAACAGATATCGATGCTCTATCTGTCCGAGATTTCCCACCATTTTTCTGGCAACAGTTATTTCTATGGTGGTGGCTATTATCGTCGTGGCCATTTGCAAAACGCATTGATTCACCATGACAATCAATTCAGCCAAAGCTCCCTATTACCCATTGATGAGAGCAGTATCGATTACTGTCTGGGCTTGGCGGGGGAGTTCCCGATAGGCAGCCCGGTTATCATGAGTTTCCGCACTCAAATATTTGCGACCCGCAGTGACGTGGTATTGATTGATGGCATTCAGCGCGGAGAACCCCGCCTGCTTGGCTGCTATGATAGTCGCGGCAATCAGTTGAGCTAAAGAGACCACGATCTAATGCGTTAGCTTATGTAATATGTTCTTGTTAGCGCTTTATCGAATAATATGACGGATAAGTAATATTATTACTGTACTGATTGATTAATCTGCCGATATATTAGTTGCCGCCATCATAAGTTGCGCTAATGAAATTAATCGCCCAGCGATCAATGGCCGTCAATATCGGGTGAGATTTTGCCCCTATATTTACCTGCTTTGGAGCCTGCCGATGATTAATCCTGATGGATACACCTACGCGCACGAACACCTCCACATTGATTTGTCTGGATTTAAAAATAATCTGGACTGTCGGCTGGATCAATATCAGCCAATCTGTGACGAAATGCGCGAATTAGTGGCTAAAGGGGTGGCGAATATTGTCGAAGTCACCAACCGCTACATGGGCCGCAATCCCCAATTCCTATTGAATCTGATGCGTGACAGTGGCATCAATGTCATCGCCTCAACTGGTTACTATACCGACAGTTTCTACCCTCCGATGGTTCGCGAAAGCACGGCGCAGCAATTGGCGCAGACCATGATTGATGAGATAGAAACGGGTATTGACGGCACTGAACTGAAAGCGGGTGTGATTGCCGAAATAGGCACCAGTGAAGGGGTTATCACCGCCGATGAAGCAAAAGTCTTCCATGCCGCCGCGCTGACCCACCATGCTACCGGCCTCGCCATCTCGACCCATACCAGTTTCAGCACCATGGGCCTGCAACAGATAGCCCTGCTTAAGCAGCATGGTGTGCCGCTGGATCGGGTGGTTATCGGCCATTGCGACCTGAAAGAGCAGCCGGATCTGATTTTACAAATGATCGATATGGGCGTGTATGTCCAGTTCGATACCATTGGCAAAAACAGCTATTTCCCCGATGAGCGCAGGGTCGCCATGCTCGTCACGCTGGCGCAACACGGCTTGTTGGATAGGGTGATGCTGTCGATGGATATTACCCGCCGCTCACATTTAACAATCAATGGTGGCAGCGGGTTTAGCTATTTAGTGGATTCGTTTATTCCCATGTTACTGGCCGCAGGGATCTCCCAAGCTCAGGTGGAGATGATGTTGCGCCACAATCCTAATAAATTTTTCGCCACGCAAGGAGAGTGATTATGAAGAAGATTGGCATTGCCGGGCTGCAACGAGAATTAATTCGCGAAATGATTGAGCAGACGGCACCGAATACGTTTGAGACATTTATCCTTTCGGATATGGATGCGGCCGTCAAGGTAAAAGAGGGCCAGTTGGATTACTACATTGGTGCCTGCAACACCGGGGCTGGTGCCGCACTATCCATGGCGATTGCGATTATTGGCTATAACAAAAGCGCCACCATCGCCAAGCCCGGCATCAAAGCCAAAGCTGAGCAGATAGAGAAAGTGGTGGCGGAAGGTAAAGTGGCGTTTGGCCTATCCGTCGAACATATTGAACATGCCATCCCATTGCTGATTACCCAACTGCGCTAAGGGGCCACCGTGGATTATATTCATATTATTGTGGTTGCCCTGCTGACAGGGATGACCGCATTACTTTCTCACCGATCTGTTGCCGTGTTCCATGACGGTATCCGCCCTATTCTGCCGCAATTGGTTGAGGGAAACATGAGCCGCCGTGAAGCAGGCAGTATCGCTTTCGGTCTGAGTGTCGGTTTTATCGCCTCCGTCGGCATCTCGTTTACACTCTCAACCGGTTTGCTTAACTCCTGGTTACTGTTCCTGCCAACCGACATCATTGGTGTCTTGGCGATCAATAGCTATCTGGCTTTCGCGCTAGGTGCCGCTTGGGGGATTTTGGCTCTCACTAGCCTGCCGGCGGTGAACACCGCGCTAACCTCACTGCCGGTGAACTTTATCGGTTCGCTGGGGGAGCTGAGTAGCCCTGTCATTTCCGCCTTTGCCCTGTTCCCACTGGTGGCTATTTTCTATCAATTTGGTTGGAAAACGGCGATTGTCTCCGCCTTTATTGTGCTGCTGACCCGCCTATTGATTACCCGCTTTACCGGGCTATTCCCTGAATCCATTGAAATTTTCGTCGGCATGATACTGCTGATTGGCATCGCCATTGCGCAAGACTTGCGGGCAAAAACCCACCTGGGAGGGGGTGGACACTCGGTTTTCGAAGAGCGAACCCAGCGCATTATTAAAAATCTCCCGATGCTGGCGATTGTCGGCGGGTTAATCTCTGCGGTGGCCAGCATGAAGATCTTCGGCGGCAGCGAAGTGTCAATTTATACGCTGGCGAAAGCCTACGCCCCCGGCATCACACCGGAAGAGTCGCTAGCGCTGATCCATCAGGCGTCACTGGCTGAGTTTATGCGCGGTCTGGGCTTTGTGCCGCTGATTGCTACCACCGCACTGGCAACCGGGGTCTATGCCGTTGCCGGTTTCACCTTTGTGTTTGTGGTCGGCTATCTGGTGCCGAATCCATTGCTGGCAGGAATCATCGGGGCGGTAGTGATATCGCTGGAAGTGCTGATGTTGCGGTCAATCGGCAAGTGGTTGGGCCGCTTCCCTTCAGTGCGCAATGCCTCGGATAATATCCGTAATGCCATGAACTTGCTGATGGAATACGCGCTGTTAATCGGGGCTATTTTTGCCTCGATCAAGATGGCCGGATACACCGGTTTTACCATTACCACCGCGCTCTATTTCCTCAACGAAGCCATTGGCCGCCCAGTGATGAAAATTGCCGCCCCTGTGGTGGCGGTGATTATCGCCGGGGTGGTGCTGAATCTGTTTTATTGGTTGGGGCTGTTTGTTCCAGCTTGATAATTGTCTTAGCTTGATACTTGTCCTAGCTTGATACTTGTCCTAGCTTGATAAATAGAGTGTAGAAGCCA
This sequence comes from Yersinia bercovieri ATCC 43970, assembly GCF_013282745.1. NCBI lineage: Bacteria > Pseudomonadati > Pseudomonadota > Gammaproteobacteria > Enterobacterales > Yersiniaceae > Yersinia > Yersinia bercovieri. The sequence goes on from NZ_CP054044.1 coordinate 195,528, forward strand.
AAAAGCCCGTTCGTTATAAACGAAACGGGCTTTTTCTTGCGTGCTATCTGTTGCCGGCTCTCTAATTGCCAGAGGGCGGCAAATTAAATCGCCTCTTCGTCCTGCTCACCGGTACGAATGCGCACCACGCGGGAGACATCAAACACGAAAATTTTGCCATCGCCGATTTTACCGGTCTGAGCTGTCTGCATAATCGCTTCGACGCAGGTATCGACGATATCGTCAGCAACCACAATTTCGATTTTTACTTTTGGCAGGAAATCCACCATATACTCAGCGCCACGGTACAGTTCGGTATGCCCTTTCTGGCGGCCAAAACCTTTTACTTCTGTCACTGTCATCCCGGTGATGCCAACCTCAGCCAGCGCCTCACGGACATCATCCAGTTTGAATGGCTTAATAATCGCGTCAATTTTTTTCATGGTGAATCCCTGTTGTTACCAATTCTTGCGGCCAAAGCCTGATGTAATCGGATAGCGTCTATCTTTACCAAAATTGCGGGCAGTGATGCGCGGCCCGACAGCTGACTGACGCCGTTTGTATTCATTGATATCTACCAGGCGGATGACCTTACGCACGATAGTTTCATCAAAGCCGTCTGCGACCAAATCAGCCACCGACTTATCTTGCTCGACATAGCCTTCGAGGATGGCGTCCAAAATATCATAAGGGGGCAGGCTATCTTCATCTTTCTGATCAGGAGCCAGCTCCGCAGAGGGTGGGCGCGTGATAACCCGCTGCGGGATCACGTAGGAGACGGTATTACGGTATGCCGATAATTTGAAGACCAGGGTTTTTGGCACATCTTTCAGCACATCAAAACCGCCCGCCATATCCCCGTACAAAGTGGCATAGCCCACGGCCATTTCGCTTTTGTTACCCGTGGTTAATACAATGCTGCGGCGCTTGTTGGACAGCGCCATCAGCACCACACCACGACAACGCGCCTGGAGGTTCTCTTCCGTGGTATCGCGCGCAGTACCGGCAAACATCGGGGCTAGTTGCCCCATAAAAGCATCAAACATTGGCTCGATGGAGAGCACATCAAATTCGATGCCCAGAATCTCAGCTTCTTCTTTGGCATCGGCAATACTGATATCTGCGGTGTATCGGAACGGCATCATCAATGCCTGAACCTTATCTTTACCCAGCGCATCGACGGCAATCGCCAGTGTCAGCGCGGAGTCAATCCCGCCGGATAAGCCCAGTACCGCGCCATTAAAACCATTTTTAGTGACGTAATCGCGCACCGCTAATACCAGCGCCTCATAGACCTGCGCCAGTGGTGGCAGTTCAGCGGCAGGTGCCATCATCGGCACCACTTCACACTCGTTGAGCTGCAACAAGGTGGTTTGCTCGGCAAATGCCGCCAGACGATGGGTCAGGTTGCCCGCTGCATCGAAGACTTTGGAGCAGCCATCAAAAATCAGCTCATCCTGCCCGCCAATCTGGTTGAGATAGACCAATGGCAAGCCGGTGCGCTGGCAATGTGCCGCCATCAAGGTTTTACGGATATAGGGTTTTTCGCGGTTATAAGGGGAGGCATTGATCGACAACAGCACTTCGGCACCGGCGGCTTTCGCGGCATCGACCGGGCCGTCGAACCATAAATCTTCACAAATAAGCAAGCCCAGACGGTAGCCCTTCAACTCAACGACACAACTGTCATGACCGGCTGAAAAGTAACGTTTTTCGTCGAATACGCCGTAGTTCGGCAATTGCTGTTTAAAATAGCGCGCCAGCAATTTACCCTCAGAAAACAGCGATAATGCGTTATACAGGTTACCCGCTTCGCGCCACGGGTGGCCTACCAGCACCGCGATATGCTGCGTTGCGGCTTGTAGACGATCCAACTGTGCTTCACAGCGTTGATAAAAATCATCGCGATACAGCAGATCTTCTGGCGGATAACCGGACAAAGCCAGCTCGGAGAACATGACCAGACTGGCCCCCGCCTTCTGCTGCTCATTTAAGGTTTGCAACATACGTTCAGTGTTGCCTTCGATATCGCCAACCAGCCAATTCAGCTGGGCTAACGCAACGGAAAGTGATCTGCTCATTTGTATTTAAACTCGGTTATCAGCGTTGTCATTGATTAACAACAGTTATTCTTTGAAATCGTTGGCATCCAACTCGTGACGTGACAACAATTTGTAAAACTCGGTACGGTTGCGCCCCGCCATTCTGGCGGCTTGGGTCACATTTCCTTTGGTGATTTGTAGCAGCTTACGCAAATAATTCAATTCGAATTGATTACGCGCCTCAACAAAAGTCGGTAATGCGGTGTTCTCCCCCTCTAGCGCCTGTTCAACCAGCGCTTCACTGATAACCGGAGCCGAAGTTAATGCCACACACTGTTCGATAACGTTGACCAGTTGGCGCACATTACCCGGCCAACTGGCGGTCATAAGCCGTTTCATAGCATCAGTTGAGAAGCTGCGGACAAAGGGTTTATGGCGCTTAGCTGACTCACGTAACAGATGGTTTGCCAACAGCGGAATATCTTCTGAACGCTCATGTAACGCGGGGATCTTCAGATTCACCACATTCAAACGATAGTAGAGATCTTCGCGGAATTCATTTTTCGCCATGGCTTTAGGCAAGTCACGGTGCGTGGCTGAAATCACCCGGACATCAATGCTTAAGTCGCGGTTACTGCCCAGTGGGCGCACTTTGCGCTCCTGCAACACCCGCAGCAATTTTACCTGCAAAGACAACGGCATATCGCCGATTTCGTCGAGGAACAGCGTACCGCCTTCTGCGGCCTGAAATAGCCCTTCGCGGCTACTGACAGCGCCGGTAAATGCGCCTTTGGCATGACCAAAGAGTTCTGATTCAAGTAACTGCTCGGGTAGTGCACCGCAGTTGATGGCGATAAAGGCTTTTTTCGCCCGTGGACTGGCAGCATGGATAGCTTGCGCCAATACCTCTTTACCAGTGCCGCTCTGCCCGTTAATCAGCACGCTGACATCTGATTGCGCCACCATTTTGGCTTGTTCCAGCAAGCGCAACATCACCGGACTGCGGGTGACAATCTCTTCGCGCCAGCTATCATCACCGGCAGGCATAGAAAGCTCTAAAGCCGCATCGATCGCTTTATATAAAGCATCACGATCAACCGGTTTGGTTAGGAAGCTAAACACCCCTTGCTGAGTGGCGGCAACAGCATCAGGAATCGAGCCGTGGGCAGTCAGGATAATCACTGGCATACCGGGTTGATGCTTTTGGATTTCGACAAACAGCGCCATGCCATCCATCTCATCCATCCGCAAATCACTGATAACCAAATCAATCTTCTCGCGCATTAACAGGCGTAATGCTTCCTGGCCGCTTTCAGCGGTGGTGACATTAAATCCTTCGCTGGTTAAACGCATCCCCAGTAGTTTGAGTAAGCTGGGATCGTCATCAACCAGCAGTAGATTGGCCGGTTTGCGTGGCGTCATGAGATTCCTTATTAGTCGCAGGGGGGAGGTCAGTTGGCGGCACCACTGGCGGGGTATCAGCCGGTTTTTCTATTGCTGGCGCGACCGATTGAGTGTCAGTTTGGGGTGTCACTGGCTTGGTTTCAGCTGGTTTGGCCTCTGCTGGTTTGGCTTCAATCGGCTTAGCTTCTGCCGGCTTAGCTTCTACTGGCTTAGCGGCTGCCGGTTTGGCCTCTGCTGGCTTGGTTTCAATCGGCTTAGCTTCAATCGGCTTAGCTGCTGCCGGTTTGGCAGGCTCCACTTTGGGTTGAGGTTTCACTTCTGCGGGTTTGGCCGCTGCTGCCGCGGGTTTGCTCTCCGCGTCAGTTTCTGGAATTTCATTTTGTAACTGCTTACGCGATGAGAGCTGCCGCTCAATGTCGGTCAGATTTTCCAACTTGCGGGTGGTATCCAGCAAGTTATATTGCAACCGGACCTGGCTCTCCCGCAGACGATCTATCTGAGCATCTGATTCATCTTGTAAGCGCTGATAGCGAGTGCGCTCCTCAGCCAAAGAGATGCGCAGCACCTGCTGCTCGCGCCACAATTGAATCAATGGGCGCACAGCGGCTGGCAAGGTTGGGCTATAGCTGTTTAGGCGCTCAACCACCTGACGCCGCTCGGCTATCGACGGCTCGGCACTGCTAATCAGAATGCCCTGCTTAAAGGCGGCAGACCAAGTGATCACTGGCAGTGCTTTGGCTAACGCCCGCGCCTGAGTAGAACCAAGGCGCTCAGCACAATCCATCGCTCGTAACCAGTACAGCGAGTTTTCCAGCGTCTCTTTATCATCAATGTCCCACAGCACATCACAGGGTAACGTACGATAATCAACGATTTTCGTTTCCGGTATCACCATCTGAACCGCTTGTGAAAAACGGCTGCTAGCAGAATTATCTGTACACCCGGTGAGTAACAGTGGGGCCAGCAATATAGCTCGCCAAAAAATACCCATACCAGAGTTGCCCGCAGGCATAGTGGCCGCAGTTGAGGTGGAACCTGATAACAAGGCGGTCTTTTTAGTGATACTGCTTATAGACCATTTGTACATTATTCATTCATTCTCGGCGGTTAATGGCAATTCAACACGGAAACAGACGGCGGCATAATCCACGGCCACCAATTGCAGGTCGCCCTGCATACGTCTGATGCAGTCCTGAGCAATACTCAGCCCCAATCCGCTGCCTTTGACGGCCCCTTTTCGCTGATGGCTTCCCTGGAAAAAAGGCTCAAATATCATTGTTTCTTCTGAATTCGGGATTGGCGCCCCGGTATTGGCGATATCAATTTGTACGCGGTTATTCACCTGACGACTGCGAATCCAAATGGTACCGGATTCCTCGCCATAGTGCACCGCATTGGAGTAGAGATTATCTAATACCCGCATTAATAGCGTTGGATCTGCCCAACAAATGTCCGCCTGCAAATCCTGCTCGGTGCGGATCATCTTGGCACGCGCCGGTAAACTGTGGGCGGAAATCACATCTTCAACCATGTCGGCCAGTTCAACATTTTCGAGTTCACCGGGGCCATCCGCCAGTTTGCGGTTATAGTCCAGCAGTTGCTCTATCAACAGCTGCAAGTGGCGGCTGCTATTATCAAGGATAGCGACCACCTCTTTCTGATCCTGGGTTAATGGCCCGGCCACCTCATCAGCCAGCAATTCAGTCCCTTCGCGCATACTGGCTAATGGCGTTTTCAACTCATGGGAGATGTGGCGCAAAAATTCATGGCGCTGTGACTCCAACCAGGCTAAACGTTCGCTGAGCCAAATAATGCGCTGTGCCAGTGACCGTAACTCCCGAGGCCCCTTAAACAGGGCGGTATTACCCAGCGGTCGTCCCTCTCCCAGGCGATTTATCATTCGCTCAATGCCTTTAACCGGCCCAATTATCATCCGGGTGAATAACACTACTAATAGCACGCTAACCAAAAACAGCAACAGTGATTGCCAGCCAAAGAATTGGCCACGTTCGGCGATATCTTTTTGCAGCTGTTGACCGCGCGAGAAAATCACATCGCGGGTGGCCTGTACCATTTCGGCATTTGAGCGGGAAAATTGCTCTAATAGCGCAGAAGCGTTCTGTGCCGGGCCGCTATTTTTACATTGAATATCAGAAAGTTGGTTCAGAAGCCCACTCAGGGTTTGGTAATAGCGAGCATCAGGCAGAATAGGGGCGTGAGTATCAAGCATTTGCGCGTACTGTTTACGCTGATGCTGATAGAGCTTGGCCAGCGTGGCATCATCTAACACACAATATTGGCGATAGCTGCGCTCCATTTCGAGCGCCACACTGGTCATCGCCTCACTGCGCCGGGCATCTGCCAGCGTGGTGCGGTTGATATCAGCCGCCTGAGTACTTAAGTGATCCAGACTCTGATACGCCTGATATGCGAGCACCAATAGCGGCAGCAGCACCAACAGAAATGCCATGAGCACCAATTGACGTAAAGAACGGGGGAATAAACGCCATCTTTTCAACGAAATCATCTCATTACCTATCATCCTGTTGTGATGCTAGCTGACTCTGTCGGGATTACAATGGCTGCAATCCAAATAAATACCGCGACCGCCCTATGCGGGATAAAAAAAAAGCACTCGCCAGAAGCTAAGTGCTTTAAATTTAATTTTTTTTACTCATAACCGTCAGAATCATTATCAGACCTGCCTGTTATACAGTGATGAAATGACTAACTGGCAATGAGACAACGGGGCAATAGCTGCCCCGTCGCAAGAATATTTGGATGCCCTTACATATCGTCTCCAGTGTGATGAAGCCGTAGCAATCATCGGGAGGATGAGACGAATAGCATCCAGACATGTCCAAAATTGATGAATGGTTCATCACAGCAGGACATAGGCGGTGCCTCACTCAACGTGTCGTCCGATGTTTGATAATGTGCATTCACACAATATCGGTTTAGGTGGACGATAGGCACCAGTCTTAGGCATCATTCGGTGGCTTATGAAGCGCATATTCCGCTTAACAGCGGGACTATCATAAAGAGGTGAATGAGCAACTGAATAGGATAATGCAGCTTGCGTGCCAACTTTTAAAAATAAACATTAATCAATTGATTTATAATGAAAAATTATTTTTTAATTAAAATAATAAAAACCACAAAAGCTCAATAATTAATCAATGATAAATTCTTTGTCGCTTAATCACGACACCTAAAGGCAAATTAAATAAACTGTATATAAATCATAATGTTAAATGTCTCTTATTTGAGACAGTGATTTAGCTGATTGTCGCGATTTACCGACAGTTAAATTAAAATAGTTATTATTCAATAAGATAAAAATTAATTTTTAATATATTAATCGGATTATTGAGTCAGCCCGCTGCTGAGTCACTCGCGCCCCGCCTACGCGAAAACCACCACTGCGTTATAAATTATGCGATTTCATTACCAAGGCAAATAATTCACTATTCTGTTCTGACCCAGAAGTGGCCACCAAAAACAGGAGCACTCTACTCAGTTGACCAAGGATGCCGCTTAACCTTAATCCGAATATAAGGAGGCAAAATGAAGCCTGCCAATATAACCACGGGATTAATATTACTCACCACCCTATTTAGCCCCTACTACACCGCAGCGCTAAACCACAACTCAAGCGCGATAGCCGCTAAGCCAGTACCTACACGGGTATCCGCTATCGAACATCATGACGATGATAGCTTCCCCGAATTTTCCATTGAGGACTTTCACCTTGTGCAAAATATCGCAGGCAGAGAGGCGGAAATAACATTCACCTTAAAAAGCAGTGGGTTACTGTATTATAATGTTGTTCTTAATGATAAAGATAATTTTGACATCATAGAAACATCAGGCTTTGTTAATAATAATCAACGCCATGTGTCACTAAAGAAGACCAGCACTCTTGCAGGAAACTATAAGGTTATTATCGAGTTAGTTGATAATAATAAAGTGACGGTGAGCAGAAATTACGATATTACGCTGGAGTGATAAAACTCAGGGGATCACTCCCCTGAGCCGGATTGATTAGCCTAATTGCTTACGCGCATTGCGGAACATCCGCATCCATGGGCTATCCTCGCCCCACTCTTCTGGATGCCATGAGTTGCTGACAGTACGGAAGACACGTTCAGGGTGCGGCATCATAACGGTTGCACGACCACTGGCACTGGTCACCGCCGTGATACCCTGCGCTGAACCATTCGGGTTCGCCGGATATTGTTCAGTTACTGCGCCGTAATTGTCCACAAAGCGCAATGCCACCAGGTTGTTTTGCTGCAATGCCGCCAGATGCGCAGCATCGCGCACTTCAACCTGACCTTCACCATGTGACACGGCAATTGGCATCCGTGAACCGGCCATATCCTGCATAAACAGCGACGGGCTACTCGCCACCTCAACCAGACTAAAGCGCGCCTCAAAGCGATCTGACAGGTTGCGGACAAAGCGTGGCCAGTGCTCAGCACCGGGGATCAATTCGCGCAGATTAGACATCATCTGGCAACCATTACACACCCCCAACGCCAAAGTTTCAGGGCGGTGGAAGAAGGCCTCGAACTCATCACGCACACGATCATTAAACAGGATCGATTTCGCCCAACCTTCACCCGCGCCCAAGACGTCGCCGTAAGAGAAGCCGCCACAGGCCACTAAGGTCTGGAAGGCGCGCAGATCAATGCGCCCCGCCAACAGATCACTCATATGCACATCGACAGCATCAAAACCGGCGCGGTGGAAGGCGGCCGCCATTTCAACATGGGAGTTAACCCCCTGCTCACGGAGCACCGCCACTTTTGGCCGTGCTTGCTTGATGATGTAAGGTGCGGCGATATCTTCAGCCGGATCGAAGGTCAGTTTCACATTCAAGCCAGGATCGCGCTCATCCTGCTTCGCCTGATGCTCTTGATCCGCGCAATCCGGGTTATCCCGCAGGCGCTGCATTTGCCAGGTGGTTTCTGCCCACCACAAGCGCAAGGTGCTACGTTTTTCACTGTAGACCAGCTCAGTGCCACGGCGAATAGCGAAAGTATCCCCCTCAACCGCACGGCCCAGATAGTGAACGCAATTTGCCAAACCGTGCTCGGCCAACACTTTTTCTACCGCCTCACGCTGCTCGGCACCTACCTGAATCACCGCCCCCAACTCTTCATTGAACAATGAGGCCAGTGAATCATTACCCTGTGAGTGAATATCGACATCAATGCCACAGTGACCAGCAAAGGCCATTTCAGCCAGTGTCACCAACAGACCGCCGTCAGAACGATCGTGGTAGGCCAGTAACAGTTGATCCGCCACCAGGCGCTGCATGGCGTTAAAGAATCCCGCCAACTGTTGCACATCACGCACGTCCGCCGGTTTATCCCCTAGCTGGCGGTAAACCTGAGTCAGAGCAGTGGCACCCAGTGCATTGTGGCCCGCGCCTAAATCAATCAGCAGCAGCGCGTTATCACCTTTATCAGTGCGCAGTTGTGGCGTCACGGTGTGGCGCACATCTTCAATACGGGCGAAGGCCGTAATCACCAGTGACAGCGGCGAGGTCATTTCCCGCAGCTCCTCCCCCTCCTGCCAGCGCGTTTTCATCGACATCGAGTCTTTGCCCACTGGAATAGTAATTTCCAGCGCCGGACACAGCTCTTCGCCGACAGCGCGCACCGCATCATACAAACCGGCATCTTCACCGGGATGACCGGCGGCTGACATCCAGTTGGCTGACAGCTTAATGCGCTTGAGTTCGCCAATTTGGGTCGCCGCGATATTAGTCAGCGCTTCACCGACCGCCAGACGGGCAGAGGCGGCGAAATCGAGCAGCGCCACTGGCGCACGTTCGCCCAGCGACATCGCCTCGCCATAGTAGCTATCAAGGCTGGCGCTGGTGACGGCACAATCGGCCACCGGGATCTGCCATGGCCCCACCATCTGATCACGGGTCACCATCCCGGTCACGGTGCGGTCGCCAATGGTAATCAGGAAGGTTTTCTCAGCTACCGCGGGCAGATGCAGCACCCGTTTTACCGCATCAATAATCGTGATATCAGCGCGCTCCAGCGCCTCACCTTCGGCCTGCAGGCTCTTCACGTCGCGCAGCATTTTCGGCGTTTTACCCAGCAGCACATCCAGCGGCATATCGATCGGTTGGTTATCGAAATGGCGATCATTGAGGGTGAGATGTAACTCTTCCGTAGCCTCACCAATCACCGCATAAGGGGCGCGCTCGCGACGGCAGATCTCATCAAACTGCGCCATCTGCGCCGGGGCGATCGCCATGACATAGCGCTCCTGAGATTCGTTACACCACACTTCCAGCGGGCTCATGCCCGGCTCGTCGTTCAGGATATCGCGCAGCTCAAAACGACCACCACGACCGCCATCGCTGACCAGCTCCGGCATGGCGTTGGACAAACCGCCCGCGCCGACGTCATGGATAAACAGAATCGGGTTGTGGTCACCTAACTGCCAGCAGCGGTCGATCACTTCCTGGCAGCGGCGCTCCATCTCTGGGTTATCCCGTTGTACCGAGGCGAAATCCAGATCCGCATCTGACTGACCAGAGGCCATGGATGAAGCCGCGCCGCCCCCCAGGCCAATATTCATTGCCGGGCCGCCGAGTACCACCAGCTTAGCGCCGACGGTGATCTCGCCTTTTTGCACATGATCGGCACGGATATTGCCGATCCCACCCGCCAACATAATGGGCTTATGGTAGCCACGTAACTCAGTGCCGTTATGGCTGTTAACCCGCTCTTCATAGGTGCGGAAGTAGCCCAGCAGCGCTGGACGACCAAATTCATTATTGAATGCGGCACCGCCCAATGGGCCTTCGGTCATGATATCCAGCGCGGTGACTATCCGCGCCGGCTTGCCGAAATTCTCTTCCCACGGCTGCTCGAAATCGGGAATACGCAAGTTAGAGACTGAGAAGCCCACCAAACCTGCTTTCGGTTTCGCGCCACGTCCGGTGGCACCTTCATCACGGATCTCACCACCAGACCCGGTCGCCGCTCCCGGCCAGGGTGAAATGGCCGTTGGGTGGTTATGGGTCTCAACTTTCATCAGAATATGCGCCTCTTCCTGATGGTAGCCATAAACACCACTCTCTGGCGCGGCAAAGAAGCGCCCAACCTGAGAACCTTCCATCACCGCGGCATTGTCTTTATAAGCAGACAACACGTAATCCGGCGTGTGTTCAAAGGTATTTTTGATCATTTTGAACAGGGTCTTAGGCTGAGCAACCCCGTCGATTATCCAATCCGCGTTAAAGATCTTATGGCGGCAGTGCTCAGAGTTTGCCTGCGCAAACATATACAGCTCAATATCCGTCGGGTTGCGCCCAAGCCCGGTAAAGGCGGCCAGCAGATAATCAATTTCATCCGCTGCCAGTGCCAGACCCAATTTGGTATTGGCCTGCTCCAGTGCACTGCGGCCCTGCGCCAGAATATCCACCCGTTGTACCGGGGCTGGCTGATGATGAGAGAACAGCTGTTCTGCTTGCTGCAAATCGGAAAATACCGTTTCCATCATGCGATCATGCAGCAGCGCCGACAGTTGTTGCCACTGGCTTTCATTCAGACTCGGGCCTTGAACTTGAATATAGAAAGCCAAACCACGTTCCAGCCGCAGCACTTGTGGCAATGCACAGTTGTGCGCAATATCAGTGGCTTTGGAAGACCACGGAGAGATGGTTCCCGGCCGTGGGGTAACCAGTAGTAGACGCCCTTCTGGCGCGTGCTCAGGGAGAGATGGCCCATACTTAAGCAGCCGTTGGAGTCTGGCGTGTTCATCGGCACTCAGTGGTGCGCTAACATCGGCAAAGTGAACATATTCGGCGTAGATATCACTCACCGGCAGGTGAGCATCCTGGCAACGGGACAACAGTTTGGTAACACGAAAAGCCGACAAAGCGGGCGAACCACGCAGTATTTCCATAATCTAAGTTTCTCTCTCTTCGAAGCGACTGGAACAGCACTTCATTGGGCGCAGCACTCATTGGCGCAAAACAGGGGAAAACGCGCGCCATTATAGTGAATCTAAGCCGCCGACGAAACCGTTTGCGTAGCTATTATTCATAATTGCGTCAGAAACTGCGATTAGGGTTATTGGCTGAATACCGGATAAATAAGCACGCAATAAAGTTGCACACTGACGATTTGTTGCGCAAAATGCCACTCCACTGGGGATTTAACCATGTCGATTCTCGCTTCACGACACATATATAAAGAGCGCTGCCGAGAGATAACTATTTGACGCGCATAAAATTAAATTACTTTGTTATCGGTGTAATTGCCATACTTTTGGCCCTCGCACTGTGGCCCAATATTCCCTGGCGCAATGGTCAGGAGGGGCAACTCGATCGCATAAAAGCCCGTGGTGAGCTGCGAGTTAGCACTATTAGTTCACCACTGAACTACACCCCCGGAAAAGATGGCCCTTCCGGCCTCGACTATGAGCTGGCAAAACGTTTTGCCGATTATCTGGGGGTCAAGCTGGTCATGACCCCACATCATAATATTGACGATCTGTTTGATGCTTTAGATAGCGATGATGCAGATATGCTGGCCGCCGGGCTTATCTATAACCGCGAACGTCTTAATCGGGCGCGCTCTGGCCCTGCCTACTATTCGGTCTCGCAGCAGTTGGTCTACCGACTTGGCACACCACGACCAAAATCCTTCGGTGATCTGAAAGGGCAGCTGATTGTTGCCTCCGGTTCAGCTCATATGACCACACTAAAACAGCTTAAGCAGAGCAAATATCCGGATCTTAACTGGGGATCATCCATTGACCGCACAGGGAAAGAGCTACTGGAGCAAGTTGCTGATGGCAAACTCGACTATACCCTGGGTGACTCCATCACCATTGCTCTGCTGCAACGCATTCACCCGCAATTGGCGGTCGCCTTTGATGTCACAGATGAAGAGCCGGTGACCTGGTATTTCCGCAAAGGTAGTGATGACAGCCTCTATGCCGCGATGCTCGACTTCTACAGCCAGATGGTGGAAGACGGCAGTTTGGCGCGGCTGGAGGAGAAATATCTCGGCCATGTCGGTAGCTTTGATTATGTCGATACCAAAACTTTCCTCTCCGCCATCGACAATGTGCTGCCTACTTTCCGGCCACTGTTTGAAAAACATGCAGGTGATATCGATTGGAAATTGCTGGCGGCGATTGCTTATCAGGAGTCTCATTGGAATCCGCAAGCCACCTCGCCAACCGGCGTGCGGGGTTTGATGATGCTAACCCGCGCCACCGCAGATGGTTTGGGGGTCAAAGACCGCGTAGACCCCGAGGAGAGCATTAGAGGCGGCTCCATCTATTTGCAGCGGCTGATGCAAAAAGTGCCGGAAACCATCCCCGAGGATGAGCGAATCTGGTTCGCACTGGCGGCATACAATATGGGTTATGGTCATATGCTGGATGCACGGCGGCTGACCAAAAACCAGAATGGCAACCCAGACAGCTGGGTTGATGTCAAAATGCGGCTCCCCATGTTGAGCCAAAAACGCTACTACCCGAGCACCACCTATGGCTACGCCCGTGGTCACGAAGCCTATAACTACGTCGAGAATATTCGCCGTTATCAGGTGAGTTTGGTGGGATATTTGCAGGAAAAAGAGAAAAAAGCTGCCCAACACGCGGCTATCGAGGCTGAATTGGGGAGAGCCTATCCGGTCGTCGCCCCCGGCTGGTCAATCAGTAACTAACACTCATTTTTCATCTCAGGTTATCGCGCGCGGGTTAATTTTTGTCCACCGAGGCCCGCAGCGCGACTCTCAATGCTTTCTGCTGCGCGCGGCGCTGACGAAAAAACGCGCTTAACTGCTGGGAACAGGCCTCTGCCAGCACACCCGCGCTGATCTCCACCTGATGATTCATCCCTGGGTGGCGTAAAATATCCAGCAGTGATCCTGCGGCACCAGTTTTCAGATCATTCGCCCCATACACCAAACGGCGAATCCGGCTGTGTACCATAGCACCGGCACACATCACACATGGCTCCAGCGTCACATAGAGGGTGGCGTCCAGCAGACGATAATTCTGCACCACTTGCCCACCTTGCCGTAGCGCCATGATCTCGGCGTGCGCCGTGGGATCACTATCGCAAATAGAGCGGTTCCAGCCTTCGCCAATCACCTGATTATCCAGCACCAACACCGCGCCCACTGGGACTTCACCCTCTTCCTGCGCGCGCAGGGCCAGCATCAACGCGCGCTGCATCCAGTACTCATCACTGTACTCAGCGGTCGACACACATTCAGAAGATAAATTGTTATCAGCAGACACATTAACCTCTCAGCTACTTTTGCGGCGTGCATTATACACAGCTAACCATAACCTCTACACCCGTTATCCCGGCAACAGCTTCACTAGCTGCATATAAAGTAGCTCAGAATATCATGATCGGTTACTGTTTCGGCTGGATAGAAAACGTACCTGCCGATATGAGTGTTCTCTGATAATGGAAGCCAGATAAATGAAGCTCAGCAAGAAAAATGCCACGATTGTGCGCAAAACGCTCAATGGATGGGTCAATGAAGGGGTGATCGCCGAGGAAGAACATCAGCGCTTATTAAACCACATCGATATTCAACCTTTTGACTGGCGCAGGTTGGCAGGTTATGCCTTTCTCGCAGCACTGGCGTCACTGGTTATCTCCATTGGCAGCTTAATGGCTGACACACTCCTGCTCAATTGGATTAGTCAGTTTTTCCGCTTCGATCCCCCGGTGCGGGTCGCCGTGACAGGGGTTTTGGCAACCCTGCTTTATATTTGGGGCTTTCGCCGCCGCCGACAAGATGCCAGCAAAATCTACAGCAATGAGGCGATACTGTTCCTCGGCGTCCTGATGACCGCCGCCGCTATCAGCCAACTGGGCCTCTGGCTGGATAATGGCAGTGGGCGATTCTCTGGCTTATTGCTGCTCGGCACCCTTATCTATGGCGTGGTCGGTTGGTTTGGCCGCTCGCCGCTGGTGTGGCTATTCGCGTTACTCTCGCTAGGGAATGCCTTTGGGGCGGAGACCGGCTATGCATCAGGTTGGGGCGCTTATTGGCTAGGAATGAATTATCCGATGCGCTTTATCGCCTTTGGCCTGGTGCTGTGCGCCGCTGCGCTGGCGTTGCAACCGCAACTGGCGCGGCGTCGACTAGATCGGGTTTCACAGGCGATGGGGCTGCTTTACCTGTTTATCGCCTTATGGATACTGTCTATTTTTGGCAATTACGGCGATATTGACCATTGGTATCAGACTCGCCAGATAGAGCTGTTACATTGGAGCTTATTGTTTGCCATGGCGGCTGGAATGGCCATCTGGCTAGGGCTAAAACGGGATGATGCGATGTTACGCGGCTTTGGCCTGACATTCCTCGCCATCAACCTGTATACCCGCTTCTTTGAGCTATTCTGGGATGCAATGCCAAAAACGGTGCTATTCCTGCTGTTGGGCATCAGCCTATGGCTGCTGGGCAGACATGCTGAGCGGATCTGGCGGCTTGGCCACCATGACAATGACGTCACTCACTAAGGGGTAACCCATTAACGTGGCGAATAGCAGCAACAACTTTTACTCTAGTTGCTGCAATTCGCCGGTCTTACTGACCCGCCAACGATGCTCACAGAAGTGCAGCAGCGGGTTATCCTGCTTACTGTCGCTATATCCACTGTAGAGTTTCAGCGGTGACCCCAACCGTTGCTCCAACTGCACCACTTTCTCTGGCCCCAAACAGCGCAGAGGCAGCACCCAGCCGCCATTGCGCCGTGCCATGCGGCTCCCCACCAGCCGTAAGCGGTGAATAAATGTTGAGTCATGGTAAACCTGCTCGACCAGTCGCTGCGGCGAACCGGTGATTAGCCAAACCTCGGCGTCACTGCTCTCCAGGTATTCGCGCAACCGCATCACCACCACCGGAAACGCGGTAACTTTCTGCCGAAACGCCTGCACGAAGCGCAACTCCAAATCTTTCAGCTTCGCTTCCCGCCGCCCGAAGGTCGTCGCCCACAGCAACAGACTCATCGGCCAGCGGGCGCAGCGCCCCCCAACCAATAATCCCAAGCCAATCACCGGCAGTAGCGGGATCACCAACAACAGATTCAGTGGCAGGTGGCGCAACAAAAAACGCAAAAAGCTGCCAAACATATCCTGCTGATGCAAAGTGCCATCTAAATCAAAAAAGACAACGCGTTTGCCACTGACGGCTAGCGGTTCGCGTGTCGTTTTAGGATGAAGGTCAGTTTGCTCAAAGGTGGAGCTGGCCTGCTTTCCGCTCAAAAGTTACTCCTCAGGGTCATTAAATCCCATAAACCAGGTAAATAGAAAACCTGCCAGTATGGTGACAACCATAGCCACTAAATACAACATCACTTTACCGGTTACAATGGTCAGCGCCAGTGGTAAACCGGAAATACCAAAAGTAATCACCGTCGCCACTTTCCAGTAACTGATCAGTGCGCCCCCCACCGCGCCCCCTAAGCAGGCTGCAATAAAAGGTTTCCCCAGAGGCAAAGTAACACCGAAAATCAGCGGCTCGCCGATCCCCAGGATGCCCACCGGCAGCGCCCCTTTGATCACTTTTTTCAATCGGCTATTGCGGGTTTTCATTAATACCGCCAGCGCCGCCCCCACCTGCCCGACACCCGCCATCGCCAAAATCGGCAACAGTGGATTGGCACCGTGGGCTTGAACCAGCTCCACATGAATAGGAACTAACCCTTGATGCAGCCCGGTCAATACCAGTGGCAGGAAGAAGCCGGACAACAGCGCACCCACCAGCAAGCCGCCATGATCAATCGCCAGATTGACACCATGGGTAATGCCCTCAGAGATATAGCCGCCCAATGGCTGCAAAATCACAATGGCTAACGAGGCGGTAATCAGGGTCGTCAACAGGGGGTTGACGATAAGCTCAATGGACTCCGGCAGGCGCTGGCGTAGCCACTTCTCTAGCCAGCACATCAGTGCCACCACCAGTAGCACGGCGATGACACCACCCCGTCCCGGCTGCAATGCCTCACCAAATAAGCTAATTTGCGCCAATGCCGGACTGGTCAGAATGCCCGCCATCACGCCCCCCATGGCTGCTGAGCCACCAAAGACTTTGGCGGCATTCACCCCCACCAAAATATTCATAATGGCGAATACTGCGCTACCGAAAATGGCTAGCAGGCCGAGCAGGTTTGGGTATTGCAGCGCCAGATCGCCGGAAATATCAGGCCGTTTCAGCAGGTTAACTATCCCCATAATCAAACCTGAGGCAATAAATGCCGGGATAATCGGGATGAATATGTTCGCCAGTTGCCGCAAAGCTTCACTCATTGGCGCGGCATATTTCGCCTTGGCCTGCGCCTTATTGCGGCTGATATCATCCTGAGGTGCCGCAGCATAATCCTCATTATTCTTCAATAGCTTACGCATACTATCAACCACTTTGGACGCCGCACCAGGGCCAACAATTAGCTGATGCTGCTGCCCCTGCTTGATGTAGCCCTTCACACCCGGCAACTGTTTAAGCAGCGCTAAATCCGGCAGTTGCTCATCTTTCACGACAATACGAACCCGGGTCATGCAGTTTTCAAGTTTGAGAATATTCCCTTCACCGCCAATACCCGCAAGAATTTGTGTTGCCAATATAGTGGACTTATCCATTGCCGATCCCCTGAAAGTGACTGTTACAATGCAGCACGTAAATAGCCATGATGCTGCTGTAGATCCTGACGGGCCTGCTCGGCGCTCACCCCTTTCAGAATCATCAAAATGGCCGGTTTCACTTCAAATTCAGTTTGCGACAGGGCATTTTCAGCCTCTGCACGGCTGGCACCGGTGGCCTCCACCACGATACGGCAAGCGCGATCAACCAGCTTCACATTGGTCGCTTTCACATCCACCATCAGATTTTGGTAAACCTTACCCAGCTTGATCATCGCGCCGGTGGATAACATATTCAGCACCAATTTCTGCGCAGTACCTGATTTCATTCGAGTGGAACCGGTCAGAGCTTCCGGCCCGACCACCGGTGAGATAGCAACCAGTGCTTCCTGCGCTATGGGGGAGTCGGGATTACAGGAGATGGCCGCCGTCGGGCAGCCCAACTGACGGGCATAGCGCAGGGCGCCAATGACATAAGGCGTACGACCAGAAGCCGCCAGGCCAACCACCATATCGGTGGCGGTGAGATTCAAATCTTGCAGATCCCGCGCGCCGAGCGCCATATCATCTTCGGCACCTTCAACCGCTTTGAGTAATGCACCAGGGCCACCAGCAATTAAGCCAATCACCATGCCATGAGGCACACCGAAAGTTGGCGGGCATTCAGAGGCATCCAAAACCCCAAGCCGCCCGCTGGTGCCTGCTCCCAGATAAATCAGCCGCCCCCCCTGTTTTAATGCCTCGGCGGCCAGTTCAACCGCCTGCGCAATGGCTGGCAAGACCAGACGAATGGCCTGCGGCACTTTACAGTCTTCATCATTAATACAAGTCAGCATCGCCAGCGTAGAGAGTTTGTCCAACTCCATGGTGGCCGGATTGCGGCTTTCAGAAATCAATGCGCCCAGATTCATGATCTACCCTCAGTGAATTTTTAATTCATAAATGTTTACTTATAATTGAATATAATATTCATTAAAGCGACTGTTTTCTTGTCGCATTCATCGGATGATCACAAAAAAAGGGTGTTATGCTGCCTAACTTAGCCTTTACCTGCAGTATTAATGGGTATTTTTATCAAGCGCCCCTGATTCAGGAACTGATTTATGAGCACTCTTCTACGTATCCGTCAGCTCTACCCGACGCTGGCACAAAATGATCGCAAGCTGGCCGACTTTCTGCTGACCAACCCTGAACAGGCGCGCCATCTGAGTTCGCAACGACTGGCGCAGCAGACCGGTGTCAGCCAATCAGCAGTGGTCAAATTTGCTCAGAAATTAGGCTACAAAGGTTTTCCGGCCCTCAAACTGGCCCTGAGCGAGGTTGTCGCCGCACCCGCGCAGGCCATCACACTTCATAACCAAATTCTGAGTACCGACAGCTTAAAAACCGTCGGCGAAAAATTATTGAGTGAAAAAGCCGCCGCGCTGCGCGCCACACTGGATATCAATAGCGAGCAGCGCCTCACCCAAGCCCTGGAGATGCTGCGGGCGGCACGGCGCATTATCTTGACCGGCATTGGTGCTTCAGGGCTGGTGGCGAAAGATCTTGCCTATAAACTGTTGAAAATTGGCGTAATGGCAGTATCGGAAACGGATATGCACGCCCAGTTAGCTGCTGTGCAAGCATTGGATTCGCGGGATTTGCTGTTGGCAATCTCTTTTAGTGGCGAGCGGCGAGAGATCAATCTGGCAGCTGAAGAGGCGCAGCGATGTGGTGCCAAGGTGCTGGCACTGACCAGTTTCTCCCCCAACAGTTTGCAGCAGCGCGCTGACCACTGCTTGTATACCATCTCGGAAGAGCCGGTGATCCGCAGTGCTGCTATCTCTTCCAGCACTGCGCAATATGCACTGACGGATCTGCTGTTTATGGCGATGATTCAGCAAGATCTTGAAAGCGCTCAGGATCACATCAAGCACAGCGCCGCACTGATGAAAAAACTGGTCTAAGGAGTTGAGAGGCGTATAATCCTCCGCTGTTGAGAATACCCGACCTAAGGTAAGAGAATCATGGCCCTATTGATCACTCGTAAATGCATTAATTGCGACATGTGCGAGCCGGAATGCCCTAACGAGGCAATTTCCATGGGTGCAGAGATCTATCAGATTGACCCCATGCGCTGCACGGAGTGTGTTGGTCACTACGAGACGCCAACTTGCCAGTTGGTCTGCCCTATCGATAATACCATTTCTGCCGATCCTGCCTGGGTTGAATCTAACGAGCAGTTGTGGGATAAATTTGTCCAACTGCATCACGCCGATCGTCTGTAATAGCCACCTGCGAATAAAAAAGGCGGCATTTTCATGCACGCCTGTTAGTTTCTCTTTCGCCACCGCTCGAAAATCGCGCTAGTTTTCAATAATCACTGTCGCGCAGGCATAACGCCGCTCATCGGCTAAAGTGACATGCAGGGATTTGACCCCCAACTCAACGGCCAATTCGGCCGCCCGTTGATGCAAATGCAGGGTCGGCTTACCTAAGGCATCGTTAACCACTTCAAACTGATTAAACGCCAACCCATTACGGATACCGGTGCCAAATGCTTTGGCCGCCGCCTCTTTGACCGCAAAACGTTTAGCCAGAAAACGGATTGGTTGCTGATGCTGCTGATAATGTTGCCATTCCGATGGACTCAGGATGCGCCGCGCCAGCCTGTCACCGCTACGTTCAACCACCGCTTCTATCCTTGAAATTTCAACAATATCAGTGCCTAAGCCAAGGATAGCCATTAACGACGCGCTTCCCGCATCAATACCTTCATCTCGCTAACCGCAGCGGCAAGGCCGGTCATCACTGCCTGACCAATAATGGCATGGCCAATATTCAGCTCGTGAATTTCAGGTAGGGCGGCGATCGGCTGCACATTATGGTAAGTCAGGCCATGACCCGCATTAACCTTCAGCCCTTTGCTGGCAGCATAAGTCGCGGCTTTGGTAATCCGCACTAACTCGGCCTGACGCGCCAAATCAGTGGTGGCATCCGCATAAGCACCAGTATGGATCTCAATATAAGGCGCACCGACGGTAACAGCCGCATCAATCTGGCGCATATCTGCATCAATAAACAGTGATACCAGAATGCCAGCTTCAGCTAATCGACTAACCGCAACGGTCATTTTATCGATTTGCCCTGCGACATCCAAACCGCCTTCAGTGGTCACTTCCTGACGTTTTTCCGGCACCAAACAGCAAAAGTGGGGTTGTAGCTCACAGGCAATACCCACCATTTCATCAGTGACTGCCATTTCCAGATTCATACGGGTCTGGATGGTCTGACGCAAGATACGCACATCACGATCGGTGATATGACGACGATCTTCGCGTAAATGCACGGTAATACCATCAGCACCGGCTTGTTCGGCGATAAACGCGGCCTGAACAGGATCAGGGTAAATGGTTCCACGTGCATTTCGTAATGTCGCGATGTGATCGATATTAACGCCCAGCAACAAATCAGCCATGACAGCCCTCCAGTTATGGATGCATCTTGATTAGGTCAATAAGCACGCAAAAAAAGCCTGCTATGAAACGTATAAGTGCTTCGCAGTTTACACTGAGTCGACTGGCGGCAATAAGTGAAAATTGGCGAGGAGAGC
Organism: Yersinia bercovieri ATCC 43970; assembly: GCF_013282745.1. Taxonomy (NCBI): domain Bacteria; kingdom Pseudomonadati; phylum Pseudomonadota; class Gammaproteobacteria; order Enterobacterales; family Yersiniaceae; genus Yersinia; species Yersinia bercovieri. The sequence goes on from NZ_CP054044.1 coordinate 216,199, forward strand.
TTAAATAGTGAAGGCCCGCACTAGGCTAAGGGTTCAGCCGGCGGTTTAATGACAAATTGGCGAAACAGTTCGCGACTTTTTAGCGGCTTACCGCCCAGATAGGGTTTCAGAGCAATGCGGGTGAATCGTTTGGCAGCACGCAAAGTATCGGCATCAGGAAATTCACGGTTAGCCAAAGCCAGCAATTGGCGACCGGTAAAGCTGTAATGGTCGATAACCAGACTGGCGATAAAGCCTTTCTCCTCCCGATAGCGGTAGGTCATGGTGTCCGCTACTGGTTGTCCACTACCGGCACAATGAAGAAAATCAACGCCATAACCAAGGTGAGCCAAGATCGCCAATTCAAATTGGCGCAATGCATATTCAGGCGTTCCATCGCTACCAGCCAATGATTGCAAGCAGTGTAGATAGTCGAAGAATAGAGCGGAGTAGTTGGTTTGGTGCTCTAACACGCGAGAAAGCAGCTCATTGACATATAAGCCGCTGTACAACATAGAGCCGCTCAATGGGAGGGCCAACGACACCGGCTCAGCACTGCGTAATGTTTTGACTTCACCGCGACCAGTCCAGCGAACCAGCAAAGGCGTAAAAGGCTGCAAGCAGCCTTTTAGATTGGAGCGGCGACCGCGCGCACCTTTTGCCAGCACTCGCATACGGCCCTCCCCTTCAGTGAATAAATCCAGCATCAAACTGGTTTCACTGTAAGGTCGCCCATGCAGGACAAATGCGCGCTGCCAACCGTCCATTGGCGACCTTACTTCAGGTCGTCGGTATAGCCTAAGCTGCGCAATGCACGTTCGTCATCTGCCCAGCCTGATTTCACTTTCACCCACAGCTCAAGATGCACTTTAGCCTCGAACATTTTCTCCATGTCCTGACGAGCTTCAATGCCGATAGTCTTGATTTTTGAACCTTTGTTGCCGATGACCATCTTCTTCTGGCCTTCGCGCTCAACCAAAATCAACCCGTGGATGTTATAGCCACCGCGTTCGTTTGGTACAAACTGTTCAATTTCAACTGTCACTGAGTAAGGTAACTCCTCACCCAAAAAGCGCATCAGCTTTTCGCGAATGATCTCTGACGCCATAAAACGCTGGGAGCGGTCAGTGATGTAATCTTCCGGGAAGTGATGTTCAGCTTCCGGCATAAGCTTGCGCACGATGCCAGCAATAGTATCCACGTTCATCCCTTTCTCAGCAGAGATCGGCACAACATCAAGGAAATTCATCTGTTTGCTTAAGAACTGGATATGCGGCAACAGCTTACTTTTGTCTGTTACGTTATCAACTTTGTTGATCGCCAATAACACTGGGCAATCTAAGCTGCGCAGCTTATTAACTACCATTTCGTCGTCGGCAGTCCAATTGGTGCCTTCAACCACAAAAATCACTAATTCCACATCACCAAGAGAGCTGCTGGCCGCGCGATTCATTAAGCGGTTAATGGCGCGTTTTTCTTCAATATGCAGCCCAGGGGTATCAACATAGATGGCCTGATATGGCCCTTCAGTATGGATACCCATAATACGGTGGCGTGTGGTTTGCGGTTTACGTGAAGTGATGGAGATCTTTTGCCCCAACAATTCATTGAGCAAGGTAGATTTACCCACATTTGGGCGACCTACAATTGCAATAAAACCACAATACGTTTTTTCTACTTCGCTCATTCAAGCTCCAACTGTTTCAGCGCTTGTTCCGCTGCCGCCTGCTCAGCTTTACGTCGGCTTGAACCAGTACCTATTACCGGTTCATTCAAGCCACTCACCTGGCAGTGGATAGTAAATTCCTGGTCATGTGCTTCACCGCGAACCTGCACGACCAGATAAGAAGGCAATGGCAGATGACGGCCCTGCAAATACTCTTGCAGGCGCGTTTTTGGGTCTTTCTGCTTATCACCGGGGCTTATCTCCTCTAACCGACTGCGATACCAGTCGAGAATCAGCCGTTCAATCATATGTATATCGCTATCTAAGAATATACCGCCAATCAAGGCTTCTACCGTATCCGCTAAAATTGATTCACGACGAAAACCGCCACTCTTCAATTCGCCCGGCCCAAGGCGTAGACACTCACCAAGGTCAAACTCACGGGCCATTTCGGCGAGTGTATTGCCTCTGACCAATGTCGCACGCATCCGGCTCATATCCCCTTCATCAACACGGGGAAAACGGCGATACAGCTCATTGGCGATAACAAAACTTAATATAGAGTCACCCAGGAACTCCAAACGCTCATTGTGTTTACTACTGGCGCTACGATGAGTCAGTGCTTGCAGCAAGAGCTCCTGCTGTTGAAAAGTGTAGCCCAGCTTCCGCTGTAGCCTGTTTATTACGATGGGGTTCATGAGTTACCAATAGATCAAGAATGCGTCAAAAACTACAGCATACGGAACAGGTCTGATCCACCAAAAATATCAGGACAAAACTGTTTCGTTTGCAGTGGCCCCCATAAAAGAGCCAACTTTTATCGCTCGAAAGGTTATTCTACAACGAGTGGAAATATAATGCTGCGTTTAAATACCCTGCTCACCTGAACTCACTGCGATATTAGCAACATTCACACTCTCGAATCACTGACATTTGCCAATGATTCGAGATCTGTTAACGACGACCTGCTACCACGCTAATGACTTTGGGGAGTCGATATTAATGAATGCCACCAATCCGACTTAAACGCACGCCCGTTGGCCATTCACCCTCTTGCTTTTCAAAACTCATCCAAATAGCCGTGGCCTTACCGACCAGATTACGTTCTGGCACAAAACCCCAGTAGCGGCTATCTGCACTATTATCGCGGTTGTCGCCCATCATAAAGTAGTGGCCTTCCGGCACCACCCAAACCCCTAGCGGTTGATTAGGCTGCTGATAATAGGCGCCTATCTGATCCTGACGCCCTGGAACAGTCAGAATATGGTGTGCAACTGATCCTAACGTCTCGCTCCGCTCACGCAGACGCACGCCACCATCAGGCACAGCCTGATTAGTCGGGATCTGGAAGAATCCAGCAGAAGCTTCGCCATTACCGCTATAACGGAATGTCTGCACGAAATCACTTGGCTCGGATGGGCTGTAGGTAATTGGCAACGCGCTATCACAAGAGGTTCCGGTATTACACGCAGGTTGAACCGTCACTTCTTTGCTGATTGGATTATAGCTAACCCGATCACCCGGCAACCCCACCACACGCTTGATATAGTCCACACGTGGATCAAGCGGATATTTAAATACAGCAATATCACCACGTTTTGGATGCGCGGTAGGGATCAGCGTAGTTTGCGTTATCGGATCTTTAATGCCATAAGCAAACTTCTCAACCAGAATGAAATCACCGATCAATAGCGTTGGCATCATCGAACCAGACGGGATCTGGAAAGGCTCGTAAATAAACGAACGCACGATAAATACCAGTGCCAACACCGGGAAGACGGAGGCACAAGTCTCAATCCAGCCTGGTTGTCTAGCCGCCTGCGATAAGGTTTTATTATCTACCGCACAGCCCGTTTGTGCCTTGATCTCCGCCGTTTGCGCATGCACTGCGGCAATTTTCGCCTGACGGGCTGGGCCCCATTTAAACCGCTCGAAGCACCAGATAATCCCTGTCAACAGCGTTGCTATCGCTAAAATCAAAGCGAACATATTAGCCATCAAAACTCCTTATTTACTGTCTTTTCCGACGTGCAGAATAGCCAGGAAAGCCTCTTGCGGTAATTCAACGTTACCGACCTGCTTCATACGTTTCTTACCATCTTTCTGTTTCTGCAGAAGTTTTTTCTTACGGCTAACGTCACCGCCATAACACTTCGCCAGTACGTTTTTGCGTAGCTGTTTCACGGTTGAACGGGCAATGATGTGGTTGCCGATAGCCGCCTGAATCGCAATATCGAATTGCTGGCGTGGAATCAGCTCTTTCATTTTCTCAACCAGATCACGACCGCGGTACTGCGCATTGTCGCGATGGGTAATCAGTGCCAACGCATCCACACGTTCGTTGTTGATTAACACATCAACACGGACCATGTCAGAGGTCTGGAAGCGTTTGAAATTGTAATCCAGTGAAGCATAGCCCCGAGAGGTAGATTTCAGCCGGTCGAAGAAATCAAGCACCACTTCAGCCATCGGAATTTCATATGTCAACGCAACTTGGTTACCGTGGTAAACCATGTTGGTCTGCATACCACGTTTTTCGATACACAACGTGATGACGTTACCCAGATACTCCTGTGGCAACAACATATGGCATTCTGCAATAGGTTCGCGCAGTTCTTCAATATTGTTCAGTGCAGGTAGCTTGGAAGGACTATCGACATAAACCGTCTCCTGACTGGTGGTGACCACTTCGTACACCACTGTTGGTGCCGTGGTGATAAGTTCCAGATCGTATTCACGCTCCAGGCGTTCCTGAATGATTTCCATATGCAGCAAGCCAAGGAAACCACAACGGAAACCAAAGCCCAATGCCGTCGAGCTTTCTGGCTCGTAGAACAGAGATGCATCGTTAAGACTTAACTTACCGAGTGCATCACGGAAGGCTTCATAATCATCTGAGCTAATCGGGAACAGACCCGCGTATACCTGTGGCTTAACTTTCTTAAAGCCAGGTAATGATTTCTCAGCCGGGTTGCGGGTTAAAGTCAAGGTATCGCCAACTGGCGCACCGAGAATGTCTTTAATCGCACAGACCAACCAACCGACTTCACCGCAGTTAAGCACATCACGATCAATGCGTTTTGGCGTGAAGATACCAAGGCGCTCAGCGTTATAGCTCTGGCCGGTACTCATTACCTTAACTTTGTCGCCTTTGCGCAATGAACCGTTTTTGATACGGATTAATGACACCACACCCAAATAGTTATCAAACCAGGAGTCGATAATCAGCGCCTGCAATGGGCCATCTGGATCACCTTCCGGTGGCGGGATATCACGCACCAAACGCTCAAGAATATCAGGGACACCAACACCTGTTTTGGCTGAGCAACGAACCGCATCCGTTGCATCAATACCGACAATGTCCTCGATCTCCTCAGCAACACGCTCAGGGTCAGCGGCAGGCAAGTCGATTTTGTTCAGTACCGGAACAACTTCCAGATTCATTTCCATCGCGGTGTAGCAGTTTGCCAGCGTTTGTGCTTCAACGCCCTGCCCTGCATCTACCACCAATAGAGCCCCTTCACAAGCCGCCAAAGAGCGGGAAACTTCATAAGAGAAGTCAACGTGACCGGGGGTATCGATAAAGTTGAGTTGATAGGTTTGACCATCTTTAGCATGGTAATCAAGGGTCACACTCTGTGCCTTGATGGTAATACCACGCTCACGCTCCAGATCCATAGAATCGAGCACTTGAGCGGCCATTTCACGCTCAGATAATCCGCCACAAATCTGAATAATACGGTCCGACAGTGTCGATTTACCGTGGTCAATATGGGCAATAATAGAAAAGTTTCTTATGTGCTTCATTTATATGAATTTTTCTCTAGTCGTTGTCTTTAATTAATTATTGGTGGACACAGCGATGGACTCAAACCCAAAACTACCCACATAAATATGCAGGCATCTTACACTGTAAGTTAGCCTCGTGAAAGGCATCACACTTAGCTTGTTAGCTGATTTACCCTGTTAAAATGTATCTACACCTTACCGCTCACGATGATTGATGCCACAGTCACATACAACCATTTCTATCAAATATCCGCTAGAAACAGACAATACCCATAATTATTTTATGTCTATAAACTCTATTTTTAAGTTTCGCTATTTTTTTCTGATAATAATCAGTGTGGTAGTCAACATTGTTACCATGATTCATGATAACCAATAATTTCTATTCTTGAGTGTGAATTTTTATTACATCACTTTAGGAAAATGCTCATTTACCTCAATGAGAAATAACCTAGAGTTATTAATATCAACCAAGTGCAATATCCTCTTGGCAGGCATATGGAGAATATTATGATTGACGAAGGAAAAATACTTAGCCGCCATGAGTTCAAAACTGAAAAATCAAAGCTAACTATTGCTGCAATAATATTTACATTAGCGTCTGTTCTTGCTCTCATTGTTACTTCAATAACAAAATCCATTTCCTCAGCACCATCTGTTCCCTCTATTTTTTTCGTTGCTATTTCAGTTACCTCACTGAGTTTGATATTTTATCACCGATTAAATAGTCGCCCAACCTTTACCTATTTCCTTTATGAAAAAGGTGTGCGTGTTTTTAATCATTACACTGGAAATGTCTATTTTATTCCATTTAATAAAATACTGTACATTCATAAATACCATACTGGAATAAATCTCAATAGTAAAATTAACACCATGGCATTTCGCACATCAAAACTTCAGCCATGGAACATTATCATTAACAATATAAGCAACGCTTACCCTCTTATCAATACGATAATTCATCAGCAAATTATGCATGTTGGTGTAATAAGCTTAAATACTTTATCTCTAGGTAAAAATGTCGTGTTTGATCAAATCAGAAAAAATGATAGCTGGTTAAATTTACCGATGGTTAATGGTATTTTAAATGTTATTAAAGTAAAAAAAATGCAGATAGATACAACGCCACTGACACTTAGTGCACACGCACTGATGACGATAGAAGGCATTATTTATATTGAAGATATTTTACGTATCGAGATCTGTCGTGAAAAACGTCATGACAAAATACGATTATTTGATGCGGAAGGTAACATTCTCTTTTCATTAGACTATTCGGCGCTTATCAGTGCTGACCTTTTTATTGCTTTAATTGAACACATGATACAAAACCGCATCCCCGCCTACTATGGCTAAGATGACGATAATGAATCATTGTTCTTGCTGAATTCGTATAGCCGTTGGCGGTAACCCAATTTGTAAAATAGTAGGCTGATAATCACTCTGCCCTTCAATTCTAGCCGCCAATTTTCTGGCTAACAAAAAACCTAAGCTAGCTCCTGAAATAGCACCAAGAGCAGTAAATGCATCAGTGACAAATAACATCTGAAACAGAGCCCCACCACCAATTAACCCCGCTAATGGGGTTAAATAAACCAAAGAGGCAGAACGTAATAAGCTGCCTTCACTGATCCCAACTTCAACTTTCTGTCCTGGCTCAAGCGGTTGTGAAATTGCTATTTGTAGCTGATGATCAGATTCTGGCCCCAATTCGTTTAATAGATGGCTGCCACAGCCGCTACGCGTACTACAACTTCCACAACCAGATTGTGGCTCACAACGTAGAAGCGCAATTCCGTTTTTCCACGAGATAACAGTGGCCCACTCCCTCATCATTTTGCCGACTCCAGAACCACGCTATCAGCAATTCGTTTCGCTGTTGCAGGAGGCAGCTCGCCAACGACGGAGATTTCTACATTATTGCGAGCTTCGGTATGGACAGTGCGACGCCCCTGACGCAAAGATTGTTCTGAAGGAACATCTTTACCCAGCGGGTTCACATTCACCGAGAAGCTAAATAAGCCATCGCTATACAGCCGTGATTCCGTTGGCGTATCCATATTCGGTAACGTACGACGGCTGCGTGAAACCTCGGTAACACCTTCCGGCAACCAGCGCGGCGCCCAAGTGAAATCCACCTTAGTTTTAGCGGGTAGTGCAAGCAGCGGAGGCAAAGAGAGTTTGACCAAACCTTGCAAAATCTCCTGAATAGGCTCTCCGATAGCAAAAGAGATCACCCGAAATTGCTCAAGTGTTTCACCATCCTTATCTAGCAAATCTACTCGCATCGGCAGTTTGGTGGTCTCATCCATCCAAATAATATAGCTATAGCGAGTGCTGTCACGGGATACCACCCGAATAACCTGACAGGGTCTATCCGCTACGCGGGCACGACCAAGGGCAATATAGTTATAATATTTTGATAGTTTTTCAAAATCGGGGAAAACAACAGAAGGCAATGCATCGACAATATGCTCGCCGGCAAGGGTGAAAGAGTCAAAACCTGGCTCGAAATAACTTATTTCATTTCCACGCTGTAAGATCTCAGTACGTGGACCATCCATACGCAGTAATTGCGCCAAGGTTTTTTTATCTAAAATAGCATGTCGATAACGAAGAGAATCAATCCCTTGCTTATTAACATTGATATACGATAGCTCATAATTGAGCGATTGGCTGGCAGTGCTCATTTCCTGCAACATAGCTATCGGCGCAGTATCCGCCGAAGCTAATGTTGGCATGAACAGGCTGCCCGCCAATAAACAAACGGAAAACCAAAATTGCTTCATTACTGCTGCTGCATTCCTAAGGACTGAGTGCCAGGGACTTGAATTGCAGCTTGCGTTGATGTCGAAGGCTGCTGCAACACATCAGTTTGTGGTAAACGACGTTGCAATTCAAAATCTTGCAACTGGGTCATCATATTGACGCGTCGACGTTGCTCTTGAACTTGATGTTGTTGAGACGTTCCGAAAGAACCATCAGCAGGAACACCAAAACTGACTGGTGAAGCTTTACCCATCATCGGCAATGTATTAAATGCAGGTGACTCTGGCTGCAAATTACCAGACTCAGGTTGGTTATATTGCTGAACCCCAACAATGACGGCTAGCGAAACACAGGCTGCTACACCCACTTGCGTAATCTGGCTGGCCCATGGGCGAACTTTATGCCAGAACGGCATTTTCTGCCAGGTATGTGGTTGTGGCTGAGATTCAGGCACAGCAATAGGAGCAAAACGAGTAGGCTCGTTTTTGAGCGCCTCTGCAACACGGCTGGCGATATCCAGATGCAAAACTTCACCAACATCCCCCGCAGGGTATCGCGGATTAAGTGATAGCTCTGCCAGCTTTGCTGCAATGCTTTATCTTTCGATAAAGATCCAAGCAGCTCACTATCAAGAGTTTCTCCGTCCATCAGAGCGGAAAGCTTTTCTTTCTGCATGCCAAATACCCTTTATGTGTCCGCTTAACGCTGAATTAGCGGCTGAACTTTGTTATCGATAGCTTCTCTGGCACGGAAGATACGGGAACGAACAGTACCCACCGGACAGTCCATAATTTCAGCTATCTCTTCATAGCTTAGACCATCTAACTCCCTGAGTGTAATCGCCATCCGGAGATCTTCAGGAAGTGACTCTATGGTTTTAAAAACTATCTGCCTTAATTCTTCAGACAACATTAAGTTCTCAGGGTTCGATATTTCTTTCAATGCACCCGCATTTTCGTAATTTTCAGCATCATTTGCATCCACATCACTGGATGGCGGGCGCCGCCCCTGAGCAACTAAGTAATTCTTTGCTGTATTAACAGCAATACGATAAAGCCAGGTATAGAAAGCGCTATCGCCACGGAATGATGCCAGTGCGCGATACGCCTTAATAAAAGATTCCTGCACTACATCAGGGACATCGCCCTGAGGCACGTATCGGGATACTAGGCTCGCAACCTTATGCTGGTATCTAATTACCAGTAAATTGAACGATTGCTGATCACCTTTCTGGACCCGTTCAACCAGCATCTGATCCGTTAACTGCTCGCTCATCCGAGGTGAACTCTCCCGAAATCTATCCTCACGCCAAAAATAGTACTGCCAGCCATATCATTATTTTCCTGAGCAAGCACACGCTTGGAGTTTATAAAATTTGCAAAGTTCCATGTTGCCAGATTTTTTGTCTGAATATTATTTAGACATCTTATAGCCATAGCTTTTGCTCTGGCAGATAGGCTAACATGAAATTCCCTCTTCTTCTGCACACATCATACGATATGCAATCATCATCTGAACACGTTAGCGATGTACTGATCATCGGGAGTGGCGCTGCCGGTTTGTCATTAGCACTACGCCTCGCGCCACATTGTAAAGTTACCGTTCTGAGTAAAGGGCCGCTTAATGAAGGCGCCACTTTTTATGCTCAGGGAGGAATTGCTGCCGTTTTTGATGAAACCGACAGCATCAGTTCACATGTCGATGACACCCTGATTGCCGGGGCCGGACTCTGTGACAAAGACGCCGTAGAGTTTATTGCCAGCAACGCCCGCTCTTGTGTGCAATGGCTGATTGATCAAGGCGTTCTGTTTGATACTGAAACCAGTGCCAACGGCGAAGAGCGCTATCATCTTACGCGTGAAGGCGGCCATAGCCATCGCCGTATTCTGCATACCGCTGATGCGACAGGTAAAGAAGTAGAAACCACACTCGTAGGTAAAGCAAGTACCCACCCTAATATTTTAGTTAAAGAGCGCTGCAATGCAGTCGACCTTATCACATCCAACAAAATTGGCCTGACGGGGACTAAACGCGTAGTTGGCGCTTACATCTGGAACCGCGAGTTGGAAAAAGTTGAAACTTTTCGGGCTAAAGCCGTCGTGTTAGCTACCGGTGGTGCGGCGAAAGTTTATCAATATACCACTAATCCAGATATCTCCTCTGGCGATGGTATTGCCATGGCCTGGCGTGCTGGATGTCGAGTCGCCAACCTGGAATTTAACCAATTTCACCCAACCTGTCTGTTCCACCCGCAAGCTCGTAACTTTTTATTGACCGAAGCATTGCGTGGTGAGGGAGCCTATCTTAAGCGCCCTGATGGTAGCCGTTTCATGCCCGATTTTGACTCACGGGGTGAACTCGCGCCACGTGACATCGTCGCCCGCGCAATAGACCATGAAATGAAACGCCTCGGTGCAGATTGCATGTATCTGGATATCAGCCATAAACCCGCTGATTTCGTGATACAGCACTTCCCAATGATTTACGAAAAACTGCTGTCATTGGGCATTGATCTGACCAAAGAAGCCATTCCTATCGTCCCGGCGGCGCACTATACCTGCGGTGGCGTGATGGTTGACCAGCACGGGCGCACCGATCTGGATGGATTATATGCCATTGGCGAAGTCAGCTATACCGGCTTGCATGGTGCTAACCGCATGGCATCTAACTCGCTGCTTGAGTGTCTGGTTTACGGCTGGTCTGCCGCGGAGGATATTCTTACGCGCTTACCCCATGCCAAGTTGGCTAAGCATTTACCGGACTGGGATGAGAGCCGTGTTGATAACTCAGATGAACGAGTTGTCATTCAGCATAACTGGCATGAATTACGCCTATTTATGTGGGATTACGTCGGTATCGTACGGACCACTAAACGCTTAGAGCGCGCTTTGCGCCGAATTAATACTTTGCAGCAGGAGATTGATGAGTATTATGCCAATTTCCGTATCTCCAATAATCTGCTGGAATTACGTAATTTGGTACAGGTCGCCGAGTTAATTGTACGTTGTGCTATGGACCGCAAAGAGAGTCGTGGTTTGCATTATACACTTGATTATCCTGATCAAATAGATAATCCAAAACCAACCATTCTCCATCCATAATGCCTGTCAGGGCGCATTTTCAAGTATTGCGCCCTATTTCAATCTCCCCCCCGCGCTCTTAATATCCAGGCTAATAGTTAAGATAAAAATCACTGATTAACGCGCAGAACTCAGGTGAGTAGACACCTTCCGATTGGCGCAGATCCAATTTCTGGTATTCGGTTTCACCGGATTCACGCGATAATGTCAGCAACATTCGATGCAAGGGTTTACCGGGGCGATCCCTAATATCAACCTGGCTGCGGACAAACCACTTTTTTTGCCCAGCCAAACGAGCGAGTTCGATGCCTAAATCCTGCGGTAAAACCACACAAAACATCCCCTCGTCTGTGATAAGCTGCTCAGCGCAATTCAGTAAAGCGTCATGAGTTAAGGAGCCGGTGTAACGTGCGGTATCACGGGCTTCATCCCGGCAAGCCACTGCGGGGGAAAAATAGGGTGGATTACTGACTATCAGGTCATACTGATGAGGATGGTTTTCGGCAAACTGATGCACATCTTGCGCATAAATTCGTATTCGCGCAGCCCAAGGCGATAACGCCGCGTTGCTGCTCGCTTGTTGCGCCGCCTCAGATTCTAGTTCAACACCATCAATCAATACCTCTGATGACGAACGCTGAGCAATCATCAAGGCGATAAGCCCGCTGCCGCAGCCAATATCCAGTACTTTGCGGGCTTTCTCTACCGATACCCAAGCACCCAGTAGCACCCCGTCGGTGCCCACTTTCATTGCACAACGGTCATGTGCCACAAAGAATTGTTTAAAAGTGAAACCACCACCACGCAATACCGGTTTTTTTTTCAATTGTTCGCCCACATTAGTCACCAAAATCTATAACCGGCGTAGCATAGGACAATATGATTGAAGGGAAAAGAGATCATTACCGCTTAAACAGGTGAAGAATTCGGCTAACCCGTCTATAATCGGCGCCCCAAGTAGAGGAAGACCATGACTGTAACCAATTTTTCCGAACTCGATCTCGATGAACGCCTAATTGACGCACTGCGCGACAAAGGCTATGAGCGCCCAACCGCTATTCAAGCTGCAGCTATTCCGCCTGCGATGGATGGGCGTGATGTATTGGGTTCGGCTCCAACAGGTACGGGCAAAACTGCCGCCTTTTTGCTGCCAGCCTTGCAGCATTTGCTGGATTTCCCACGCAAAAAATCTGGCCCGCCGCGGATTTTGATCCTAACGCCAACCCGTGAGCTGGCAATGCAAGTGGCGGATCAAGCCCGTGAACTGGCCAAGCACACACAACTGGATATCGCGACGATCACCGGTGGTGTGGCTTATATGAACCACGCAGAAGTCTTTAGCGAGAATCAGGATATTGTGGTTGCCACCACTGGCCGCTTGCTGCAGTACATCAAAGAAGAGAACTTTGACTGTCGGGCAGTAGAGACCCTGATTCTGGACGAAGCTGACCGTATGCTTGATATGGGCTTTGCGCAGGATATCGAAACCATCGCGGCAGAGACCCGCTGGCGCAAGCAGACGTTGCTGTTCTCCGCAACACTGGAAGGCGAAGCCATTCGTGAGTTTGCCGAGCGCATCCTCGAAGAGCCGGTCGAGCTGGAAGCTGATCCATCGCGCCGTGAACGCAAAAAAATTCAGCAATGGTACTATCGCGCTGACGATATCGAACACAAAACCGCTTTGCTGGTGCATCTGCTCAAGCAACCGGAAGTGCAGAAATCTATCATTTTCGTCCGTACCCGTGAAAAGGTACATCAACTGGTCAGTTGGTTGCGTGAAGCGGGGATCAACGCCTGGTTCCTCGAAGGCGAAATGGTTCAGGCCAAACGTACCGAAGCAGTTATCCGTTTAAGTGATGGCCGAGTAAATGTGTTAGTGGCGACTGACATTGCTTCACGCGGCCTGGATATCGACGATATCAGTCACGTGTTCAACTTTGACCTGCCACTAACGGCTGACGTCTACCTCCACCGCATTGGTCGTACTGGTCGCGCCGGGCGCAAAGGTGTGGCGATCTCACTGGTTGAAGCCCATGACCACTTATTACTGGGCAGAATTGGCCGTTATCTCAAAGAGCCGCTGAAACCGCGGGTTATTGATGAACTACGCCCAACCAGTAAAGAGCCGAGTTCAAAATCTACCGGCAAGCCGTCGAAAAAGGTTTTGGCTAAGCGTAAAGAACTAAAAGAAGCTAGCAAAGAAAAAGCCAAAGTGAAGGTTCGTCACCGCGATGCTAAAAACGTGGGTAAACGCCGTCAGCCGAAAGAAAAAGCAGATACCAAGAGTAACGGCTAATTCAGCGCATTAACCAAAAAAACCGCTTATTAATAGCGGCTATTTTATAATTAAAAAAGGGAGCCGAAGCTCCCTTTATAATTTTTGTCACTAAATCGGTATCAGAAGAGTTACAGACTTTCAGTGAAAGTACGGGTAATCACATCACGTTGCTGTTCTGGTGTCAGTGAGTTGAAACGCACTGCATAGCCAGAGACACGAATGGTCAGCTGCGGATATTTTTCTGGGTTTTTCACTGCATCTTCCAGCGTTTCGCGGCGCAGAACGTTCACGTTCAAATGCTGACCACCTTCAACCCGCACAGTAGGTTGCAGTTCCAGCGGAACTTCACGATACTCGATCTGGCCCAACTCACTTGCTGGAACGATCTGGTCCTCTGCGTAGCCTGATTTAGCGCAAACACAACGCAGTTCATCTTTTTCATCATCCAGCAGCCAGAAAGAGTTCAATAGAGCTTCATTGCTAGCTTTAGTAATTTGAATACCAGTAATCATTTGGTGCCTCCGTAATACGGCTATAAATTCCAAGGGGGAGAAAACTTTCTTGGTTATTTGGTAAAACCATTGTTGTCTTATTGTTCTGTATACCAGCCAGACAGTCGTGATTCCTTGACTTAAATCAATATTTTCGCCGGGCTGACAAGTGTGCCGCAGCCAAATTTATGTTTTATATCAATTTTATCAATAGGGTTAGCAGCAATTATTTTTGTAAATTTTCAACATTTTTTGCATAAAAAGGTCAAAAAAACATCATGACGTCACAGAGTCAGGTTTAACGGTTTCACTCACGAGTTTGAATCGGTAAGCTTAGCGCATCAATATCTTACAGAACCAAGGAGAGTGTTTATGTCCGTCTCCCTTAGCTGGCACGATGTGATCGGCCAGGAAAAAGAACTGCCCTATTTTAAAGATACGCTGGCTTATGTGGCCTCAGAACGCAATGCCGGCAAAATTATCTACCCGCAACAAAAAGATGTATTTAACGCGTTTCGCCTAACCGAGTTAGATCAGGTTAAAGTGGTTATTTTGGGTCAAGACCCCTACCACGGCCCCAATCAGGCTCATGGATTATCCTTTTCCGTGTTACCGGGAGTCCCCGCGCCCCCCTCTCTGGTGAATATGTACAAAGAGTTGGCCACCGACATTCCTGGCTTCCAGCGACCTAACCATGGCTTTTTGCAAAGCTGGGCCGAGCAAGGTGTGCTGCTACTTAATACCGTGCTAACTGTCGAAGCGGGTAATGCACACTCCCACGCCAATCTTGGCTGGGAAACCTTTACCGATAAAGTCATTGCGGCACTGAATGAACATCGTGAAGGTGTGATTTTTATGTTGTGGGGGGCTCATGCGCAGAAAAAGGGCCGAATTATTGACACCCAGCGCCATTTTATTTTGAAAGCCCCACATCCATCACCACTCTCGGCACATCGTGGTTTTCTTGGCTGTAAGCACTTTTCACAAGCAAATCAGTTATTACAGCAGCAAGGTTTAGCGCCAATTGACTGGCAACCCAAGCTACCCACTGAAGAATAGAACGTTATTGACTCAAAAAAACGGATAAAAAAGGCACCTTTCCAGGTGCCTTTTCGCATCAGGACACCTTAAGCTTTCGCTTTAGATACCGCAACCATTGCCGGGCGTAACAAGCGGCCATTCAGCGTATAGCCTTTTTGCATCACCATCATCACGTTATTGGGTTCATGATCGGCAGATTCAAGCATCGTCATTGCCTGATGAACCTCAGGATTAAATGGCACATTGGTATCGCTGACAACTTCAATACCGAATTTACCGACCGCATCGAGCAGTGATTTCAGTGTCAATTCGACACCTTCAATCATCGAAGTCAGCTCGGTATTGGCTTTGTCAGCAGTATCCAGTGCACGCTCCAGATTATCGATCACTGGCAATAATTCAGCTGAGAATCTTTCCAAAGCAAACTTATGCGCTTTTTCAACATCCAATTCAGTACGACGACGGATATTCTCAACCTCAGCCTTAGCGCGTAGCAAGCTCTCGCGCTCACGCTGTATGGCTGCAGCCAACTGCGCTTCAAGCTCGGCAACACGCGGATCTACACCTTCACCCGTCTCTTGTGTCGCTTCCACTTGCTGCTCTGCTGCATTTTCCATTTCTTCCGAGACTTGCTCGTTTGGTGTTTTCTGTTCTTTACTACTCATGGATATCTCCGCGTTTTAGCATTAATCTCGCTACTTGGCTTATTATGGGGATCAAAACCGGGGATTCAAGGGAACCGGTCATAATGTGGGGTAAAAGAGTCCCCCAGTAAGGAAAATCACGGCAATGAATAATAAAAGATTCAATTGTATTGGTATTGTCGGTCATCCACGGCACCCGGCTGCACTTGCCACCCATGAAATGCTCTACCACTGGCTAAACGCCAGAGGCTATGACGTTATGGTTGAACAACAGATTGCTAAAGATCTCAATTTAACTGGCGCAGTCACCGGCAGTTTGGCTGAAATCGGCCAAAAAGCTGATTTAGCGGTGGTGGTCGGCGGTGATGGCAACATGCTTGGTGCCGCACGAGTCCTCGCCCGCTATGATATCAAAGTGATTGGTGTCAACCGAGGTAATCTGGGTTTTCTGACTGATTTAGACCCGGATAATGCTCAGCAACAGCTTTCCGATGTATTGGAAGGCGAATACCTAAGCGAACAACGTTTCTTGCTAGAAGCCCAGGTCACTCGCACAGATCAACAAAGCCGCATCAGCACGGCGATCAATGAGGTGGTTTTACATCCTGGCAAAGTGGCACATATGATTGAATTTGAAGTGTATATTGATGATCGCTTCGCATTTTCTCAACGTTCTGATGGCCTAATCATTGCCACTCCAACTGGCTCGACAGCTTATTCGCTCTCGGCAGGCGGCCCAATCCTGACACCCACACTGGATGCCATCGTCTTGGTTCCCATGTTCCCGCACACCCTGACAGCTCGCCCACTGGTTATTAATAGTAGCAGCACCATTCGCTTGAAGTTCTCACAAATTACCAGTGACCTGGAAATAAGTTGCGACAGCCAGATAGCCTTACCAATTCAGGAGGGAGAAGAAGTGCTAATCCGGCGCAGTGATTTCCACCTCAACCTTATCCATCCAAAAGACTACAGCTATTTCAATACATTAAGTACCAAATTGGGTTGGTCAAAAAAATTATTCTAAAAAGTGCCTTAGGGACTTTACTGTATATAAAACCAGTTTATACTGTAGTCAAATACAGTCATGTGTTTATGTACAGGAGATTTACCATGCTGGCCCAATTAACCATCAGTAATTTTGCAATTGTGCGTGAGTTAGAAATTGATTTTCAACCCGGAATGACGGCAATTACTGGCGAAACTGGGGCAGGTAAATCCATCGCCATAGACGCTTTGGGATTATGTCTTGGCAGCCGTTCAGATGGCAGCATGGTTCGTTTGGGGGCTACACGCGCTGATATTTGCGCCCGCTTCTCACTGGCAGACACCCCATCAGCCCGTCAGTGGTTGGAAAATAACCATCTTGATGACAGCAATGAATGCTTGCTGCGACGAGCGATTGGAACAGATGGTCGCTCAAGAGGCTTTATTAATGGCACTGCAGTGCCTTTGTCCCAATTACGCGAACTGGGCCAACACCTGATCCAGATCCACGGCCAGCATGCCCACCAATTGCTGCTAAGGCCCGACCACCAAAAACAATTATTAGATGCTTACGCAGACCAATCACTCCTGCTGGCAGAAATGAAAGCCGCCTATCAGATCTGGCACCAAAGTTGCCGCGCGCTGGCTCTTCATCAGCAGCAATCACTGGAGCGTAACGCCCGCCATGAACTGCTGCAATATCAGTTAAAAGAGCTGAACTCATTCGCCCCGCAAGCGGGAGAATACGAGCAAATTGATAGTGAATATAAGCGCTTGGCAAACAGTGGACAACTGTTGTCACTCAGCCAACAGACCTTGCAGCAACTGTCAGATGATGAACAAAGCAACATCCTCAGCCAGCTCTACTCCGCCAAAAATCAGTTAACCGAACTGGCGAGTATGGACGAACAATTCAACAATTTGCTCAATATGCTGGAAGAAGCCTCAATCCAAATTAGTGAAGTCAGTGATGAATTGCGTCATTATGCAGAACAATTGGATATGGATCCCAATCGCTTATATGAGCTGGAACAGAGGTTATCCCGCCAATTAAATCTGGCCCGCAAACACCACGTGGCACCGGAAGATCTGCCACAGTTCCATCAGCAATTATTGGATGAGCAAGAGCAACTCTCACAGCAAGAAAACGATCACGAACAGCTCAGTCATGAAGTTAACACTCACTATCAGCACGCACTTACTATCGCCAAACGATTGCACGAAGAACGTCAGCATTATGCTGATGAATTAGCTGCATTAATTACCGAGAGCATGCATGAGCTGTCGATGCCACATGGCAGGCTCACTATCGATACCCAGTTTGAGCCAGAACACCTCAGTGCCGAAGGGGCGACCCGGATAGAGTTCTGTGTCACGACCAACCCAGGTCAGCCACTACAACCACTGGCTAAAGTTGCCTCTGGTGGCGAACTATCTCGCATCGCCTTGGCTATTCAGGTCATTACAGCACGTAAAATGGATACCCCTGCGCTTATCTTTGATGAAGTTGATGTTGGTATCAGTGGGCCGACAGCAGCCATAGTGGGTCGCCTGTTGCGCCAGCTTGGCGAGTCGACTCAAGTCATGTGTGTGACCCACCTTCCGCAAGTTGCAGGTTGTGGTCATCAACATTTCTTTGTGAGCAAACAAACTGATGGCACTGAAACTGAAACACATATGCATCGACTTGATAAAAAAGCCCGCTTGCAAGAGTTGGCGCGCCTTCTGGGTGGCAGTGAAGTGACGAAAAATACCCTGGCAAACGCAAAAGAATTGCTCGCAGCATAGAAAAGATTAACTTTTTTCCTTTCCAGAGGTCATACAGGTGCCCTGTAAAGGTTTCCAACTGCTGCAAGGTCTATTATCATCGTCATCCTACGCCCTAAAGGAATGTGATTACTATGCGCTGTAAAATGCTGACTGCCGCCGCTGTAATGCTTGCAATGCTTACTGCGGGTTGTTCAACACTGGAGAAGGTGGTCTACCGGCCTGATATTAATCAGGGTAACTATTTATCACCTAATGATGCGTCCAAAATTCATAAGGGTATGACCCAGCAACAAGTGGCATATACCTTAGGCACCCCAATGTTGCAGGATCCGTTTGGTACTAAAACCTGGTTCTACGTATTCCGTCAGCAACCTGGTCACGAAAAAATCACGCAACAAACATTAACGTTGACCTTTGATAGCAGTGGTGTGCTGACTGATATCAAAAACGATCCAACGTTAGCAGGAAATTAATTTATCCGAAGATTGCCGAGTAGATTGAGGGGCGGATGCTGATTAGTTTTTTGTGCTGGGCCGATTACTGCTTATG
Organism: Yersinia bercovieri ATCC 43970; assembly: GCF_013282745.1. NCBI lineage: Bacteria > Pseudomonadati > Pseudomonadota > Gammaproteobacteria > Enterobacterales > Yersiniaceae > Yersinia > Yersinia bercovieri. The sequence goes on from NZ_CP054044.1 coordinate 235,245, forward strand.
CCACCACAAGATAGAGCACGTTTTTTCTCAAGGGCAGCCTAGGGCAACAATAAAAAAATAAGGCGCGACTGTGCCTTATTTTTTTGTATTCTCTGCGCGCTGGCGGCGCAGTTCTTTCGGATCAGCGATGAGTGGGCGATATATCTCAACCCGATCACCGTCATTAATCTTATCGCCAAGTTTTACCGAGCGACTATAGACACCCACTTTATTTTTTGTCAGATCGATATCTGATCGCAACTCAAGCAGACCCGATGCTTTAATCGCATCTTCAACAGTACTGCCTTCATCAAGAGAAACAGAGCGCAGATATTGGCGTTCAGGCAGGGCATAAACCACCTCAACGCGAATATCAGACACTATAAACCTCTTTAGCCCGTTGGGTGAACGCCTGCACCATACTTCCAACCAACTCTTTGAATATTTTACCAAAAGCCAATTCAATCAGCTTATTCGTAAACTCAAAATCAAGATGTAACTCAACTTTGCAGGCATCCGCACTCAGTGGCGTAAAATGCCATCCGCCCATTAACTTACGAAACGGTCCATCCACCAGTTGCATATTTATGCTCTGGTTATCAGTCAATGTATTACGTGTAGTAAAGGTTTTGCTTATTCCGGCCTTGGCAACATCAACGGCTGCGGTCATTTCATTTTCAGTAGCATCAAGTACTCGGCTTCCGGTACAGCCAGGTAAAAACTCTGGGTAAGAACGAACATCATTAACTAGTTGATACATCTGTTCTACGCTAAACGGAACCAACGCAGAGCGGCTAATTTGTGGCATAACATTTCCTGTGAGACATAAAACGCACTGATAATACCATTTATCTGCCGCCAGACAAAAAATCTGCTAGCCATTCCGTGCAACAAATGAGACAAAATGCACCGGCATCCTGCGGGAAAGGATTTCATTCGCCTCCACATACAGTATAATGATCAACATTATGACAAAGAAAAAAGCATACAAACCTGGTTCCGCAACCATTGCGCAAAACAAGCGCGCCCGCCACGAATACTTCATCGAGCAAGAGTTCGAAGCGGGCCTCTCTTTGCAAGGTTGGGAAGTAAAATCCCTGCGTGCTGGTAAAGCCAACATCAGTGATAGCTACGTCACTTTTAGAAACGGTGAAGCCTTCCTATTCGGGGCAACCATTACACCGCTTAACGTCGCTTCAACTCATGTTGTCTGTGAACCAATGCGTACACGCAAATTATTGCTGAATAAACGCGAACTAGATTCGCTGATCGGCAAAGTTAACCGCGACGGTTTTACTGTAGTTGCCCTTTCCATGTATTGGAAAAATGCGTGGGTTAAAGTTAAAATCGGTGTCGCAAAAGGTAAAAAAGATCACGATAAGCGCGATGACATCAAAGATCGTGAGTGGCAGGTTGATAAAGCCAGAATAATGAAACATGCTAATCGTTAAGTCACTGGCTTAACAGGCGATAGTTCTGGTATACTAAATAAGTTCTTTGGGGCTGATTCTGGATTCGACGGGATTTGCGAAACCCAAGGTGCATGCCGAGGTGCGGAGGCCTCGTAAAAAACCGCAAAAAAAATAATTGCAAACGACTCGCAATACGAATCTGCTGCTTTAGCAGCTTAATCAGCCTAAGAAACTGAAGATTCCCTCTCTCCCTAGCCTCCGCTCTTAGGACGGGGATCAAGAGAGGTCAAACCTAAAAGAGATCGCGTGGACACCTTGCCTGGGGTGAAAGCGTTAAACCCAATCAGGATAGTTTGTTAGTGGCGTGTCCGTCCGCAGCTAACCGGCGAATGTAATGACTGGACTAAGCATGTAGTGCCGACGGCGTAGTAATTTCGGACGGGGGTTCAAATCCCCCCAGCTCCACCAAATAATGATCCGGGTATTACCAGATAAGTCCGGAGAAGTACGGAAAGCCCGCATCCCACCTAGGTTTGCGGGCTTTTTTGTGTCTGTAGTAGTCCGAGGATATCCGCCTGAAACCGGCGTCTATTGGTATACGAATTGGTATACGCTAAGATGCATACCAATAAACGTATACCAATTACAGGGAAGAACCTTGCATGGCGCGAACTACACGCCCCCTCACCCATACCGAAGTACAAAAAGCGAAAGCCATAGATAAAGACCTTACCCTCCATGATGGTGATGGTTTATTTTTGTTAGTCAAAACCACTGGCAAGAAAATTTGGCGTTTCCGCTATCAGCTTCCTAACAGTAGCAAACGCACTATGATCAGCCTCGGTGCTTACCCAGCACTATCCCTCGCAGATGCCAGAGAGATACGCGCAGAGAAACTAGCGATGTTAGTCAGAGGGACAGACCCTCAAGCGAGGGCTGGTGAAGAGGCTGAAAAGCTCCAGATAGCGGAGGAAAGCATTTTTGTGAATGTCGCCCGCAAATGGTTCGAGTTGAAAGAAAGACACGTTAGCGCAGCCCATGCCAAAGATATTTGGCGTTCTATTGAAAAAGACATCTTACCCAGCATCGAAAATGTTCCCATCCAAGAACTTAAAGCACGAACTCTGATTCAAGTATTAGAACCAATCAAAGCACGTGGAGCATTAGAGACGGTCAGACGGTTAGTTCAACGCATCAATGAGATCATGATTTACGCGGTTAATGTCGGGCTAATTGACGCAAACCCGGCCTCAGGTATTGGTAATGCTTTTGAACGCCCAAAAAAGCAGCATATGCCCACCATAAGACCAGAAGAACTACCTACACTCATGCGTACCATAGCCATGAGCAATCTCTCACTGCCAACCCGCTGCTTACTTGAATGGCAATTACTAACTCTGATACGCCCTGCTGAAGCATCTGCTACCGCATGGATTGAGATCGATATAGATAAAAGAGAGTGGTGTATCCCTGCTGAACGTATGAAAGCTAAACGAGATCACATCGTTCCTCTTTCAGATCAGGCATTATATATTCTTGAAATAATGCGACCTATAAGCGAAATTCGTGAGCATGTTTTTCCCAGCCGAAACAACCCAAAGAAACCAATGAACAGCCAAACAGCCAATGCTGCATTAAAACGTATCGGCTATGGCGGCAAGCTGGTTGCTCATGGTTTACGTTCTATCGCTAGTACTGCTATGAATGAGGCTGGGTTCAATGCTGATGTAATCGAAGCTGCTTTAGCTCATAGTGATAAAAATGAAATAAGGAGAGCCTATAATAGATCATCTTATATTGCGCACAGGATAGAGCTCATGAAGTGGTGGGGTAACTTCGTTTTCAATAAAAAAAATAGGCTATATAATGATTAACAATATTATTTTACAAGAAAAAAAACTTAATTTCATAATTCCAAATGAAATTGATCCAAATATAAATATTTTCACTGTCATTACCGGGAAAAATGGTGTTGGTAAAAGTAGGCTTTTAAGCATCATTGCCTCTCACTTTTTAAATGAAAATGAAGATAGAAAATTTATAAGAGGCCGAAGAGAACACACTGAAAAACAAAGTTATGAATTAAACTACACAGTTCCACCCAAAAAAGTAATTACTGTTTCCACTAGCGCTTTTGACAAGTTTCCTGTGCCTAGACGACGTGAAGTTCTTAACGAATATTCGTATCTCGGCTTGCGAGGATTGCCTAGTATTGACTTAAGCTCCGAATATATCTCAAAAATAACATTTAAACTCATATCAGCCGTAAGAAATAGAGAGCTTGATATGGCCAGAATAGCAAACGTATTAAACTATCTTGGTTACTACGATGAAATAGAAATTTCTTTTAGCTCACGCTATTCTGAATCGAGAATTAAAGAGATAACTCAGTCTGGTAATGTCTTTGTTGCATTTGAGGAAAAATTCCTACGAAATTTAATGCCATTCGGCTCAATAAATAGAAGTTTATTTACAAATGAAGATGGGAATATTTCCAAAGAAAACATTAGCTATGCCCTAGATGCAATGTCTAAACATGCAACTAAAAGAATGGGAACTGCTGGAACTATAATAATAAATAAAGAAGGGGCCAAGCTTGTTAGTGAGACCTCCACTCTAGATGATGAATTCATGTTCTTGCTTGAGGCTGGAATAATGTCAACGCGTAATGTTAACTTACGCAAGAGCAACTCAAAGAAAACGTTTGGTATGAGAAATGCCAGTTCGGGTGAGCAATGTATTTTAATGAGTTTTCTCGGGATAGCTAGCCAAATTACTGATAACTCCCTTATCTGTATCGATGAGCCAGAAGTCTGTCTTCATCCTGAATGGCAAGAAAAATACATATCAATACTAATGGACACATTTAAAGACTATAAAGATTGCCATTTTATTATTGCCACCCACTCCCCTCAAATAACATCTAAGCTTAACCCTGAAAACTGTTTTATCCTTTCGCTTCATGACGAAGAAACACATAATGCGACTTCTGTCATAAATCGCTCCATTGACTTTCAGTTAGCTACTCTTTTTAAGGCTCCGGGATATAAAAATGAATATCTTACCCGTGAGTTAATTAATTTTCTATCTGAACTAACCACGGAAACCTTAATCCCAAACGAAAAGATTATTGAAATAGAAAAAATTATTGGTCTTAAATCTTTGCTAGCCGATACCGACCCAGTTAAAAAACTTTTACTCCTAGCAGAAAAAGCACTTAGGGAGAAGAAAGCATGATATATAATGCTGTTAGTTATGACGATAAACACAGCAAGTTTATTTGCGATTTTAAAAATCTACCAAAAGAAGAAAAAGAAATATATTGGAATTCGAAGCAAAATAAAGATTTAGATGAAATAAAAAAACACATCAAGGATTATTATTTAGCAGCACAGGATTTTAGATGTCCATATTGCCAGCAAACAATAAAAGTTGCACATAATGGTGCATGGGATGCTGAACACATCATTCCAAAGGCCACACATCCTGATTTCATGTTTGAACCACAGAATCTGTGCGTATCTTGCAAGGATTGCAACGGTGAGAAGTGGGACAAAAACGTCTTAAAAAACAAAAAGGCAATTCGTTTTCCTAAACAATCTAAAAACTATATTATTATTCACCCGCACATTGATAGCTATGATGAGCACATAAAAATTATCGATTCTACTCTCTACTTTTTACCTAAAACTGATAAGGGAAGAAAAACTATAGAGGTTTGTGGTCTCTTACGTTTTGTTTATGAGTATTCCAATTATGGAAGTGTCGATCTAGCAATAAAACAAGGGATTTCAAAATTCACTCAAGCTCTTTTAGAAACATCAGACCCACTAGAGGAACAAGCATATCTTTCATTTATTGAAGATTTAACAAAGCGTGGGAAAAAACTATCAAAGATAGAATTCTTAAAAAAGTTTGGGAAAAAATAACGAAATTAATATGAGAGTGCGTTAAAAAAACACTCTCATACCTACCTAAAATAATCAGCCATTAAAAAACCTTTTAGAACCTAATTGAAGCAATTTGCTCCATAAGAGAAAAACCAAGTCAATAAAAATTACATTAATTAAAATTATTAAGCTTAAATCCATTACCTAATAAATAATAATCACTAGGGATTATATTTTTATATTACCTAAAAACAAGAGCCCTCCTCATTTAGTATTATACTCTCCCTTAATATGAAAATGCACATAATGTTATTCCCACTCCATCTAATTCATTTGTTGATTTTCATGCAATCGGAAACCGTGCCAGCACTTGTGAGACCCCATTCACTCATCAAATGAATCGCACTCAGAGACTAGCCACGGCACGATAGCGCCAGTACCGTATAAGAATAGAAATCTCAGCAATGTGCTAAACAAAAAGTCGCTCAAACCTCTGCGCGCGCAATGGTCCCCCGCCTACGCGCTCTGACTTTATCATGCACTTTTCATGCATGACATAGAGAGCCTACAAGCCCTTGTGGTACGGTGTTTCAGATGTTTTGATGCTGAGGCGTTGTATGCAAATTCATGCACTATATGCATGCAGTGCTCATTTTGGCAGGCTAGCCAGAGAAAAAGCCCTTAAACGGCAAGGGCAAAGTGGCGAGAGTGGGGGAAAATCCCTGCCTTGAGAGGTTACAGGCAGGGTGGGATTATTAATGAATTCGTGCGTTAGAACCGTAGCGATTTAATACTTTTCGCTCTGGTAGAATAACGGCGGGTATTATTTCAGGCTCTTTAACCGGAGGGCGAGTGATTATTTTATCCACACTCTCAATCGATTTAAAGGTACAAGAACATTCTATATTCTGACACTGATAATATGCCTCTTTGGTCTGCTCTGATAAATAGCGACTGGCGCGAGTATGAGACGCATGTTTACACACTGGGCAACGCATCATATTAGCTTTCCTCTTCTTGCTGTAATTTTTTTCTTTTTATAATTATCTCTTTGGCTAATTTAGAGCAAGAAGCCGGGCTATTGTATAACTTCCAGTCCACTCCATTTAAATTAGGCCTATTCCAGCCGATTTTATCTAAAGTTGAGTCTGGATATATTGAGATCTTATGACGCTCCGCAACATCTACTAATATCCGCCCTACTTGTCGTTCCATTATCTTATCCGGGGTTTCATAACCAAGCTGATTTTCGTTGCCCTCATCAGCGAGTGCTAGAGCACGTAATTTCAACTTAATAACCCTTATCAGAGAGGAGGGAAGTTCCAGTAAAGCCTGTCGCCATTCTTGTTCAGCATAAATTTTAAAGTTCTCTTTATAAGTATTTTCAAGTTTTTTTGCTGAATAACAACATGCCAGCATCGCTGAATCTTTATCAAGCTCCAGCTCTTTGATTAGTGTTGAGAACTCCTTAGCTAATTCTTTTTGTGAGATTCGCTGACCATGCTGTTCTTTCAGCTCATCGGTCATTTCACCGCGCATATTACGAAACAAGCTCCGCCAGCGACTTTCCGCCTGCTTGCCTTTTATTTCTGCTTCTTGTTGTTGTTCATGGCAACGAGTAATTGCAGAGGTAACTTCATTCAGTATTAGCATGTTTTTCTGATGTGCTGCTTTCGCCACTTCAAAATGTTCCAAAGGGGTCATGTCAGGGATCGTGCTCATTGGTATAACTCCGTTTCAGTCAAGGTGGAGTCATTTTGCAAGCTCTCACACAACGCCTCAATCAATGCCCGTTGTGCCATTTCCCATACAACACACTCTCAAATCAAACTAAAAGGGCTATAAAAATAATAGTTTTATAAAAACTGTTCACTACTCTTCACTTTAGTAAAAAAGTATTAATAATCAATAAATAAAAGGGTGAACAGTTCACTTGAAACTATTCACCAAGTGTTCACTACTGTTCACTGGGTTAAAAAGAGCTTTTTCTCTGGCTAGCTTAAAAAGCAGGCAAAACCCTCACTGTTGTGCTCAACCACCACCACTCTTTTTAGAGCATTTTAATATCAATCAATGTCTTTTAATTCATTTTAGCTTTAACGACTCAGTTCAAAAAATCACCCCCTCCACACATATACCCGAATACACCCACATAGACCCAGAGAGTCAAATACCGTCATTTTTACGCACGTTTGTTGTGGTAAATCACACAACAACGGCTTGTTGCATCAGGTAAAAATATTCTCACAATAGGGGGCTACCCAACTGAATCCCAGCAAACCCGGCGGTATATGGCCGGACAACCAATAAGGTAGCTTTTCATGCTTGCAATGACACAACAGGCTTTATCCAATACGCCACCACCAATGGCAACACACTACCCGCGTGACCGCTTTATGCGTCTGCCGGAAGTGATTAACACCACTGCATTATCCCGCTCGACCATTTATGAACTGATTAGCCGTGACCACTTCCCCGCACAGATTTCCCTCGGCGGTAAGAACGTCGCGTGGCTGGCGTCTGAGATTGAGGGCTGGATGGCAGAGCGTATTGCTAACCGTCAGGGGGTATCAGCATGATCACTCTAAAAATCGGCGAGCAATTATTCACTCTGAATGATGGAGACGTGCAATACATCGCTGAGGCGTTCCAGATTGCGCAGCAACAACCCGGCCTTGCTTTACCCAAGTACCGCAGCCAGCTAAACGGCGTGGTGCAAGTGATGTCGGGCAATGCGGCAGGCACGCCAGCACAGGCCAATTTCTACTCCCGTGCTCCTGCTCAGCCCAAGCCTGATATTCAGACTGACTGTTAAACCGATGACCCTCATCCCACAAAAAGGGCTTTTCTCTGGCTTGCATTTTTTGCAGGCCTTGCGTTATAGTCGCCGTGCTGTCGCAACATCGGCAGCCGGGCGTAGGAACCCGTGTTTAATCTTGGCGACACAACACGCGCCTGGCGTGTTTTTTTATGTCGTGGCCTTGGCCTACCAGTTTTTTGCGCAGTGGTTTCTATACCGCTGTCGCTATCAAGCAATGGTGGCTCAGGCGGGGCAGCTTTCGGGCTGGCCGGTTTCCAAGGTTGCCGGTATTCCTACCCCCGTCTGGGCTACCACCCATGAGTGTAGGAACTCCGGTGGTAGCGTTAATCCGCTAACCTTGGAGGCTGCCACTATGGCTACATCCCTCACCCCGTTACACCCGCAATTTATCTATCTGTTTGCTGCTGTTCGCCGTACTGAATTAACAGCGCGTCCCTGCATGTTGCGTACCACCGCCAGCAGTGAGAAGAATGCCCGCCTGCGTTTAACCCGTGACTACATCCTGTCGTTTGCTGGCCGCCTGCCACTGGGGGAAGTCGCATGAATACCCTTGCCGCCCGTTATCTCAGCGATACGCAGTACACCATTCCTCACGCTGATTTCTTACGCCTCCAGCATGCGCACAATGTCGGCGTGACGTTCCTCGATATGCTGGAAGCACAAACCTGTCTGTTACACGGCATTACCCCTCCATCACCTGAATCGTTCGCCTCAATGGTGGCGCTACTGACTGACCAACTCGGACAGGTAATGAACACCTGCGAATCACAAATCTTATCCCGCATGGAGGCACCTATCGTATGAATACCCTGAATCAATCCTGTCTGCCCGTTGAAGTCCGTACCGCTGTTTATCGCCGTGCGTTAGCCCACGCTTATCTTGATGTCTGTGTGTCTCACGGGGTACGCCTTGGTTACTCGCTGGATGAATTGCAAATGACGATTGCGATGGATATTGAGGGCTATTATGTGAGCCAACACGGGCCAGAAGCCGGTATGGATATGGCCTGCACTATGCTCAGTGACATGGTTCAGCCGGATATTTTGCTGGCTCCGCCGCGCCTGACAGTATTAGGGCAAAAAATGATGGATGAGCTGTGCCAAGCGCAGATAACTACAACCAGTCAAACCACCCTGCACTGAGGAGAAACAGAGAATGACAACATTAAACGTTTCAAAAACCTCACGTGCAGCCACCGGCCAGTGGCCGGTATTGCTCCCTGCTCTTGGTATTCATATCACCGCTGGAGGCCGGGCGCAGCCCTGCCCAATGTGTGGAGGTAAAGACCGTTTCCGCTTTGATAACCTGCAAGGGCGTGGCACATGGTTTTGTAACCAGTGCGGCAGCGGCGATGGCCTGAATCTGGTTAAAAAGGCGCTGGCAGTCACGACCAAGGAAGCCGCCTGCAAAGTGGCCGAGGTGTTAGGGGAATCATCGAACCCGCCATTACCGGCACACAATGCCGGACAGGAAGTGCAGGAGAAAGCGCAAGCACGGCAGCGGGCCGCAGAACAGGCCAGACAGTTGCTGAGTGTCGCCCAACCACAGGCCGGGAATGCCTATCTGACCGCCAAAGGTTGGCCAGAGCTGGAGGCGCTGACATTACACGGTAAAGCGTTGAGTTTTGGGGGAGTGACCTATCAACCCGGCGACCTGTTATTTCCCCTGACCGACAGCACCGGTGAAGTGGTTAATGTTCAGTTGATTAACGCCAACGGTGACAAGCGCACACTGGCCGGGGGACAGGTGAAAGCCACCTGTCATTTTTTTGCCGGACAGGATAACGCCGTTATCTGGCTGACCGAGGGCTATGCTACCGGGCTAACGGTACATCATCTGACCGGGGAAACGGTGTGTGTCGCGCTCAGCGCTAACAATCTGCCCGCACTGGCGCAACAGTTGCGTACCCACTACCCGGATGCATTGCTATTGTTGGCCGCCGATAATGACGAGAACTGCACCGGCCAGAGCCGCGCAACAGAGGCCGCCCAATTGAGCGGCGGTAAGCTGGCGTTGCCGTCGGTTGTCGGTGACTGGAATGACGTTTATCAGCAGCAAGGTAAACTGGCTACCCTGACCCAGTTACAGGCATTTAATCAGCCGCAACAGCCCAGCCCGTTCGATACGCTCAGTGACGCTGACCTGAAAGCCATGAGCGCCAGTGAAAAGGCCGAACTGCTGGCAGAGCACTATCAGCACTTATTGGCCGTGCCACAGGTGGGTGAAGACCTGTGCCGCTATGAACACGGGGCGTGGCAGGTGTTGCCATATCGGGTACTCAGTCGGGAGATTGCCGCCCTGTTCCAGAAAATCCGCGCTCCATTCTCAGCATCAGGAATAAATAGTGTACTCGATACGCTCAAGCTGATGGTGCCACAAATGGGAACACCCGCCCGGCACTTGATAGGTTTTCGTAACGGGGTATTTGATACCACTACCGGCCAGTTCAGCGCACACCAGAAAACGCACTGGTTGCGTACCGTGAACAGTGTGGATTACACCCCGCCCAAAGCCGGGGAAAATCTGTCCGACCATGCCCCGCACTTTTGGCGCTGGTTAACGCGGGCCGCCGGGCAACAACACGAGAAACAGGAGCGTATTCTCGCGGCGCTATATATGGTGTTGGCGAACCGCTATGACTGGCAACTGTTCCTTGAGGTGACCGGGCCGGGCGGCAGTGGTAAAAGTGTGATGGCCTCCATCGCCAGCTTACTGGCCGGTAAAGACAATACCACCTCGGCTACCATCGATACGCTGGAGTCGTCGCGGGAACGTGCCTCCGTAGTGGGGTTCTCTCTGATTATCCTGCCAGACCAAGAGCGTTGGAGTGGTGATGGGGCTGGCATTAAAGCCATTACTGGCGGTGATGCCGTTGCCATAGACCCGAAATACCGTGATGCCTATTCCACTCATATTCCGGCGGTGATTCTGGCCGTCAATAACAACCCGATGCAGTTCAGTGACCGCAGCGGCGGCGTATCCCGTCGCCGGGTTATTCTGCCGTTCCCGGAAGTCATCCCGGCGAATGAGCGTGACCCACAATTGCTGGCAAAAATTACCGGTGAGCTGGCGGTGATGGTGCGCCACCTGATGCAGCGCTTTACTGCTCCCAATGATGCCCGTGTGCTACTCGAAGCACAGCAGAACTCGGATGAAGCGCTGGAGATTAAACGCGGTGCTGACCCGCTTGTTGATTTTTGTGGCTATCTGTTGGCGGTTAATACACCCAATGGCCTGTATATGGGGAATGCCAATATTATCCCGGCTAATCCGCGTAAATACCTGTATCACGCTTACCTGTCGTTTATGGAGGCGCGCGGCCACCAACGGCCAATGAGCCTGACCGCATTCGGGCGCGCTGTGCCACAAACCTTGAGCGAATATGAAATAGCCTTGTTGAAGCGCAAGACGAACCAAGGAATGCAAACCAATCTGATATTAAGTGAAGACTGCGAGGCCGACTGGTTGCCTAAATGTGAAGCACATTGAATAAACAACATCACGATCGTTTATACCGATCAATATGGCGTTATTGATCTGCTTAACCCATTGGACGCTATCAGTTACGACACTTATAGTTGTGTTGTACAAACCTCATACATCCAACACCGGGGAGCAATGTATCAGTGTGTACTCAGGCCTGCTTGCAGGCCTTTCTTTTACCCCCAATTTTGTCCCGCATATTTTGGCACCTCAAAATAATCACACCGGCCTAGGCCGGTGTTTTTGTATTCAATGCCCGACTGTTCACACCGAGTGACTAGTTTTGCCAAACTCGTCACTAACTCATCACCATCTAATTAATTGTATTTAAATGATTAAATTAAAAAGTGAACAGTGTGAACAGTTTTTCTATAAATCTTTTTTTTCACAAACAGGCATGTAAAAGACCAATATCAAATCGCATTTCTTATTTGCTCGGAAATGACCAACAAAACCCATGACTTCAAGTAATTGGTATACGTTTAGGTATATGAAACGAAGTTGAATTAAATTTTTATCAATAAAAACAATACATTAATTAATGTATTCAGCGTCCCCCAGCACTTTTAATAGGACAGTGACCGGACAGTATCATATAAACCAGTGACTTATGATAAATGACCGGACGAAGCACTGACCTAGTTTAGACCAAAAAGGATACGCAAAAGATACGCGGCTCCATTAAAAAACACTAAGCCCGCTTCTTGCGGGCTTTTTTATAGGATCCCGTTAATGGATTTTTTTACTTTCATCAGCAAGATTATTGATAGTATTGCGTGGCCAGTGGTTGTCTTTCTTATTCTCTACTATGGCCGAGATGACATACTTAAACTCGTTAGAACATTAAAATCTATTAAGGTCGGCGATCAATTTGAGGCTATCTTCAGTGATGAAGCAGAGAAGCTTGCACAAGAAACCTCAGAGGTTATACCTGACACTAATACAGACCAATATGTTGATATAAGAGCATCTCTACTAGCAAAAGATCCTAGAGCTGCAATCATGGAGGCTTGGATTAGAGTTGAAAAATCAGCATTTGAAGCATTAGAAAGAAAGCATGGACAGACATTTATACCTGAACGAAACCCAATAACGTTAATTAGAAAATTAGTTAACGATGAGATTCTAAACACTCGACAAGCCAATGTATTACAATCGTTACGTTTACTAAGAAACCAAATGGCTCATAATATTGACGTAGAACTCGCGGCTGCTGACGCTGAAAGTTATATAGACTCTGCTGTTACTATAATTTCGTACCTAGATTCTTTTACCCCAAAACCGCAGTAAAAAGATTACTATCCAAACAGATGGCTCAACATTTCTATTCAGTGTTGAGACTATATATCTTTACTCTGCGCAAACCTGCACACACATAAAAATATTTCACCTCCTTTTGCTCCATTCGCCAATGCCAACTTCAATAAGTATTCCTGCTACCCATAGCGCTATTTTCAGAATATTCGGAGCTTAAATCATTAGGAGTAGCCAGATAAAACACCATATGCTTGAACGAAAAACAATGTCGTATTATCGGATGAGTCAATAAACACAGGGAGATAAAGAAATGGATGCGACGTTGCTTTCAAGGATGCGGTCAGGTGGCAGGATTACAAGTTGGTCAGAAACGATGGTGAACCTGGAGGCCCGTAAGCTAATTAATATCGCGAACACGCTGTCCGCTTCCCACCTTAGTGATAGTCTGACCCAAATGAATTTTATCCAAGAAATAAAGGAAGTTGTTGAGCAACAGTTCGCTGCCGCGCGACGTGCTACATCGGACGAAGAGTGTATGGTCTGCATACAAAGTCTGAGAGCGGAGACGGAAAACCTTCAGGCGCAGGACCGGATGTTGCGGATGGAAACCGCGAAACTTTACGCCAAAGTGGAGTTTGTCCGGGAAAATAATAAAATTGTCGGGTATGTTATTTCAGTTGTACATATTGTTGTTTCCGGTGCAGCTCTATTCGGCGGAATGATAATGATGTCAACAATGACCCCACTTGGGGTTCTTGCTGGTGCGATTCTCTTCATGGATGGTGTTAATGGAATAACAAAAGAAGCCAGCCACCTTCATTATGGCAAACAATCACAATCAGAAGGTATCTTTGCTAATGAGGCCATGGAAGCAGCTCAGTTTATGGGGTTTAAACCAGAATCCGGTCTGGCTTTTTATAATGCAATCACGTTAAGCGCTGGCGTTTATGGTATTTTGGGGTTAGCAAGGAAACCAGAGGCTTGGAGATTATTTCGTTGGCTTCCCCGTGACTATTACAGAAAGGTTGATACGATGAGCAGGCCTAAATTAACGATGAAAATTGCTGGCTATGGTATTAAAGCGAAGGTGATTTTCGATCTTCTGGCGACGGATAACACCACCAATTAAGTTTTATTAGTTCGGCAGTATCGCCAAGACTTATAAGAAAGTACTGGCGGTTGTATAAAAGTGGCGATAGCAATGCCGCAAAGAAGACCAATTCCACCAGAAAAGATACTTTCCGTAGTTCCGAACATCACCAGGAAAAGAAATACAGCAAGGCAACTGCTAACAACACATATAGCTATGATAAAGCGCTTGGCTAAGTCTTGAATGGCTTCCCCAAGGGTTCCACCATAGCTTTCTACGTTATTTTTAATTTTCTGAAGTTCTGTATGACTGAAGCCAGAGCTTAACAGCGCTTCTTCGCTTACTCTCATTGCCTGTTCATCCTTAAAAACGACTGACATTCCTTAGTCTATATATCAGAAAATAAATTGTTGGTCGATGAATATAAATTTTAATATTAAATAACATATAGTTATATTCTTATCGTGTTTTTTGGTACAGCTATCCCCACCAAATACAGGTGTGAGGATTTATAAACGCGGGTTATTACAGTTAGGGAGTTATACCCCGTAGACTGACTGAATAGTCCACCCGACACGGTATAGGAGACCGCTGTTGTTCTATTGCTCATTTTCATATCTCCCCCGCCCGGACGGGCTGGTCGCGTATTCACCACATTCGGCTGAGCACCAACCACTGCTGCAACAATGTCCTGAATAGATTGGGATATGAACCCGTCATTCAGTGATGCTCAGGCGAATGTAGAAACAAAAAAGCCCTACCGGTTAGGTTGGGCTGAAGCGAGAGGCATCGTTACGGGGGCCTGCCCGTGGTACTGGCTAGTTGGTTACATATTAACTCTAGCTTATGAAACCATTAACACAATTAGATAGTTTATTAAAATTACTATTACGAATAAGCGCCATTATAAATAAATTTATTAATTTTAATGAGTTAGTCACTCAATTTAACTTTAAAAACATTAATTAACTTAAACAATAATATGACAACTGGCAGTAAAGCTTTCCCCGGTGTTCACCTATTGGCACCCCTTGCCAAGATAAGCGGGAGTAAGTTTTTTTTGCACCCAATAAACGACAAAACCCCGCACGATGGCGAGGTTTATTTGACTGGGTAAGCGCTACTGCACAACCCACTCTTATCATAATAGTGGGTAAAATTCGTAACGAATAGCTTTTTATGCGTTTTTTGTATTCGTTCATACTTACTCTGACACTCATTGTACTCTGGGCTAAATCAGATCTGACAGTCAGCTCGGTGCCATAATCTGATGTTGTTAATCCCCCACTGCATTAATCATTGGGGTGGTGTTAGACACTATCGAATTAAGCTCAGGGGGAATCAATGCGTAAACTGGCGCAATCCTACCAAATGGGTTAAAAACAAAATTAAGAAATAAGCTTTGCCAAAAGAGAGAGCGGAGTCGCTGGAATCACTGGTAAAAATAAGCGAATTACTCAAAAGGAGATCCATGGATGACGATACCCACGCTAACAACAAAACGACTGTGTTTAAAACCGCTGGTTGCAGAAGATGCAATTCAGATTCAGAAGCTCTTTCCGCGCTGGGAGATAGTTCGCTATATGGTCGCCTCAGTACCATGGCCCTATCCTGATAACGGTGCTGAGAATTACGTCAATAACATTGTACTGCCAGATATGGAGAAAGGAATTGCCTGGTTCTGGGCTATCAGACGTCGTGAGGCGCCTGACTACCTCATGGGTTTAATCTGTCTTTATGACGTTGAGGATAATAACCGCGGATTCTGGCTGGCACCGGAATATCAGGGGCAGGGCTATATGCGTGAGGCCAGTATTGCGGCTACGGATTACTGGTTTAATACGCTGAATAAGCCGGTGTTGCGTGCTCCGAAGGCAGCTGTCAATAGCCGCTCCCAGCGTATTTCAGCCAGTAGCGGCATGCGACTCATCAGGACGGATAAGAAAGAGTATGTCAGCGGCCAGCTGGACTCTGATCTGTGGGAAATCACCCGCGATGAGTGGAATGCCCGTCAGATCAGCTGATATTAGTCATGGACTGTCCGCTCTGTGCCAGGGCGGGCGTTGCAAATACCTCTGAGTGTTCATCAATAGGGAGCACAATAGCTCCGTCCCCAGCCAGAGCTGATCTGTTTCCGCATCATTATCAGTTTGAAGTGTATTGCTTTTATTCTTGTATTGTAGTGGTCAACTAAAACTGACCACGGCTTTAGCGTTTTTCGTGGCAAAACAATTTCTCTTGTTGCCCTAGAGATGGATAACAAGAGAAATTACCACTCAGCACGCCAAATAAGATCCCAACCGATAACCACGCTGTTCAATTGTCCGCTTTAATGTCGGCGAAGTCAGTACTTCCAGCTCGGTCAGCCGTGGATAACAATAGCCACTGGTCATCAGAATTTTATCAATAAAAGCCGGATGGCACATAACTTCCAGCGAGCTAACCCCTTTTTGGTCAGCGTGGTCCAACAGCTGTAAGAATGTCTGTTCCGTTAGCGCTTCGCCATAAAAGCCAGCATCAAACCATTCAGTGCTATGTGGTTCATTGAGCGAGATACCCTGTTGCTGCGCTTCATGACGGTCAATTCGTAACGCGAGTGATTTTTCGCGAGCGAAAGCTTCAACCAGCGGATAGATCTGCGGCAACATATGTACGTGGTGGTGGCTGTCGATATGTGTCGGCGAACGACCAAAAATAGCGACAAATTTATCAAACTGAGCAGCCAACTCTTGCGCAATCTCAGCCAAATTTAGCGCGCCGGCCTCAGCACGTTGCCACAAACCTTTGCCCAATAGCCCATTAGCATCAACCAAAGAAGGCATCGCGGTTAACGGCCGCCCATAGGTCAGCACAAAATGCATCCCGACGGGCAATGCTGGATTTTGCTGACTCAACTCTGCCGCGTGGTGAATATCCGCGCAGTTCATCATTGCCGTGGTCGATGAGACAATACCATGGCGAAATGCTTCAATGATTCCATAATTTTGTCCTTTGCATAGACCAAAATCATCAGCATTAACAATAAGTAACTTTTCCATTGAGGATGCCTTGTAAGCGGTTCCGGCAGGTAATATCTAGCCAGAAACTAATCGGATAACCCCTCTCTGACGCAGTTGAATTTCTTGCGGTAGTTTCCTGGCGTAAAAGAGGTCAGTTTCTTGAAGTTTTTGATAAATAATGTGGTGTCGCTGTAACCCGCTTCAAAGGCAATGTCTGAAACTAAGTAGTTCGTCACTTCAAGCTGGGTTTTAGCAAAATTGATTCTTATTTCATTGATAATCTGCATCGGCGTTTTCTGGTAATAACGTCGGGTCGCACGGGTCAAGTACTCTTGGGTTTTGCCGGAAAGCTCAATCATATTCACCAAGGCTTTCTCACCAAACATCGATTTATCGTGCATTTTGTCGATGCTGGTTTTTAGCCATAGGGGAATATCGTCGTTGACCTCACTCTCTTTATAGTGGCTGATGCGGTTGGTGACATAAAATGTCAATAGCTCGACCAATTCAGTCAGTTCATCTTCCCTAAAGTGCGGTGCAGAAATGGCTGATTCAATATAAGAAAGGAAATCACCTTTTAGGCGATAGGCTTGCGAGGCCACAATAGGCCGCGATAACAGATGAAAATAGTGCTCTTCGAAAAAGGTTTTGCTGATACCAACGTTTAATATACGTGTCGCACCAAATTCATAGGCGCTTTTATGATGAGAACCAATGGGAATAAAAACAACATCGCCGCGTTCTAAGAAGACCCGCTTACCATTAATTTCCTGATAACACATCCCAGTTAATATCAGGGTATATTCATAATAGTCATGTTGGTGTAGACCCGTTGCGCTTTCCGTTTTGTTATAAATAAATAGATGAAACTCTTTTCCGTTAAAAAAGTCTTTTTGACGTACTAACCTGACTTCCATCTTATTTACCTTCACTCTTTCGTTCGAAATAGCTAACAAGTTTACCCGTTTTATCGTAACTTTTGGTGTAACTCAATCAGCTCAGTAATTAACTCTCTGGCCAGCATCGCGTTCATTAAATGATCCTGAGCATGTACTAAGACTAATGTTACTCTGGTTTTCCCTTCACCTTGATCGGATTCAATGAGCTTAGTTTGAACCAGATGCGCCTCATTCAGAGCCTGGCGTGATTGCGCCATCAACTCATCTGCTTGGGCAAAATCACCACTTTTTGCCTGCTTCAGCGCCTTATAAGCCAGACTTCGGGCTTGCCCTGCGTTGATAATCAACCCCATGATCACATCTTCCATTTCATCAGTGGGTTGCACATCTTCAACGATTTTATCTAAATCAAACATACTGTTACTCCGTTAATTAAAGCCATTCTGCCTTGCGACATCCGCAAACCAATAGCCACTTTTCTTGATGACCCGCGTTTGATTTGCCAGATTTAACCGAACAAATCCATAACGATTTTTGTAAGCATTAAGCCAAGACCAGCAATCAATAAAGGTCCATAAATGATAACCCTTGCAGTTGCTACCCTCTTGTAATGCTTGATGCAGCCATTTCAAATGGTCACGGATAAACTCAATCCGATACTCATCATCTACCTGACCGGATGAATTAATAAACTGCTCCTCACCCTCAACCCCCATGCCATTCTCTGAGATATAGCACGGAATATTGCCATAATTTATTCTCAGATTTGTCAGGATGTCATACAGCCCTTTTTCATAGATTTCCCAGCCACGATGTGGGTTAATTTTCCGCCCGGGCATTGAATAGAAACTAAATAAGTCTTCCGGCGTTCTCACCTGCCCTTTAGGGGTTGGGATATCTTTCGCCTGAACCCTTCGGGGCTGGTAATAGTTAACCCCCAATAAATCGATGACGCCACTCGCAATTAGCTCGCAATCACCCGATTCAGTCGATGGCAATAGATCGTGATCGCGCAATAACCGGATCAGTTCTTCTGGGTAAGCCCCTTTGGTGACCGGATCGAGAAAACTGCGATTGAGCAGCAGATCTGCATGGTTGGCGGCCACCTGGTCTGATGAACTGTCGGAACGAGGATAGGTCGGTGTGAGGTTCAAAATAATCCCAATATCACCGTCCTGCTTGAGTTCTCGGTAGTTTTCTACCGCTTTGGCATGTGCCAACACGCTATGATAGGCCACGGTCACCGCGCGTTTAAAATCAACCACGCAAGGGTAATGTTGATGGCCTAAGTAGCCAGCTTCAACCGGGACAATCGGCTCGTTGAAGGTGAACCAATGTTTTACCCGATCACCAAACAAGGTAAAACAGATTTTGGCATACCGAGCATAGGAATCGACAACGGTGCGACTTTCCCAGCCCCCTTTTTCCTGCATACACAGTGGCATATCAAAATGATAGAGATTGATAAATGGCGTAATGCCATTCGCCAATAAACTGTCGATCACCGCGTTATAAAAGGTGACGGCGTTGGGGTTAAGCTCACCGTCACCACTTGGGATCAGTCTCGACCATGAAATCGACGTCCTGAACGTGTTATGCCCGAGCTGTTTTAGCAGCAGAATATCCTGCTGATAATTATCGTAAAAGGTGGAGGTGTTTTCTGGGCCAATCTGACCATGAAAACGCTCTGGTGCAATCTCATACCAATAATCGAAGATATTCTTGCTCTTGCCATCCTGCAATGACGCCCCTTCAGATTGGGTTGCAGAGGTGGCACTACCCCACCAAAAATCATCGGGAAATTGATATTTCATTCCAGCCTCCAGACCAGTACGCTAAAACAGGGTATTCATTAAAACTTCAAGCTATCCGCAATATCTTCTTCACTTTCAACCTGACGATCAATTTCGCTCTGCGCCTTATTGGCAATAATCACGAACGGCAGATACATCAGTGTGGCGACACCTAAGTTGAACAAGCTTAATAACATCGCGGCAATGCTACCGTTGGTATTAAAGAATGCCCCCAAGCCTACTGGCATGGTCCACGGCGCAATATTAGTGATTGGCGGAATAAAGCCAGTGTAATATGCAATTGAAGTGATGATTGCCAAGACCGGCTGAACCAGAATAAATGGAATGAAAAATAGCGGGTTCATAATGACCGGTAAGCCAAACAGAATAGGTTCATTAATTTGGAAAATACTCGCCGGCGCCCCCAGTTTTGCGACCTGACGATAATCTTCACGGCGGGAGCCGATAAAGATAGCAATAACCAGCCCAAGAGTTGCCCCGGTTCCGCCCAGGAAGATATAGGAGTCAACAAAAGGCTTGGCCCACATATGGAACTCTTTGCCCGCTGCCAATGCCGCCGCGACTGAACCATATTGGGTATAAGTAGCTACGTTTTCCAAGGCAAACGGCATCATAATGCCACTTTCCAGTGCAGATAGTGCCATCGCGCCATGTATCCCGAAGAACCATAACAGTGAGGAGCACATGACATACACCCAACCTACCACACTGCCCATTTTTGATAGCGGTGCTGAAATGCTGTCCATAATGATCTGGTGGAAGTTAGTGCCGTATAACCCGAGGGTATAGGCCAGTACGCCCATAATGGAAAGAATGACGAAGCCCGGAATCAAGGCAGAGAAGGAGCGGGAAACTGAGGTTGGAACGCTGTCCGGCAAGCGGATGATCCAGTTGCGCCGAGTAATAAAGGTAAAAACTTCTGCGACCACTAAACCGATAATAATACCGGAGATAATATTCGCCCCCCCCAGCCAATTGGCCCCCACCGCATAGGCGTCACCAACACTGTACGGGGTTACCGTCATAAAAGCGGCAATAGCCAGTAGAGCGGCGGCGAGAGGGTCGACTCGCTTCTCTTCAGCCAAGGCCATACTGATAAAGAATGGCGTCATTAACGACATGATGCCGAGAGTACCGTTATAGACGTTGCCGCCTATCGCTTTCAAACCATTGAGCGTGGCAATGGTATCAGCATCTAACCGCACCCCCATTGAAAAGAAGAATGACCCCTCACCAAAACTTAAAAATACGTTATTGATAAGAACAAACATGGCCCCCGTCAGGGTTAATGGCATCAGCCGGATAAATCCGTTCTTGATGGCATTGATATGTTGCTGTCTGCCAATCTTAATCGCAAAAGGCAAAATAGCCTTCTCCAGAGAATTAATAAATGCGCTCACAGTGCTCCCCTTATTGTTTTGCTTTTTTTATTGCGGCTACAGCTGCTTTTAATACCCCTAAACCGTCGACTTTGCCGTATAGAAGCGCGTCGATCACCTCAACTGGCTTATTGGGGAACATTTTGGCAACTTCGGGCAACATATATGCTATTTGCGGCCCTAGTAGGATCACATCTGCTTGAGCACCATGCTCTGCCGCCAGCGCTTCCGGGTAAGCATTGATGATAACTGGCACCTCATACTTCTCTGCTTGTACTTTCATTTTGGAAACCAGTAGCGAGGTGGACATACCGGCAGAGCAAAATAGATAAATTTTTTTCTTTTCCATACCCAACACCTTTTGATGTTCAAAAGAAACAAGTTATTTATATGCCAGTGCAATGGTGAATTCCCTTTATCTGTACTTTATCGTGCCCCTTGCCCAGCCCATTGTTTCTGGTTGTCGGCAGTATACGGCGTTGATAGCCAAGTCAGTAATTCACATACCACTATAATCGTCTCTAATTGACTTTTGATATTGATGCCCTTCACATTTCTAAGCGATTACAATGTGATGGTTATCGCAAAATGGTTATTTTTTTGCTCGGCGAATTAAGTTTAATTCATTTGCATTTCATATGGTTAGTTTTATTCGCGAATGACAGTAGAACAAGATGCAGCAATAAAAATACATTGAAACTTATGGCAGGATAAATTAGGGATTCTTATCGGTTTGAGAATCGTCTCATTCGAACTTTTCCCACATTGACAGTGATTCAGTGTCACGGCTTTATTCGTGGTGCAAAGTGCATTTCTACTCTTCAAGAGCTAGCAGCGCACATATTCACGATGTGCGCATTGGACCTGACGGCTATCTTTACCTGTTAACCAATGAAAGTGGCGGTAAATTACTGAAAATAAGCATTACGGTTGGCTAATCGCCTCAGCTTATTTGTACTACAATTATTCCGACTCTAACGAATAGCCATTGAGGGCTTTGTTATGACAGCAATAGATGTAATGTGGGTAGGACTGGGTGGCGGCATCGGTTCACTTTTACGATGGTGGATAGGGCTGGGCGTCGGCAGAGTATATAAAGGCAATCTCCCGCTCGGCACTTTTCTGATCAATATTTCCGGTGCATTTATTATTGGTTATCTGAGTGTTCTTTTTAACGTTGACTGGCGTGACCGCTATGGTGACTTAATGAATGCTGCGGTATTAACCGGTATTTTAGGTGGCTATACCACCTTCAGTAGCATGCAATTAGATGCGGCAAAATTGGCGACTATACGTGGTAGAGCCATTGCTGCTGGGTATTTGATTATTTCTGTTCTGGTAGGTCTAGCCGCAGCGGCATTTGGCGCTTGGCTGGCTTATTAATCGGAGAGCACTATTATGCCGAATCTTATTATTCTCGTCTTTGTCGGTGGCGCATTTGGTGCCATGTGTCGCGAGTTCATTATGCTGTCAGTGCCGCGACTGGCCGATGGATTCCCCATGGATATTTTTGTTGCTAATATCATTGCCGCCTTTTTATTGGGGCTGGCGACCTCTTGGTTTAAACAAAACAAAATTAACCAATATGTACATCTAATGGTAGGAACTGGGATTATGGGCGGGCTGTCGACATTTTCCAGCTTTGTATTTGGCGCAGTCGAGATGATGAAAAATCCAACCGGGGTGTTAATCTCAATCTGCTATTTAGTCACTAGCCTAATCGTTGGTTTTATTGCGGTTGAATTGGGTTTAATGATCGGCCCAAAAGAGAAACCCAAAGATCCACAAGCAGCCGTTGAATAAATAAAAAACTGACTATCGTCCCAAGAAGAAAAACAACACCCTCACTGCCGAGGGTGTTTTATCTGCTATTACTGATAAAAACTCGCCATAATTAATCTAATTTTTGGCATTTACCAAAGAACATTTCCGTAATCAGGGAATTATTGATGGTATCGCCATTCAGGGTTCTAACCAGCAGTTCACTGCCGAGTAAGGGGAGTGAGAACACCATATCAGGATTAACCCGTTTAACTTTTTCCATATTTTGCGTTTCATTAACTAATGCCAATGTTTTCGTGCCTTCACCAGCAATTTCTTTGGCGGCCAGAATGGTAAAGGTGTTGTCGGCATCACTGTTGCACAATGCAATAATATATTTTGCCTTGGCCGCGCCGGCCAGTTTCAATGTTTCTACCGAAGAGGGATCACCCTCGATAACATCTGCATGAGGAGGGAAATTGTGTTGGCTGCCGACGGCACAGACAACTGTGACATCATCACCTCGGTCACGCAGGCCATTATAGACATTCAGCGCCAAAGAACTGGAACCAACAATAATAAAATGATTTTTACGTTCCACGTGAGTAATCCTGCCTTTAACTATGCGTTTAATATTATTACTGATTATCGGGCCGGCAATCGAAGCAATTGAAGTCGCAAAAACAGTAATACCAGCAATAATCACCGTAAGAGTGAACATTCTCGCCACAGTGGTATGCGGGATAATATCCCCGAAGCCCACCGTCGACATACAGACAATCGCGAAATAGAATGCAGTCGGTAAATCAGTCACTACCGGTGCAAATTCATCGCCCATGTAAAGTGTGCCCAACATGCTATAGACGATTAAGGAACAGATACTTGCGATCGCAAAGAATGTCGCACTACCGAGACTGTAATGATCAAACTCACGCCAATAAAATAGCAGCGCGACAACGACGATAAGAGAATAAGTCGTCAATTTATTCTGATCTCTCAGAATAAATATATTGATAGCAACGAGAGTAAACAGTAATAACACCGTAAGGAACCATGCCGTACGGATTTTCATCGACACTGCAAATGCCATCAGTATCAATAGCACACCGATCATAAATTGTGGAATTTCAAATAAATCAAGAAAACTAAGCGCCTCCTTCCAGGTACTGAAATTGTTTATCGCATCAGTTGAATGAGAGATCGCCCGGAGAAGCACAGGGCTTAACACCAGACACCCATTAATGGCCACCAAAATAGCCAACAAAAGTGGTATTGATACCTTAGTCTTAATTTCCTGTAATATTTTCATCAATAGAGTGACTAAAATTGTTATAGGTAGATTAAGTATAGATAAAAAATGAGATATTTCATGGCAGAACCAGACTATTTTTGACTAAAATCAAGAGATAACATTACTGAATACGGCGAGAGTTGCATGCACTGATAGTCATCTAATATTCACGCGGCGCAATCGGATTTAAGATCCAATATAATCATCAGACGTTAATATTTAATGTATTGATTTTATTGAAAGCTAGTTTTACACCCTGTAAAGTTATCGATACTCAATAATTTGTAAAAAAACAAATAGAATTATTGGCATTAATTCTATTCATAAACAATAATATAGTTGTTCTCTGGCATATAATACGCTGGAGTTCTTATCCTTGAGTGATATTCATCACCCTTAATTTAATGTTACAAATATCTAACCGTATTTAACAGATAAATAAGGAAATAAGCATGTCCTACAAATCACTTCGTAATATTGCATTGACTGGTTTACTCCTTTCCGCTGCGGCAACAACCTTTGCAGCAACAACCACTAGCGCAACAGGAACTACCCCGAGTGATATGACCTGCAAAGAGTTCCTGGATCTGAACCCTAAGTCATTAACTCCTGTTGTGTATTGGGTATTGAATGATGATACTCAATATAAGCATGGCGATTATGTTGATTTACACGAAACAGATACCATCGTGACACCAAAGGTCGTTGAGGTGTGCAAAAAGTCGCCTGAAAGTAAATTATCTGAAATGAAACAGGATATTTTAAATTTCGCTAAGAAACACAATATGTAATTGTCAAATGTAGCGCAGTAAGTAAGATGCCCATTGGCCATAACGACTAATGGGCATCTTATATTTTGGGGTAATAAAATCCTATCGAGTAATACTTAATTTATCGTAGCCACGGACATAATAGTTAATAGCCGAAATTAACCAACACAGTATAAACATACCAATAATCCAATAGCCTATCTCGCCCAAGTTTTCGCTGATATTATTAATTGGCGTCCAAATTCCACCGGTCAAGTTAAGTTTATCTGATATTAATCCCAATGCTTCAATACCGCCAATAAAGAAAGCAATGATAACTGAAGCTGCTGTAATAGTGATGTTGTAATATAGTTTGCGCACCGGTTTAGAGAAAGCCCAACCATAAGCGCCAATCATCACAAAATTATCAAGTGAATCGATCAATGCCATCCCGGCAGCAAATAAGATTGGGAACACCATAATCGACCACAGATTCATACCATGGGTTGCGCTGGCAGCTGAGATCCCTAACACTCCAATTTCAGTGGCAGTATCAAAACCCAAGCCAAATAAAAAACCCACCGGGTACATATGCCAGCTTTTATTGACCATATTAAATACTCGCTTAAAAATTCTGGCGAGTAGGCCACCATTATTCGTCACCAGCAGATCAAGCTCTTCATCTTTGTACACATGACCCGCTTTGACCTGCTTGAATTTTTTGTACACTGAAATCAGGATGGTTAAATTAAGGAAGGCAAACAATAACAAGAATACAGATGAAACCAGTGTGCCGATCAAACCGCCGGTTTCATGAAACCAAGTCATATTATTCTTAAATGCCATGGCGGTCGCAGCAATGGCCAGTGATGCTAATATCACAATGGTTGAATGGCCGAGAGAGAAGAATGTTCCGACGGCAATCGGGGTTTTACCTTGCTGCATCAATTTGCGAGTGACGTTATCAATGGCAGCAATATGATCCGCATCAACGGCGTGACGAAGGCCAAAGCTATAAGCCAAAAACGCCATCCCCATCAATACTGCATTATCATTAAATTCCGTAAAAGCCCAAACCCACGCCAGCCCATTAACAATCAATAAGCCAATCAGCAAGTAGATAGCACGAAGCTTAGTTTCCCGATTGCCAAAGGCGCTACTTCTCTCTATTCCTGTCGTCATGTTTGTACTCCAGAATAAAATCGTTATTGTCGATGCGCAGGCATCACATCTTTATTCGGCACCAGGAATAACCACGAGGCCAAAACAAATGGCATGGTTAATGTCGGAATGCCAATCGGCGACAGTAAAGTATTTAGCGCCCCTTGGACGATGACCGTGAAAATAACCCCGACAATGGTGTAAGCCAGAACTCGCCAACTGGGCTTATTAAATGTAGAGCCTAATGCAATAGCCGTTAATACCGCACTGAAAGCATAGAGCCCGGCATTAATACTCTGGTGATCTGCATCAAGGAGAGCGGCTGTCAGGATCGCTAATAATGCACCACAGACGCCAAAAATAGCAGCCCATAGCGATTCAACGGCTAAGCCAATAACAAATAAAATACCACCAATCAAACTACTGAATAAAAAGACCTGTGAAATGCCGTTAAACATGCTGACAAAAATATTACTTTGCGCAAAAAAGTTGCTGCCATCCAAAATAAGTTGATGCGGTAAGGCTGGCGTTGGTAATCCGCTACTGTGCAAACCGGCAAATGCATAACTGCCTAGCAGTATCATCCAGGTAGTTAAGACAAAAGGCGCTGTCAGTGCTGCGACTTTCCAGGTTTTTAAAATATCGGCAATACAGGCAGTGACAATAACCGACACGATACTGCCCAAGATAATGCAAGCCCAAAGTATCGGCGTGACGACCAAAAAAGTCGGCAGTGCCGCGCCGACTAAACAGCCATTATAACCATATAGCCCAGCCCGCCATGATTTACGATCGCGCATGGTTAGCCCCGTTAAGGTGGCAATAACTGTACCCAATACACAACCATAAGCGACCGCCGGATTCCCCTCACCATAAGCGCCAACAAATATTGCGATAAAAAAGAGTAGCCCTGTGAGTGGATTATTTTGGAACATAACCTGAGCACAGCCGCGCAGTGTGGTATCGATAAATTCAATGAAAACATTCGAACTACTCAGTTGCGCCCAGCCAGATAAATTGCCGGTTTTTGCATTCATTATGTTTATCCTTCTGACATGAAGTTGCAGCCTATCAGCGGTAACAGCACTATTTTTGGCTTACACCTAGCGCCACAAAAATTTTTCCGGCAATGTAATACCGAGAATTTCTTCACGCGCTATCTTCCAGAATTGGCGAATTTCGGCTTTAACACCGGCACTATCAATACCCAGTGCTTTAAATACCAAGCCGCAATCATTGGGTAAACGTGTTGCCCCACTGGCAATGCCGCCTTTAATATCAAAGCGCGCAGGAACCCGCGCCAAAATACGGTCATGATGCTCCTTCGGAGTTAATAAAATAACGTTGCCGAATGAGTCAAATGTTTGCATGACCCCAATGGCATCCAGGCTCTCAACTTTAGGTTCCAATATATACTTCTCAACAAACAGCTCTTTTCCTGCCAAATTATGGGCGACCACTTTGGATGAATAAACATCAAAGCCAAAGCGCTCTTCCGCATGGTGATATTTGCGCCCGGACATCAGCACTTCTGAATAAATCGCCGTCGCCGTCGGATGAATATGAATAGTGGTATCCGTAATAAAGCGCGAATTGCGGTGCGGAATCAGCGGGTCCGGCATAAATTCCAGATAACCGCCCTCCTCTACCGTGAAATTCTGTATTTGCGCCGCGTAGTTCGCATTCATCATATGAACTTTGGTTGCTGACTGGGTGGTGACATGGGCGCAGGCTCCGGCCTCCACATGCACATCGGTTGCCAGCCGATCCCCTTGTAAAATGCACCCTGCCGTCGAGATCATGGTGACACAAGGTAGCTCGGGCATCTCTTCGTCCCAGTACAACGCCTTTTGCACCAAAGATGGCACCCGTCTTTCCATTTCTGCCAAAACACTGCGCTGCCCACGTTTGGCAAATCTCAGTTTGAGATAGCCACTTTTCCCTACGGCCCCGCTACGCATTTGCGCCGGCTCGTCCTGATATTTCGCTAATTCCGGCGCGTTAATGCCTAATGCGTGAGCTCGAACCCGTGAAGGCGTTTCCACGATATTCTGGCTCTGGGATGTCATGCGTTTGCTCCTTCAGGCTGTACGTGGGTAAATAGGAAGTCGCGCATAATCATGTCCACCAGCTCTTCAATACCCTGCCCGGTTTTACAGTTGGTCAGAATATAAGGGCGCTCACCACGAACCACTTTGGTGTCACTCTCCATCACATCCAGACTGGCGCCCACATAGGGGGCAAGGTCAATTTTATTGATAACCAGAATATCGGCCTGCACCAGACCGGGGCCATTTTTACGCGGGATTTTCTCCCCTTCAGCCACATCAATGACATAGATATAGAAGTCAGCCAGCGCCGGGCTGAAGGTCAGTGTTAGGTTGTCGCCGCCACTTTCAATCATAATCAGGTCGCTATCAGGGAAGCGCTCTTCCATCTCTTCCACCGCAGCAATGTTCATACTCGGGTCTTCGCGCACCGCAGTATGCGGGCAAGCGCCGGTTTCTACCCCGAGGATCTTCTCCTCATCCAAAATGCCTTTCAGCGTGCGTTTTACTTGTTTGGCATCTTCGGTGGTAACAATATCATTGGTAATAATCAGTGGCTTAACGCCCCGCTTAATCAGAATGGGGGTGATCACTTCGATGATGGCGGTTTTACCTGAACCTACCGGGCCACCAATACCAATGCGGGTGATCTTTTTGCGTTTATCGGTTGAATGGCTGTTCACAGGATAATCCTCTTCATTTTAATCTGATTTGGGTCGGTACTGGGTTTACAGCAAACCCAGTACTCAGCATGCACTTTTATTAATCAGTGGTTTGCTAACCGATTAATTACTGAATAGGCGAACATGGGCTTTCACATGTACCGCCGCCAATACATCCACAATGGGCACATAAGACGACATCTGGTCGATATCGCCAATTTCGGCAATATCGCAGAACTTCTCAATGTCATGGTTCAACTCAAACAGGATGTGCTGAGTGTCAAAATGGGTCACGCGCATTAAGCGCATGGCCGCACTTAATATTGTCATTGCCACCCCATATTGATGCATCACCACCACTTCCCGCTGCCCGATCCCCTGCGCGGCCATGACCACGGCCTGAGTCACCGGATAAGTCCCGGCGGTATTGCCATTTTTTATCTGTTCCAGCCACCAGCTAATTAGCGGGTGCTCCACCACATGGATAGACATTTCTGCCAATTTTTTCCCCATGCGGGTCGCCATCAGGCGGCTCTCTTCATTTAATTTGCGGTTATTCACCGCCCAGTCGGCGCGGATAATGCCGTCCCGATCATCGGCCATCACGGCGCGGTGGGCCGCGATAACCCCCATGCCATCACAGCTGGCAGCCTGCTTCAATGCTGTCAACACAAAGCCTTTTAGGGTCGCCACATCATGGACGATGCCTGTTTGAATGGCTGACTCCACACCATTGGAAAACGTAAAGGCCCCGACCGGCAGTACCGAATCACCAAATTGCATAATCCGAATCAGATCTGATGCATTCATTGCGCTGCCCCTCCTCTGTCCGGATCACTGTTTATGTTTATGGTCGTGGTCGTGGTTGTGATCATGATCATGGTCATGACTGTGACTATGGCCATGAGAATGAATGGCGTGCACATGTAAGCCGGAACCATGGGGTTCATCTAAGGGGCTGGCGACATGAACATGAGTGTCGCTCTCCTCCGCGCCGCCAAACAGCAGCCGAGCTTCAGAGTTACTCAGCAGAGGTAAAATCTCCGCCCCCTTAGCAAAACGGAAAGGGAGATGCTGAAAACCATGGGTTCTCATGACGGAGTCCATCATGGTGGTGGCAACCGTCAGCGGGACATACACCTCGTTATTTTTGGTGACGGCTTTCCAGTGCTGATTACCTAACGCGTGTCCCAACTCAAAGCAGGTTTTAATCAGTTCATCCGCTGAACGTTTTTTTAACTCCCTCAGATCAATCACCATGACATCGCGTAAATTGATCTGCACGATGACGGCAACATTGGTTTTTTCATCCCATGACAGCACATCACCATCAGCAAGTACCACGTTTCGATCGAGAGAAATTCCCAAATCCAGACCTTGAGTGCTGGATTTACGGCAGCGACTTTTTTGCGCTTCCCGCTGATCCAGCACCAGGAAGTCAAAAGTGGCCCCTTTGAGTCTCTCCCGCCAAACCGGATCTTTTTTCACATTACCCAAAATGTGCTCTATCAAAATCATGTTGCGGCTCCTTGCATCTATCCATTGCGAGTGGTCAGTTGCCCACAGTAATGAAATCCATTTCTGTGCCACATATCCCAGCCATTGTTGGTCGCCCCATCCAAAGGCTAGATGACACTTACCATGGGCAAGCTGAATTCTGTAATCGACTGGCCCTGATATCAGTGGGATTAGCGTCCAGACTCACCTGATTTATCAATCAGCCCCGGTTGATCAATTAACCCCGTTTTATCAATTAACCAAAGAAATAGCGCTGGTTCATTGATGCGGTTTCAATTGGCTCACAGGTGGCGTGTACACCATCCACTTTTACCGCAAAGGTTTCTGGATCCACCTCAATGTGTGGCGTTTGATCATTACGCACCAGATCCCGCTTGGAGATGGTTCGGCAGTTTTTAACCGCAATAACCTGACGATCCAACCCCGCTTTCTCTTTCACCCCATCATCAAGCGCGGCCTGAGAGACGAAGGTAACGCAGGTGTCTTGCATAGTTTTACCGTAGGCCCCAAACATTGGGCGGTAGAACACCGGTTGAGGTGTCGGCAATGACGCGTTTGGATCACCCATGGCCGCCCAGTTGATCATGCCGCCCTTGATAACCAGTTTAGGTTTGGCACCAAAGAAGCGCGGGTCCCAC
Organism: Yersinia bercovieri ATCC 43970; assembly: GCF_013282745.1. Lineage (NCBI taxonomy): Bacteria > Pseudomonadati > Pseudomonadota > Gammaproteobacteria > Enterobacterales > Yersiniaceae > Yersinia > Yersinia bercovieri. The sequence goes on from NZ_CP054044.1 coordinate 266,096, forward strand.
AGCACCAGATCAGCCATTTTGCCCACTTCAACCGAACCGATGACATGGCTGACGCCCTGCGCGATAGCCGGGTTAATGGTGATTTTCGCCACATAACGCAGCACGCGGAAGTTATCGTTGTTGGCGTCATCTTCTGGCAGTTTGCCGCGCGAGGCTTTCATCGCATTGGCCGTTTGCATAATGCGCAGCCAGTTCTCCCCGACTCGGCCCATCGCCTGTGAATCACTGGAGAACATGGAGATAACCCCCATATCGTGCAGGACGTTTTCTGCCGCAATGGTTTCCGGGCGCACGCGACTTTCAGCAAAGGAGACATCAGCGGGCACATTCGGGTTGAGGTTATGACACACCATGATCATATCGAACAACTCGGCCTGACTGTTGACACCATAGGGCAGGGTTGGGTTAGTGGAGCTTGGTAGCACATTCATCTGGCTGGCGACGCGGATAATGTCCGGCGCATGGCCCCCACCGGCCCCTTCGGTATGGAAGGTATGGATAGTGCGACCTTCGAAGGCATCAATGGTATCTTCCACATAACCACATTCATTCAAGCTATCGGTATGCACGGAAACCTGAATATCCATCTCATCCGCCATCCGCAAAGAGTGGCGCAGGGCATTAGCAGTTGCACCCCAGTCTTCGTGGACTTTATAGCCCACAACACCGGCAATAGCTTGCTCCAGTAATGGGCCACGGCCATAAGAGTTACCTTTGCCCAGAATCCCCACGTTAACCGGCAGCCCTTCAACTGAACGCAGCATCTGGCGGATATTCCATGGGCCAGGTGTCACTGTGGTGCCGTTAGTACCATCCGTTGGGCCAATCCCGCCGCCGAAGAAGGTGGCGACCCCATTGGATAATGCATGGTATGCCTGTTGCGGTGAGATCAAATGAATGTGGCTATCAATACCGGCCGCAGTGAGAATTAAATGCTCACCGGAAATAGCATCGGTACTGACCCCCACCACCATTCCAGGTGTCACACCATCCATCACCCCAGGGTTACCACTTTTGCCAATACCGGCAATTTTGCCATCGCGAATACCGACGTCGGCTTTAATCACCCCAAGGCGAGCATCCACAATAGTGACGTTGGTAATCACTAAATCCAGCACGCCATTATCACGGGTCAGATGGTTATTGGCCCCCATCCCGTCACGCAATGACTTGCCACCACCGTAAACTGACTCTTCACCATATCCACGCAGATCTTTTTCGATTTCGATAAATAGATTGGTATCACCCAAGCGGATTTTATCGCCCGTGGTAGGGCCAAATAGACCCGCGTATTCTTGCCGAGAAATTTGAGGCATCTGTCGCTCCTTTCTTTTTCCGGTGCGTGTAACGGATTTCTTCATCACACGTATGCGAATTTCGATGATTTACTCAATAAATAACGTGTTATTTAGGTGATTTGAAACCACGCGCCGCCGCACGGCGGATAGCTTCGAGCTTATCCGGGCGCTCACTGTTCGGCACCACGCCTTCGCCAGTCCAGCCATCCACCAGATTGTTAAAACCATACAGTGTTTGCTTGCCACCGAAGGGAATCAGCTGAACTTCGGTCTCATCACCGGGTTCAAAACGGATGGCGGTAGTTGAGGAGATATTCAGCCGCTTGCCATAAGCCGCAGCACGGTCAAACTCAAGTGCGCGGTTAGCCTCGAAGAAGTGGAAGTGTGAACCCACCTGAATGGGCCGGTCACCGGTATTTCGCACTTTCACTTTGGTTACCGGCTTATTTTCATTAAAAGTGATGGGGGTATCGGCTAAAATGCAGCCGCCCAGAGGGGTATTCTCTTCTGTTGATGTTTTAGTGCCTTTCTTTGCGCTCATGCTTTAATCCTCTGCAATAATCAGTTCAGGTTTTACTCGCATGTTGCCATCGGTTATTTAATAGGATCGTGCACCGTGACCAAACGGCTACCGTCAGTAAAAATCGCTTCAACCTGAACATTGGGAATTAGATCAGCTACCCCATCCATCACGTCATCTTTGGTAAGAACTTTACTAGCTTCTTTCATCACATCCTCTACGGATTTGCCATCTCTGGCCCCCTCCATTGCAGTCACTGTAATAATAGAAACGGCTTCCGGATAATTGAGTTTCAAGCCACGCGCTTTGCGTTTGAACGCCACATCAGACAGCGTGTAAATCATAAGCTTTTCAACTTCTCTTGGGGTGAGCTGCATAAGCCCTCCTGTATCGTGTTAAGAAAGTGAAAGTGAGAAAAACAATTTACTGAAAAAAGACGAATAGCCACCGATCACACTGTTGTTGATAATAACGACAGTCGTGTTTTATCGAGGTCACCCCGTCAGATTAGTTTGTATGATGATTTGTTTGGATGGGTTTTTTTTACCGCTTTTAGCTATTCCAATCAATAAAAAATGATTGCTCATTAATATTTTTTTACTAAAACAAAAATATGTCACTGCATTTATCCACAGTGATCCACAAATGAGTAAATCAATTAATCGTTTGCCTTCAATAGCGAATGTCATAGCTAATCAATCCCTTTATTTAAAACTGGATTTCGGTATAACACTTCTGTAACAGATAACGATAAATCAATGGGTTGCTATAAAAATAGAGCCTTTAACCAATATAGACCAAAACACTGAAAACACATCATTAATTAGAAATTTAATAAAAAATGCGCTATAGCCAATAAAAATATCGATTAAAATCAATATAATGATAGTTAATATCAGCTAGTTTATATTTGTTACAACTAAAGTTAACCCAACCTACCTTTGGCAAGCATTTATTCACAAAAGTAAGGATATGATCTTAATCAATGCATTTAAAACAATAAGCTAAAAATCATAGTTCGCGTCAGCTTATTATCACGCAGAATTATTATTCTCCCGTTAGGCTTATCTTGATCTCCTCTTATTTTTCGCTAGATAACCCTACCCTGTTTTTACCATTGCCAAACCAAGATGCGGCTTAACCTTACTGCCTGGATAAAGAGAAGTTTCATTTTCTTGTGCAGGTATCCATATCCGTGAGCACACCTTTTCTAATAAGGCCTTATTGTGACTAAAAACAATTAATCCGAGCGGGCGGTGAGCCGCTTCAGCCAATAACACGTGCCAGACTTGCGCCTGAATATGTGCATCCAGTTGCGCGGTAACTTCATCAGCAATCAAATAACGAGTGCGCGGGTCCAGCGCTCGCAGCAGCGCAATACGGGCCAACTCCCCGCCAGATAGCTCATCCGGCCGACGTTTCAACCAATCGGGATTCACCGCCATTCGCTCAAGCCAGTAGCTATCTGGCCGCCAGGCATCATGCAGGCTATCTCCCGTGGTGCGGTAAGGATTGAAGCTCTGTTCCGGGTGCTGAGGCACCAGTTGGACCGGGCAATACCCTTTTTTCGCCAGCGGTGCCCCCCCGAGCAAAATTTGCCCTGAGGTGGCTGATTGCCACTGTGCCAGCACCCGACCAAGGGTGGTTTTACCAAAGCCACTGGGGGCGGAGATGCCCAATCGCTCCCCCGCTTTGAGAGAGAAGGAGATAGAATCCCACAGCCGTCTTCCCCCCTGATCAATGGTCAGATTGTCGACACTAAACATACTCTGCTACCTCCGTCGACGATAGTTTCTGGCTGACAAATTGCTGCTCCGGCAGTGCCGCCCATAGCGATTGTAACCACGGGCTACCGCCATTATTTTTCAGCTCATCCGCACTGAGTGTTTCGTGCAATTCCCCCTTATGCAATACCGCAATTTTGTCGGCAAAACGGGCCGCCAGCGCCAAATCATGAGTGACCCACAAAATGCCGCGCCCTTGCTGACAAAAAGCCCGCAAGTGGGTGAGTAACTGGCAGGCATGGTCATCATCTAGCCAGGAGGTCACTTCATCGGCCAGAATATAGCGGGCATGGGTCAGTGTTGCGCAGCTGGTCAGGACACGTTTTGCCATCCCGCCAGAGAGTTGACGTGGGAAGTCGTGAACCAGCCCCGGTGCCAAATTGTAGGTTTGCAGCTGCATGGCGACATCTTCCAGCCGCAGTTTTACACCACTGAGCTGTGCTGCGCGGGTCATTTGCGACCCCACTTTAATCAAGGGGTTTAGGGCGCTGACCCCTTGGGGGACATAGCACAGGGTTTTGCCACGCTGCTCAATTTTGTCGCGAGCACACAACACCTCGCCATCCAGGATAATCTCGCCATGACAGCGCATATTATCCGGCAGCAACCCCAGCGCACTTTGCAGCAACAGACTTTTACCTTCACCACTGCCACCCACTAACGCGACCAACTCCCCCGGATTCACCTCCAGTGAAATGTGACTCAGCAGAGGATGCCAGGTTTTTCGCCCTAACCAGCGGTAATGGGCAACATCAATGGCAAACCTTTCAAATTTCAACATCAGGTTATCCTCACCCAGAGCTGTTGCAGTGATCGGGCAAACTGGTCAAATATCAGCACTAATCCCACCAAAATCAATCCGGGGAAAAATGCCAGCCACCATGCCCCACTACTCAGATAGCGTAATGCATCGGCTAATAATATCCCCAATGACGGCTCATGAGGTGACAACCCAAAGCCGAGAAAACTGAGTGCTGCGCTGTGTAACACCGCATGGGGGAACATCAATAGGGTGCCAACAATCCACTGCGGTAGTAATAACGGTAGCAGATGATGACGCCAGCGGTAAAAATTACTGTTACCCAGCCGATGAGAAAGCATCACATAATCAGTTTCACGAATACGTAAAATTTCCGCCCGTAGAATCAAGGCCAGTTTGGGCCAGTGGGTGAATGCCACCGCCAGAATAACCCCCTGTTTTCCGCCGCCCAAGGTGAAGCAAATCAGCACTAACAGCAGCAAATGTGGCAGTGCTAACATGCTGTCAATCAGCCCACGAATCAGATAATCCAGCGTTTTATTCACCGCACATAGACTGGCGGTGAGCATCGCCAACAAGCCACTGGCAAAGGCGGCAATTAGGCCAATCTGCAAGCTGGTGGTCATGCCCTGAAAACAGCGCAGCCACAGATCACGCCCTAAACTGTCAGTGCCGAACCAGTAGATCATCGATGGCGGCTGACGACGAGCCATCAAATCCATTGGAACGTCAACGGGATAGATGGCCCACCCATAAATGATCAGAATGGATAATAGTGCTATTGAGACAAACAGCCGGAACAACGCCCGGTTCGGGTTATAAGTCATCATGGCCGTGCGGCCCCCCTGTTCAGACGGTGTAACAGGACATTGGCCACACTGTTACCGCAGAAAACCAGGATGGCGCAAAACATCACGATCCCCATCAATAGCGGAATATCACCATGTAGCCCGGCATCAATAGTCGCCTGCCCTAGGCCGGGATAGGCGAAGACTTTTTCAGCGAGTAACGATCCCCCCAACAGCTCCCCCACTGAAGCGAATTGCAGACAAAGTGCCGGGGTTATCGCATGGCGTAAAATATGGAAATTCACCAACGACCAGCCTTTATCCCCCTGCGCTTGTGCATAACGAATAAATTCACTGTTCATCACCTCGGCCACCCGGGCGCGGGTATGCAGGGCGATGTTGCCGACCCCCAATAGCCCCAGAGCTAGCATCGGCAAAATAAGATGGTGCAGTTTGTCGCCCCAACCGGCGGTCTCGGCGTTACTACCCGGTGTCCATGCACAACAAATCGGTGCCCAATTCAGCTTTACCGCGAACAGTGACAGCAGCAATAGACCAATCCAGAAGGTGGGCAGCGAGGCCAGCAAATAGGAGAGCGATGAGATAGCACGATCTGGCCAGCGATTGAGATAGCGCCCCGCCGTTAGCCCCAGCAGTAACCCAACAATACCTGAGAACAACCACGCCGAAAGCAGTAACGCGAATGAGGTTGCAAACCGCTCGCCGATCACCTGTGAAACCGGCGCGTTGTACAGCATCGAATAGCCCAAATCCCCTTGTACGACCTGGCTAAACCAGTGTAGGAATCGCTGCCATAGCGGTAAATCCAGCCCCCACCGCGCTGCAATCAGCGGATATTGCTCCGGTGGTACATGTAGCAGCTCACTGCCAATGTAGGCGCGGATGGGATCGACGGGGGAGAAGCTCAGTAGCGTAAAGGTGCCCACCGCGGTGACCAACAGCAGGCAAATTAAGCGCAGAGCAAAAAACGAGATGCCCTTCATTACTGGCAAATCCATTTCCAACTATCGAGGCTATTGAGCAGAGACCAGGAGCCGTGGATCTCTGGCGCCCCCTTACCTAAATCAACGCAATTATTAGCCAGATATGTATGCTGAATATTCAGCAACCATGCCCAGGCCGCATCGCCACGAATGCCAGCCCCCGTGGCTCCATCCCAATCCACCTGCTGCCAGAATGGCACCGCTTGTTCCCAAGTGGGGGCATCCAGTGCCTGTTGCAGATGTTTATCTACCACCGGATTCTGGTAATAGCCCGGATTGTAATACTCCACGCCCGCCGCTTTGCTGCTGTAGTGATGGTACAGCTCCATTGGGTCCAAACTGCCCCAGCCAAACAGGGTGGGATTGGCATGCATATTTCGCTCTACGGTTTCCCAACTGCCTGATTTTAAATCAACATCAATGCCGATAGGTTTTAGCATCGAGCGAACGGCCTGCGCTAAATCACGGCGCGTAGTATCACCACTGGCATACCAAAGGGTTATTTTTGCTGGCACACCACTCTTTTCCCGAATGCCCTCTTGGTTCAGCTTCCAGCCAGCTTGCTCCAAAATCTGTTTGGCTGTTTCGCTATCACCATCCTTGATGACCGAATCTGGATTATTCCATGGTAGCCCCTGCACGCCGGTATAGGCCGGGATAGCATGGCCCTCCATGATTTGCGAGGCCAGTAGCTGGCGGTTGATGGCGTAGTTAATCGCCCGGCGAATCGCAATATCAGCCGTGACATCATTCCCAATGGGGTCACCATGGGCATCTTTTTTACCCGCTGGCGTGGTCGGGAACACAATGCCACGGTTTTCGACACTTGGTCTGACCCATAACTTCATGTTATTGACCGGGCCTGCCGCCATTGATGGGGGAATACGTACCACACCTAATTGCCCACTTTGTGCTGCTGCGAAGGCGCTATCTTCATCAAGGAAGACAAAAATCAACTTGTCAAAATCGTTTTTACTCCCCGCATAGTAAGGATTCGCCTCCACAATCATCTGCTGACCGGGTTGGAAACTGACTAAGCGGTAGGGGCCGGCACCAATAGGTTTTTGCGCATATGTTTTAGCATCGTATTTATCGGCTGAAACAATCCCCAGTGAACCCAATACATTCACAAAAGTACTTTGTGGGGCTTTCAGTTGGATACGTACATTGAGCGGGTCGATCTCTTCGGCACTGAGGAAGTTACCCATATCAACTTTCCCGCCACTGGCAGCGGCATTGTTGTAAGTAAAGGCCACATCTTTGGCTGTCAGCGGCGAGCCATCAGAGAATTTAAGATCGGGTTTGAGTGTCAGTAACCAGGTTTTACCATCGTCACTGCTCTTATACTGACTCAGCAAAAAACTATTCCAGCTAAGATCTTCATTCTGTTTCAGCAAGGGGCTGTGCAGTAGCAAATAGCTGCCATGACTCCACCCTAACATGGGATCAAAACCTTCGGTTGGTTCATCACCGATAGCCAGTTGTAGTGTGTGGGGGGTTGCAGCGCTGACCGAAATAGATAATGCACTCAATAAAGTGGCGGTCAGTAAGGTATTGCGGAGCCATAGACGTTTAGACATGTATCATCCTTGGACAAATTAGCTAGCGAATATAGGTCATTGCCTGTCAGAGACAGATTCAACAAGCAATTAAGCGTAGCACTAAACATTAATATGGGTAATATTGCCCCTCTTTAGTAGTAATGACTAATTTTCTATTCATTGATTAGAACTTTAAAGTATTTATGTGACAAATATCGGATTTAGATGAGGTAAATCAAAAAAAGCCAGGTCAGAAATAAAATAATTAACAGATGAAATTGATCTACATCGATAAAGCAGTAAAAAACATCGAGCTTGAATAACAGATATAATCCTTACCATTCAACCTAACCACAAGATTTAACTATCGTAATCTCATTACCGAGAGGCTTAGCCTATGAATTAGCCCACTTATTATTTGCTATTGCTTTATCAAGGTGATTAATTGTCGACTGATCACTTAAGCTATTATTTTGCGCTTCGAATAATCAAAACAGTGCCGAAATAACAAGGAAGATTCCAACCGGAGGTTATTATCCACTGATTGAAACATATCATAATAATAGCAGGAAGCATTCTTAGTTGGCATTCATTGATGCCAGCGGCCAAAAAACCAAACTTTGAATACATATACTTCTACGATCGCAGAAATAAAAAAACCTCGCCGGGGCGAGGTTTTTTTTACAGCTAAACGCTTATTGCAGCAGTATAAATTACAGCGCTACTACGTTTACAGCTGAAGGGCCTTTCTGACCCTGTTCGATGCTGAACTCTACGTTCTGGCCTTCATCAAGAGTTTTGTAATCAGTGCCTTGGATTGCAGAGAAATGTACGAATACATCTTTGCTACCGTCAGCAGGAGAGATAAAACCAAAACCTTTACCAGCATCAAACCATTTTACTAAACCAGTCATTTTATTAGACATAAGATATTTCCTTCATTATTAGTGCCAATATTTGGCTATTGAGGTCTGCTTATCAAGAGTTACTTATGGGGGCACTAAAGAAGGAAATTCGTCGGAGAAGTGATGTCTAAAAATATCGCTTTAACTAGGAACTGCTTTACTTAAATGGCTTACATAAATAGGTCTGTGCTACAAACCGATGAAGCTATTAACGCATGCTAAGATATTAATAGCAAGGCTTATTTATTTTGCCCCTCAATGAATGATAAGCACAAATCACTCATAAGTTATGGTAAAACTCAAGGTAATGCATCGCCCGATGGCACTCTACACCGAGGGCGAACCAGAGATTCTAGCGGATGAGGTTATGCTCAAATTTCGTTATACTGCCACTCAAAATCGGAAGTCGTCATAAAGGAAAAGCAATGACAATGCGAGAGCTTGAAGTCCAGTTTCTTAATGCAATGAGTGAGTTGCAGTCAACTTTTGAGAAGCAGCATCAGACATGGCAGGCAAGTTATACCGCACTGCAATATGAGCTGGAGCAGTCAAAAGCACGAGAGACAGCATTGCGTGCTAAAAATGATATGTTGCTTAGAAAACTCAATACCGCGAACACCTTGCCAGAGCAACATTCGCTGGTCAGACAGATAAAAATGCTGGGTGCCCATCTTGATGCGCTGGCGAAAGATGCCGCAGCGTTCAACCATCATCTGAATAATCAGCAGAGAAACAGTGATAACTTCAGTGGCAATACCCCTTAAACACTTCGTTGAATTTATCGGCTCAGGCGATTTAACAGCCAGATAATTTTACGTTACCAATTTCACCTTGTAGGGCGCAAAGAAACACTCAATGACGTGGATAATTATTGCTGTTCTGATCGTGGTTTTTATTGTGGGCTACCGTGTATTGACATCAGATACCCGTAAGGCTGTGGATACGCTGGCTAATTTACTGAAGATAAAACCCATATATATTGAGTCGATGTTGCAAGAGATGGGGCAACGTCAAACTCAAATGTTTATCCGCTCCACCAGCAATGGTTACGCCGAGGATGTTAGAAAGGCGGCATATCTGGTTTTCATCTATCAGACCTTTATTAAAGATCCCTCCGACGAAAATGTAATGCAATGGCGAAACACGCTGGTTCGCGCACATATATCCCCAATGCTAACGGCCGAACACACTGAAGCGGCATTGTTCTATTTTGCTGAGCTGGATTTAGATGCCTTTGAATTGGCGCAATTCCGCCGCCACTATAATCTGCATTTTAATCAGGAAGCTGACGCCGTATTGCATTGATAATAGCACTACGGCGCGATGATATGTATTGCGGTAGGGTAGCGCGCTAAATGGTCTGAAACATGCTGTTCAGGTAGCGCAATAATATTTCCCTTGAACTAAAACCGTGAGCAATACCGTAGCGATCTGCGGCTTCCCCCGCCAGATAGAGTGGAAACTCAACATACTTATCACTGATACGAATAGTGGCTGTCGGTGTGGCAAACAGCAAACTTTTATCTTTTTGCGCGGGGTGGATAACCAAAGCAGTCCTACCCATGCGAGCTTCACGATTCACATAAACATAGTGTCCCGCTTTCCGATAACCGTAAGCCTGATCAACCGTATAATCCCGCTCAAAGCCGGCACTCTCCAGCACTCTAGCCACTTCATCTGGCCGTAAATACATTTACTTTCCCTCTTTTTAACTACTATTGAGCGACCTTACCGCAATAAATAAGGGAAACCACCTCTTTATTGGCTCAAAACGGCTATTTAGGAATAGTCCACACGCCACTGCGAGGGGATGAGGGGTCATGTCGGCTAAATAACCGAGTCAGTCAGCAATAATACGCAGGCAAGTAATAGACCACACAACGTCACGACACCGAAAATCAGTTCAAACAGATAGCGATTGATCATGATGATTAGCCTATAAAAAAAGACACCCGGCATTAACCGAGTGTCTGGAATTGGCTAGATGGTGCGGTACAAGGCCCGCATTCCGGCGTAATTATGCAGCTGGAGCTGTTACTGATTTTTTAGCCGCTTTGTGATGTTTTTTAGCGGCTTGTGCTTTTTGAGCTGGCGCTTTTTTCACCTGTTTTTTAGCAGCCTGTGCTTTTTGTACTGCGGCTTTTTTCTCGTGTTTTTTAGCTTTAGCAGCTTGTGCTTTCTGCTCTGTTGTTTGTTTGGTGGCTTTATGCTTTTTATGTTGAGTTGCTTTAGCTGGTGCAGCTTTCTCTACAGCGGGTGCCGCAGTAGTAGTGGTAGTCGCTGGTGCCGCAGCAGTTGCAGTCGTTTCAGCAGCGAAAGCAACAGAAGACAGACCCATAGTTGCAGCAACGATCATCGCTAATACTTTTTTCATTTTCAAATCCTCAGAGTTTTTTCGCTAAGCCCCCGATGGGGCCGTTGGGAAGAATCATAGAGGAATGAATTTTCTCTTTCCGTGAGTCATTGGTTTCGCTAAGTAACCAAATGTACAAAGTCATGGTGATGATGATTGGTGCCATAAATGCTACTCACCTTCGGATTACTCCTGAAGCCCATTTATCGGCTGATTGATGGTCTATGCTTAATATTCATCAGGCAAATGGAGAGTCAAATGTTCAAAAAATCAGAAAAAATCGAAAGAGACCTCGATCAAGATGTGACCCTTCTGGCAGATACTCTCGACGATGTCTTGCGCTCATCAGGTGAGAAAACCAAAGAGGAGCTGACCAAGGTGCGCCAAAATGCCGAAGGGGTTTTACGTGATGCTCGAGCGCGGTTCAGTGGCTCGACCAGCCTTAAGCAGCATGCCCGCGATGTGGCCGGCAATGCAGATAACTATATCCGCGATAAGCCATGGCAAGGTGTCGGTATTGGTGCCGCCGTCGGTATCGTACTGGGTGTGCTGCTGGCACGCCGCTAAAATCAAGCTGATGCCGATAACTCATCACCCTCATTGCTGTGTCTACTGTATTTGAGTTGCGTTTGTTTATCGGCGGCCCAGGTGACCCTCACCTCGGGCCAACACCTTCTATCCCTCAGATAAAGCGCTGACTATTTTTGCCAGCCGTGCCACCAGTTGATCGGTTTCTGTCACTGACGTCAAATTAGTAAAGCCCATTAGCAGGCCATTCTCTTGGTTGCCGCCCACTCTCTCTGCCAGCGCCCAGTCTGATAGAGCCTGAATCGCCAGCCCTTGGCGCTGAGCCTCTGCGGCAACAACCCGATCAACAAAACGGCTATCCAGCCGCGCCAGTAATTGAATGCCACCCGACTGCCGTTCAACCTCGACGATACCCGCAAGTTGTCGCATCAGACTGACGGATAACATTTCGCGACGCTCTGCATAGAGGTGGCGCATCCGTTTAAGGTGGCGATAAAAATGCCCCTGATTCATAAATTCCGCCACACTGGCCTGTATCAATGGCGGGCAGGCGCAGGTGCGCAATTGGCAACGGTGATTAAATACCGCCACCAGCGCGGGGGGCACCACCAGATAGGCCAGCCGCAGTGCTGGAAACATCACTTTGCTAAATGTTCCGGCATAGAGTACCCGCCCTTGCCTATCCATACTTTTCAGCGGAGGCAGTGGTCGGCCCTGATAGCGGAACTCACTGTCATAATCATCCTCAATGATCCAGGATTGCTGCTGCTCAGCCCAATCCAGTAGCGCCATGCGCCGCACTAAACTGAGCGCCACACCTAATGGGCTTTGATGTGCCGGTGTGATAATGGCAAAACGCGCCTGCGGGCAACACTGAGTGGCGGCGCTCACATCCATGCCTTCGTCATCCACCCTCACTGGATGTGGAATCAATCCCGCTTCGCGGATCAGCTGTTGAGTCGCTGGGTAGCCGGGATCTTCCAGCCAGCCACAATCACCGGGTTTCAGTAAGCTACTGACCACCAAATCCAGTAGCGATTGATAACCAGCGCAGATAAATACTTGTTCCGGTTGGCAACTAAACCCCCGTGAGAGCTGCAAATAGTGAGCAATTGATGCACGTAAGGCGGGTAATCCGGTGGCGGGAGGGTGCCCGAGTGATGCGGCGGTCAAGCTATGCAGCTGTTTAGCCATCATTCGCCCCCATTGCGCGCGCGGGAAGGCATCCAGTGCTGGTAGCCCCAACTGAAACGGCAGCGCCATCATACGATTAGCTGATAATGCATGGTTGACGGCAATGGGTTGACGGCCTTCAGCTACACTGTTCAATGGCAGCAAAGGGGCATCAAGCAGCTGGGCTGAAACGTAAGTTCCCCCCTGCCCACGGCTTTGTAAAAAGCCCTCGGCAATCAATTGGGCATAGGCGTTTTCCACAGTCCCGCGCGCGACCCCCACTTCACTGGCCAGCGCCCGAACCGAGGGCACCCGAGTATTAGGTAGCAGTGCGCCCTGAACAATCGCATCTTTAATACGTTGATAAATCTGGCGATAAACCGGCTCGTTTTGTTGACGATCCAAATTCAACAGGCGCGAAAACACCTTCATCATGACCCACTAAAATAAGTAATTTATGGCCCTATAGTATAGGCCATGGTGTTGCTAGAGTAGCGCCATATTTTACTATCAACATCACAGGTAACTATCATGGTTAAGCAGCGCCTCTATTTTTCCGAACTCTCTCCAGCCACCTACAAAGCACTGGTAAACACCTCCCTCACGCTGGATAAAAGTTCGTTGCCAAAAGCAATGATCGAATTGATTTTTATGCGGGTTTCACAAATTAACGGCTGTGCGTTCTGTCTGGATATGCACGGTAAATTTTTACGGGCCAATGGCTTTGATAACGCCAAAATGGATACGATCGCTGGGTGGCGGCTGAGTCATGCTTTCAGTGAAGCTGAACGGGCGGCACTGGATTGGGCAGAAGCGGTCACTAACATCACCACCAGCGGCACACCTGATCATATTTTCGACGCCTTGAAGGCCCATTTTACTGATGCCGAAATTTCTGACTTAACTTTTGCTATCAGCATCATGAATGCATTTAACCGGTTAGCCGTCAGTCTGCGCCAGTAACAGATCCATCCCGCCCCCTTCTGCGTTAAAAATATTTTTACCCTGCTCATTATTACCAAACTCTGCTGCCAGCCCCGTGCTGGCGGCCTTGTCTCTATATGGCTCACAGAATACATGCAAATAACTACATATGGTGTGGTTGAATTAAATAAACACTAGATATAGTATTTAACTATCATCTGCGGGAATGAAACTGTGGTTGATAATCAGGGGCAGGTCGTCACGACACACGAACAACCTGGCTAATTACGCCTTTCCTCAATACAAAAGGTAAATGCGAATCATGAGCATTATTATTTACAGTAAACCCGATTGTGTCCAGTGCAATGCCACCTACCGGGCTTTGGATAAACAGGGAATCGCTTATCAGGTCATTGATTTAACAGAAGATATGCAGGCATTAACTCACGTTAAATCCCTTGGCTATCAGCAAGTGCCGGTGATTATTGCCGGTGATGACCATTGGTCTGGCTTTCGTCCCGATAAAATAAGCGCACTGGCTCAAGCTGTCAGTGCCTGATGAGGGCAATGGCATGAACCCGCTGGTCTATTTTTCCAGTTCGTCACAGAACACCCACCGTTTTATCGGGAAGCTCGAACTCCCTGCGATACGAATCCCCATTGCGGGGGCGCGGGGAAAATTACGGGTCGAGCAACCCTATATTTTGTTAGTACCCAGTTATGGCGGCGGCAGCCCGGTAGGCACAGTGCCGATTCAGGTCATTCGGTTTCTCAATGATCCCCATAACCGTTCACTGATTCGCGGTGTCATTGCCGCGGGTAACACTAATTTTGGCGACGCCTACTGCCTGGCGGGAAAAATCATCTCGCAAAAATGTCAGGTGCCTTATCTGTATCGTTTTGAACTACTGGGTACAGCTGAAGATGTGGCAAACGTGCGCAAGGGAGTAACTGAATTTTGGCAACGACAGAACTGAAAATCACCGATCCATCCAACAGCGAGCTTGATTATCACTCACTGAATGCGATGCTGAACCTCTATGACGCAGACGGGCATATCCAATTTGATAAAGACCGGCTGGCAGCGCGGCAATATTTCTTGCAGCACGTCAATCAAAACACCGTGTTCTTCCATAATTTGCAGGAGAAACTCAACTACCTGATTGAGGAGGAGTATTACGAAAAAGAGGTTCTGGATCAGTATGACTTCAGCTTTATCAAGAGCCTATTCCAGCAAGCTTATAGCAAAAAATTCCGCTTCCCGACTTTCCTTGGCGCGTTTAAGTATTACACCAGCTATACCCTGAAAACCTTTGATGGCAAACGCTATTTGGAGCGCTATGAAGATCGCGTTTGCATGGTTGCGCTGACACTGGCGGCCGGTAACCCACAACTGGCGCGGGAGTTGGTCGAGGAGATAATCTCTGGCCGCTTCCAACCCGCCACCCCGACCTTCCTCAATTGCGGTAAAAAGCAGCGCGGTGAACTGGTCTCCTGCTTCTTGTTGCGCATTGAAGACAATATGGAGTCCATTGGTCGCTCAATAAACTCGGCGCTGCAGTTGTCTAAACGTGGCGGCGGGGTGGCTTTCTTGCTGAGCAATATTCGTGAAGTCGGTGCGCCTATCAAGCGGATTGAAAATCAGTCCTCCGGGGTCATTCCCATCATGAAAATGCTGGAAGATGCTTTCTCTTACGCCAATCAATTGGGGGCGCGACAAGGTGCGGGGGCAGTCTATCTCCATGCCCATCATCCCGATATTTTGCGTTTTCTCGATACCAAACGGGAAAATGCTGATGAAAAAGTGCGCATTAAAACCCTGTCACTGGGGGTGGTTATCCCGGATATCACCTTTGAGCTGGCGAAAAATAGTGAGGATATGTACCTATTTTCGCCTTATGACGTAGAGCAGGTCTACGGCGTGCCAATGTCAGAGATCAGCATCAGCGAAAAATACCGCGAAATGGTTGATAACAAACGCATCCGTAAAAGCAAGATCAAGGCGCGCGAGTTCTTCCAGATCCTGGCAGAGATTCAGTTTGAGTCCGGCTACCCCTATATGATGTTTGAAGATACGGTGAATCGCGCCAACCCAATCAAAGGCCGGATCAATATGAGTAATCTGTGCTCAGAGATCTTGCAGGTTAATTCACCTACCGAATATAACGACGACCTCAGCTATCGTCATATTGGCAAAGATATCTCCTGTAATTTGGGTTCACTGAATATCGCCCACACCATGGATTCACCAGACTTTGGTAAATCCATTGAAACCGCCATTCGTGGATTAACCGCAGTCTCTGACATGAGCAATATTCGCTCAGTACCCTCAATTGAAAAAGGCAATCAGGAGTCCCACGCTATTGGCCTCGGGCAGATGAATCTGCACGGTTATCTGGCGCGCGAGCGCATTTTTTACGGCTCAGAAGAGGCGCTGGATTTCACCAATATCTACTTCTATACCGTGGTGTACCATGCGATCCGGGCATCTAACCTGCTGGCAATAGAGCGCGGTTGCCACTTTAAGGGCTTTGATGAGTCGGCTTATGCTTCGGGTAGCTATTTCACTAAATATATCGCACAGCGCTGGCAGCCTAAAACCGCCAAGGTAGAGGCGCTGTTTGCCGATGTAGGCATTACAATTCCCGACCAGCAAGATTGGGCCGCCCTGCGCCAATCCGTGATGGAACACGGCATCTATAATCAGAACTTGCAGGCCGTGCCGCCAACTGGTTCAATTTCATATATCAATCATTCGACATCAAGCATTCACCCAATTGTCTCTCCAATTGAGATCCGCAAAGAGGGCAAGATTGGTCGCGTCTACTATCCCGCACCTTATATGACCAACGACAATCTTGAGTATTATCAAGATGCTTATCAGATAGGGCCGGAGAAAATCATCGATACCTACGCCGAGGCGACTCAGCATGTCGATCAGGGGCTATCACTGACACTCTTCTTCCGCGATACCGCCACCACCCGCGATATTAACAGAGCGCAGATATATGCCTGGAAGAGAGGGATTAAAACTATTTATTACATTCGGCTGCGTCAGATGGCGCTGGAAGGCACGGAAGTCGAAGGTTGTGTTTCCTGCTCGCTGTAAATGAATAAAATCGGGTTAATAAGGAAGCCACTATGAACGCAGTAAAACCGATAACACGCATCAGCGCCATTAATTGGAATAAAATTGAAGACGATAAAGATCTGGAAGTCTGGAACCGTTTGACGGCTAATTTCTGGCTGCCGGAAAAAGTCCCGCTATCCAATGATATTCCCTCTTGGGCAACATTGACCCCCAATGAGCAGCAGCTAACAATTCGCGTTTTCACCGGGTTGACTCTGCTGGATACCATTCAAAATACGCTGGGAGCACCGGCGCTTATTAAAGACGCCATGACCCCCCATGAGGAGGCGGTATTTTCGAACATCAGTTTTATGGAAGCGGTACACGCCCGCTCCTATAGCTCCATTTTTTCGACACTTTGCATGACATCTGATGTGGACGATGCCTATCGCTGGAGTGAGGAAAATGGCCCACTACAAAAGAAAGCCGATATTATCCTTCAACACTATCATAATGATGATCCGCTGAAGAAGAAGATTGCCAGTGTATTCTTGGAATCATTTCTATTCTACTCCGGATTCTATTTGCCGATGTATTGGTCTAGTAGAGCTAAATTAACCAACACCGCGGATCTTATTAGGTTGATTATTCGTGATGAAGCAGTGCATGGCTATTACATCGGCTATAAATTCCAGAAAGGCTTAGAGAGAGTCGATAATAGCCGCCGTCAGGAAATAAAGAATTTCGCCTTCGATTTGCTGCAAGACTTATATGATAATGAAGTGCGCTACACCGAAGACCTTTATGATAAGGTCGGCTGGACAGAAGATGTCAAAAAATTCCTGCACTATAATGCCAATAAAGCATTAATGAATTTAGGTTATGAGGCATTATTCCCCGCCAGCCAGGCGGCGGTCAGCCCGGCTATTTTGGCGGCATTATCGCCAAATGCAGATGAAAATCACGATTTCTTCTCTGGTTCTGGCTCCTCTTATGTGATCGGTAAAGCGGTCAATACCGAAGACGAAGATTGGGATTTTTAAGCTTTCTCACTCTGCATCTTCCTCCCTTTGTCAGAGCATAAAAATTGGGGGGTCAAGACCAACAGGCAGCCCTATTGAGGTTGCCTGTTTTTTTCCTGCTATTGCCCTCCAATTTCGCCCTAAAGATACTCCATCAACCTCGCCCTATTTTTGCCGGTTCAACGGCCAGAGCAAGTAGCAGAATTTGAAATTATCATCTCGCGATACATTTGGCGACAGACCAGAGCATTAGGGGACTCCGCCCATCTGGCATGGCCAACAAAAATACCCTATTAGCCCAGCTAACTACACCTCTACAGAGCTAAATGAGAGCCAATTTTCAGGAAAGATATAATCAATAGTGATACAAAATAATATTCACTATATATGCGTAATATTTATACCAATAATCGACTAATTAGCCATTACTCTCACCGGCAATATTAGACAATTTATCAGAGCCAAAAAACCACAATATTAACGCATGTAAATCAATCATTCTAAATGATATATATTGAAACAGCGACCGTTGCGAATTTGATTATAAGGATATTGAGGGTTGTCTCAGATTCTCACTGTGTTAGGGTATATAGCGCTCTATTTTTCCATCAGGATAACATCGATCGAATAAACATAATTCAAAATTGACAGAGGGATATACCAGCTGCATGGCAATTAAACTCGAAGTAAAGAATCTATATAAAATATTTGGTGAGCATCCCGAACGGGCTTTTAAACTGCTTGAATCCGGCAAGAATAAAGAGCAGATATTTGCTAAAACAGGTTTGTCCGTTGGCGTTAAAGATGCCAATCTGGCCATTGAAGAAGGCGAGATATTCGTCATCATGGGATTATCCGGCTCCGGTAAATCCACCCTGGTACGCCTTCTCAATCGTCTGATAGAACCTACTCGTGGCGAAGTGCTGATCGACGGCGAAGATATTGCCAAAATATCGGATAGCGCCCTGCGCACTGTGCGTCGTAACAAGATCAGTATGGTCTTCCAATCCTTTGCATTAATGCCCCACTTGAATGTTCTTGATAATACTGCATTCGGCATGGAGTTGGCTGGCGTCCCTCAACAGGAGCGCCACGAAAAAGCCATGGAAGCTTTGCGTCAGGTGAGTCTAGACAGCTACGCCTACTCTTATCCCGATGAGCTTTCCGGCGGGATGCGGCAACGTGTCGGCTTAGCCCGCGCAATGGCCAACAACCCCGACATCTTATTGATGGATGAGGCTTTTTCCGCCCTCGACCCATTAATCCGTACCGAAATGCAAGATGAGTTGGTCAAGTTACAGGCCAAACAGCAAAGAACCATCGTCTTTATCTCCCATGACCTGGATGAAGCCATGCGCATTGGTGATCGTATTGCCATTATGCAGGGCGGCGTGGTCGTACAGGTCGGCACCCCAGATGAGATACTGAACAATCCGGCTAATGACTATGTGCGCACCTTCTTCCGTGGCGTTGATATTAGCCACGTCTTCAGCGCCAAAGATATTGCGCGCCGACGTCCAGTCTCTTTGATTCGCAAAACCCCGGGTTTCGGCCCCCGTTCAGCATTAAAACTGCTTCAGGATGAAGACCGCGATTACGGCTATGTGCTGGAGCGCGGGCAGAAGTTTATTGGCGTGGTATCGATAGATTCACTGAAAAAAGCGTTGGCTGAAAACCAGTCGTTGGACAGCGCCTTACTGGCTGATCCCGCACCGGTTCCCGCAGATATGCCCCTCAGTGAGCTGATCTCACTGGTGGCACAAGCACCGTGCGCGGTGCCGGTGGTCGGTGAAGACAACAGCTATATCGGTATTATTTCCAAGGCCATGCTGTTACAGGCCCTAGATAAGGAGACGCCAAATGAGTGATCAAATCCAGATCAATGATCAAACCGTCAGTAACCCGTGGGCCACGGATGCGGCGTCGACAGCCCCTGCCGTCACTGACACCGCCCCTCAGAGTCTGTCAGCCGCAGCTGACCCTTGGGGAGCCAGTATGGCCGAGGGTAGCCATACCGCAGGGAGTGCCGGCCACGAGGCTGCCGCTCAGGCGGCACAGAGCCAAGTGGCAAATACTGACTGGTTAAACAGCGCACCTGCGGCGGCACCTGAACATTTCAGTCTGATGGACCCGTTCCACACCACCTGGTTGCCACTGGATTCATGGGTCACTCACGGCATTGACTGGGTGGTACTGCACTTCCGCCCACTGTTCCAGGGCATTCGTGTACCGGTCGACTTTATTCTCAGCGGCTTCCAGCACTTACTGTTGGGTATGCCAGCACCGGTGGCAATTTTGGTTTTCGCCCTGATAGCCTGGCAGTTCTCCACCTTAGGGATGGGCGTGGCGACACTGGTCTCACTGATCGCCATCGGCGCTATCGGCGCGTGGTCACAAGCCATGGTGACACTGGCGCTGGTTCTGACCTCGCTATTCTTCTGCATCCTTATCGGGCTACCGCTCGGGATATGGCTGGCGCGTAGCAATAGTGCCGCACGTATTATTCGGCCACTGCTGGATGCCATGCAGACCACGCCAGCCTTCGTCTATCTGGTGCCGATCGTCATGCTATTTGGTATCGGTAATGTTCCGGGCGTCGTGGTCACCATTATCTTTGCGCTACCACCGATTGTTCGCTTGACCATTTTGGGCATCAAACAGGTGCCGGAAGATCTTATCGAAGCCGCAGAGTCCTTTGGTGCCAATCCACGCCAATTACTGTTCAAAGTGCAGTTGCCACTGGCGATGCCAACCATTATGGCAGGTGTGAACCAAACCCTGATGCTGGCACTGTCGATGGTGGTTATCGCCTCAATGATTGCCGTCGGCGGTTTAGGTCAGATGGTTCTGCGCGGTATTGGTCGTCTGGATATGGGGCTGGCAGCTGTCGGCGGAGTGGGCATCGTGATTCTGGCGATTATTCTTGACCGCCTAACCCAATCATTAGGCCGAGATCGCCGCAGTAAAGGTGTTGGTCGCTGGTATGCCACCGGCCCGATTGGACTACTCACCAAACCATTTCGTAACAGCAAATAACTTTAAATAATCACACTCAATATTATACCCAAAGTCATTGGCGTTGCGGCAAGGCAGCAAGCAAGTAAATCCCGATGAGCTTACATAAGTAAGTGATTCGGGTGCGCGAGCGCCGCTAACACAGCAGCAGCGTCAAGGACGAAGGGAATAAGGGGAAAATTATGCGTAAGACAAGAATTTGGATATTAGCCCTCACCACACTGATCAGCACTCAGTTATCCGCCGCAGAATTACCGGGCAAAGGCGTTAGCGTCCAACCGCTGCAAAGCACCATTTCCGAAGAGACCTTCCAGACCTCGTTGGTCAATAAAGCGCTAGAGAAGCTCGGTTACGACGTCCAGCCAACCAAAGAGGTTGACTACAATGTTGCCTATGCTTCTATTGCCGCAGGTGATGCCACCTATCTGGCGGTAAACTGGGAGCCACTGCATAACGACCAATATGCCGCAGCCGGTGGCGATGCCAAGTTTTATCGTCAGGGTAACTATATTGAAGGGCTGGCGCAGGGCTATCTGATTGACAAAAAAACCGCCGATAAGTACCACATCACCAATATTGAGCAGTTAAAAGATCCGAAAATCGCCAAGTTGTTTGATGCCAATAATGATGGCAAAGCCGATCTCACCGGCTGCAACCCAGGCTGGGGCTGTGAAGCGCCGATTAATCATCAAATCAAAGCTTACGGCTTGAGCGACACTGTGACCCATAATCAGGGCAACTATGCCGCCATGATTGCCGATACCATCACCCGCTACAAAGAGGGTAAACCGATTCTTTATTACACCTGGACCCCCTATTGGGTCAGTGATGTCTTAGTGCCGGGGCGGGATGTGGTGTGGTTGCAGGTGCCGTTCTCTTCCCTGCCAGATAAAACTATCGACACCCAACTTTCTAACGGCGCGAACTATGGTTACCCACCGAGTGTGATGCATATTGTCGCCAACAAAAAATGGGCGGAGGCCAACCCCGCTGCCGCTAAACTGTTCTCTGTGATGAAATTATCAATTAATGATGTGAATGCTCAGAACATGCGGATGCATGCCGGTGAATCATCAGATGCTGATATCGAACGCCATGTGAACGGCTGGATTCAAGCTCATCAGGCCACCTTTGATGGTTGGGTGAATACCGCCGCACAAGCAGGAAATGCAAAATAACCCAATAAAAATTGATATCTCCCGGAAGAACTTGGAGTTGTTGGTAGGCAATAAACGAAGGCGAGGCCCATGGATGGGCCAACTAACAAGCCTGGCGCCCACGACTTCAGTCTGAAGGGGATAAAAACAACGAAGCCCTGAGTTATTGCTAACTCAGGGCTTCTGAATGTTGGCGGTGCGGACGGGACTCGAACCCGCGACCCCCGGCGTGACAGGCCGGTATTCTAACCGACTGAACTACCGCACCACGCTGCTGTTCCGGTTAAGAACGAGACGGATATTACGTATCGAAGGTGCTGGCGTCAACACTTTTTCTAGCAAAATAAGCTGGTTGCGTAGTTTTTCATCGGGTGTCACTCTATTCTGCATTTGCGCTGCCTTCCGATTCAAGCGGCATCCGCCACAAACAGCTCCCGCCCTTTTTCATCACTAAATCGAGGCGCGACTCATGGGCCGCCAATTCATCCTCTGCGGCATAAATAATTTTCAGCCCGGATGCTGGGCGGGTAATGCGCTGAATATCGTCGGAAGAGTCATTCTGTGACTGATCACCCTCCATTGAGAAAGTGAGCGACGTCTGACCGCCAGTCATCGCCAGATAGACTTCTGACAGAATTTCGGCATCAAGTAGCGCGCCGTGCAGTGTTCGCTTGGTATTATCGATCAGGTAGCGATCGCACAGCGCATCGAGGTTATTACGCTTGCCGGGGAACAGGCGGCGCGCCATTAACAGGCTATCGGTGATGGTACAGAAGGTCTCCGTTTTCGGAATATCCTGCTGCAACATACGGAATTCATGATCCATAAAGCCGATATCAAACGCCGCATTATGGATGATTAATTCTGCACCACGAATAAACTCGAGAAATTCAGGCGCAATATCAGCAAACGTCGGCTTATCCGCCAAAAACTCATCGCTAATACCGTGAACACCATATGCCTCTGGATCAACCAGACGATCGGGCTTCACATACACATGGAAGTTTCTGCCGGTCAGACGGCGGTTGATCACTTCAACTGCGCCGATCTCAATAATCCGATGGCCTTCATAATGAACGCCCAGCTTATTCATACCGGTGGTTTCAGTATCCAGAACAATCTGTCTGGTCGGTGTAACGATCATATTGCCAGTGCTCATAGCGCTCGTTTATGTCAGACTTAACGTTTAAACAGATAGGAAGAGTCTACCAGAGATGACTAAGCAGGTAGAGATTTTCACCGACGGATCTTGCCTTGGCAATCCGGGACCCGGTGGTTACGGCGCAATTTTGCGTTACAAGCAGCATGAAAGAACCTTTAGTGCCGGCTACTATTTAACAACCAACAACCGCATGGAACTGATGGCTGCCATCGTCGCCCTTGAGGCGCTGACCTCACCTTGTGAAGTGACGCTCAGCACTGATAGCCAGTATGTGCGCCAGGGTATTACTCAGTGGATTCACAACTGGAAAAAACGCGGCTGGAAAACCACTGATCGCAAACCGGTACGTAATGTGGATTTATGGCAACGTCTGGATCTGGCGATCCAAACCCATACCGTGCAATGGGAATGGGTAAAAGGCCATGCAGGCCACCCGGAAAATGAACGTTGCGATGAACTGGCCCGCCAAGGGGCGAATTCACCGACGTTAGAGGATACCGGCTATATTCCCAATTAATATGTTGCCACCAAATTAGGGCTGATCGCGATAGCTTTTGGTGGCACCAACGGCGCGACTGAACCAAGGTTTACGCGCACCGAACTTCATCGGATTGAACGTCAGTGGAATGGTGCGTTTACGGGCGACAATCAGGCTAACGCAACCTAACGCCGGCAAGTGGGTGCTAATAAAGCGCCCACCTTCTTTATGCCAGGGTAAAACGTGAAAGCGCGACAGATACAAAACTTCATAATTTAGCAGGCTCAGCCAATCCAGCAAACGCATCTGGGTAAACATCCGGCTAACATAGGGCTGTCGCTGGCGTAATATGGGGATAAACTTTCCTGCACCCAGCATACTCATTGGATTAAAGTTACTGATAACCAGCCAGCCGTCGTCGATAAGCACTCTATCCACCTCACGTAAAATGCGGTGTGGATCAGCAGCATAAGCTAAAGTGTGAGACAGCAAACAGGCATCCACTGATTTTTCAGCGAAAGGTAACTGGTACGGGCTGGCAAACACCTGCATATTTTTGCCTCTTTCCCCCACATTAACCTGATGGGAGATGACACATTTATCGCTGGCGATTTCGGCACTTAAATGGCCTATTTTCAGCAAGTGAAAACCAAAGAATTTGGGCCACCAAGGCTGCAACTGCTGCTCAATTGCCGCGCGATAATACTCTCCCCAAGGCAACTCAGCCCAGGATGTGGGTGCATCAATCTTTCGGCGCGTTTGTGCTGGTTTCATGTTTCTACCCAATAGATTTCAAGGTGCGAGAAGGCGGCAAGCAAGTCACTCAGGTGAACCAGAGTTGCCAACACACCTGCAATTTGAAAGATGACGGAGATATCATCTTCTTTCAAACAGTTATCGACAAAAGAGGTACTCAATGAATCTTATCAGCATTCCGGCATTTCAAGACAATTACATTTGGCTATTAGTAGACCCACAAAAACAGTGCGTTATTGTTGATCCCGGTGAATCAGCCCCGGTACTGGCAGCCCTGAGCCAAGGCCAATTCACACCTCAGGCCATCTTACTCACCCATCACCATCACGATCACGTCGGCGGTGTTGCTGATTTACGTCGCCATTTCCCCGACATTCCCGTCTATGGCCCACAGGAAACGGCGAACAAAGGCGCAACAATTATTGTAAATGGGGGTGATGACCTGACAATTGGTGAGCAAAACTACCACGTGATTGCCGTACCCGGCCATACCCTCGGACATATTGCATACTACAGCAAACCTTATCTTTTCTGTGGTGACACCCTATTTTCCGCTGGTTGCGGCAGGTTATTCGAAGGTACGCCAGAGCAAATGTACACGTCAATTCAACAGCTCGCGCAACTCCCTGATGAAACCTTAATTTGCAGCGCGCATGAATATACTCTCGCAAATCTTAAGTTTGCCCGCTCACTGTTACCGTCAGATCAAGATATAGCTACATATCAACAACAAATCATGCAATTACGGGCAAAAAACCTACCTAGCCTACCGGTAAAATTGCAATTTGAGCGTAAAATTAATGTTTTTTTACGCTGTAATGACGTTGATTTACAAAGAGAAATAGGCGTAATTTCGCCACCAGACACACTTGTCTCAGTTTTTTCCGAATTACGCGCCCGGAAAGACCGCTTCTGAGCTTTTAGTTGTGTTTTTTGTCGAAGCAAAGTATGATTGCTCGTCTTTTAAGCAACTACATTGACACACACATGAAGACCAAAGCGATATTACTCGCCTCAGTCTTGCTTGTTGGGTGCCAGACGTCCAAGACGGATGTGAAGGCCCCCGTACAGCATGCACAGAGTTTGTCTTCGGCAGGTCAAGAGAGTGAAGCAGGAGAGTACACAAATAGCGCCCGAGTGGGCAGCGCGCGATGGCTGGATAGTGAAAGTGGTCTCGCGCAGCAAGATTTGTGGAACTTCATTAGCGACGAGCTGAAGATGAAGGTTCCGGAAAATTCCCGGATCCGTGAACAGAAGCAAAAATACTTAAAAAATAAGAGCTATCTCCACGATGTAACATTACGGGCAGAGCCGTACATGTACCTGATAGTCGAGCAGATTAAGAAACGTAAGATGCCGATGGAGCTGGTACTGCTACCCATAGTGGAGAGCGCTTTTGACCCTCACGCGACATCATCCGCCAACGCCGCAGGGCTATGGCAGATAGTGCCGAGTACTGGTCGAAATTATGGCTTAAAACAGAACCAATGGTATGACGGCCGCAGAGATGTGGTTGCTTCTACCAAAGCAGCGCTTGATATGATGGAGCGCCTGAACAAGATGTTTAACGGTGACTGGTTATTAACAGTTGCTGCTTATAACAGCGGTGAAGGCAGAGTCATGCAAGCGGTGAAAGCCAATAAGGCAAAGGGTAAACCGACGAACTTTTGGGCATTGTCGCTTCCACGTGAAACGTCAATTTATGTTCCAAAAATGCTGGCCTTGGGTGACTTAATCAAGAACAGCAAAAAGTACGGTATAACCTTACCTGAACCCGACAAAGACCGTGCATTGGCGCGTGTTGATGTTGGTCAGCAGATACAGCTAACTCAGGCGGCTGAGATGGCGGGGATGTCACTCACAAAGTTGAAATCCTTTAACTCTGGGTATAAGCGCAATGTAACGGCACCTGATGGACACGGTCCTCGTTACATAATGTTGCCGAAAGCCCATGCTGAGCAGCTTAAAGATTCATTGGCAGATACTGATATTGCCGCAGTTCAACCCACTAAACTGGCGCAGAGCAGCACAAAATCGGCATCAAGTTCGCAGTATAAAGTTCGTCCCGGCGATACCTTATCTACGATTGCCAAGCGGTTGAATATCAAGACCAGCGATTTGCAGAGTTGGAACAACTTACGTGCCAAGAGCACCTTAAAAGTTGGGCAAACCCTGCAACTGGCAAGCAATACAACCAGCAACAGCATCACCTATCAAGTTCGTAAAGGTGATTCCTTTGCCAGTATTGCCAAGCGTCACGGTGTAGACACCAATGATGTGATGCGATGGAATTCGGTAGTCAGCAAAGCTAATAATTTACAGCCAGGCTTAAAATTGACGTTGTTCGTTGACGGCAAATCGACCCCGGATACGTAGAGCTAGAATCGCTATTAAAGCTGTTAAAAAGCACCCTTCGGGGTGCTTTTTTTATGGCTCGAATTCAACCAGAAGTGGGTTGTGATCGGAGGCTCGAGTCACCAGTACTGATGCATCAGCCAGTGTTAGTCCGCGATAAAATACAAAATCAAGGGGCCGACCAAAAGCACGACTGCGAAGATCAGTGCGGAACTTCACCTCATCCAGACCCGCATCTTGGGCAAAACGCTGCAAAGCATTAACCCGCTGACGACTCCAGGCGTTGAAATCTCCCGCCAGAATAACCGGACCGCGATGCATCGCAATTTGTTCACCAATGGGCTCGAGTTGTTTACTGTAGACATCGACGCCAAGGCTGAAATTCACGGCATGAATATTCACTACCATTAATAAGCGGCCATCATGGATTGGGTAAACGGTGACTAATGCCGATTTAGACAAGCGCAGTAGTGGCTCACGTTCACGCAATGGGCAACAGTAGACTGGGTGGGTAGCCGCTAACGTCATGACGCCAGAGGGGTGCTGAGGCAACGCAAAAGCGGGAACCTGATCTGCGGCCTGATAATGGGACGTAGCGAACCTCACCAGCTCGGGTGTTGTTTGTGCTTCTTGCAGTAACATCAACTGAGCATCACGCCCGAACTCTTTGAGAACAGAGAGCCACTCAGCGCGCTGTTGCTTAAAGATATTCCACACCATCACACGCAGGAACTCAGATGTAGGCAATGGTGCACCAGGCGGTAACCCCTGCCCCAACTGCGTTGCTGAGCCAGGGAAAATCTGTTCAACCGGTTGACCTGCAACATACCGCATTGCATATGTTCGTTTCGGCACTTTGATAGCCTATTCCTTATTCGAAATCACGATGGCTTTTGAGGTAACTGCCGTCGATGCTTTACTGATTATACGCCCAGATGTTGCACTCAGTAATCTCTTTTACCCACGGCATCACTTTGATATAGGGATGCGCAAGGAAGATTCAATTTATGTAATTCATAATGCACTAATAAACCGTCAAGCGATAAAAAACCCACAAACTGAACGGCAAAAGATCCTTCCCCTCTTGGTGACAGCAATACTTGATTTATAATCAATAGTATTATGTCTAATGCCGCATTTTTTGTTGATAACACTCTTGCCATAATTCACTCAATTCTTCATCGAGCCGATAATATATGCCGTTATGGCCGATAGAGAATTCTCAATCACAGCTAAAGATAAGACCATTATCAGCAAAAACAAGGAATTATAATGAGTGTACCTCTATTCGGCCTGGGAACTTTCCGCCTTCAAGATCAAGTTGTTATTGATTCCGTTAGCCAAGCGTTGAAATTGGGCTATCGCGCTATTGATACAGCACAAATCTATGAAAATGAAGCTGCCATTGGCCAAGCTATCGCACAAAGTGGTATCAAACGTGATGAGCTATTCATCACCACCAAAATCTGGATTGCTAATTTAGCGCAAGGAAAATTGATTCCGAGTCTGCAAGAGAGCTTGCAGAAGCTGAAAACCGACTATGTGGACTTAACATTAATTCACTGGACATCACCAAATGATGAAATCTCTGTTGCTGAATTTATGGCTGAGCTAATGAAGGCCAAAGAGATGGGATTAACGCGTCAGATTGGGATTTCTAATTTCACCATTGATCTAATGAAACAGGCAATTGCGGCGGTAGGCGCAGAGGCCATTGCGACCAATCAGATCGAGCTATCGCCTCTATTACAGAATAGAAAAGTGGTTGAATTTACAAAGGAAAATGGCATTGCAATTACCTCTTACATGACTCTAGCCTATGGTAAAGCATTGGAAGAGCCGGTCATCAAAGTGATTGCTGAACAACATGGCGCAACCCCCGCACAAGTCATTTTAAGCTGGGCGATGCAATTGGGCTACAGCGTTATCCCGTCATCAACCAAAGAGGCTAATTTGGCCAGTAATTTACTGGCACAGAAGTTGCGCTTAAGCGCAAAGGATATGGCACTGATCGCAACGTTGGATCAGGGGGAACGTCAGGTTAGCCCCGATGGTCTGGCACCAAAGTGGGACGTGTAGCTCGCTAAGTACAAACTGAACCCCACTTTTTCGTGGGGTTTTGTCTTTTTAGCGACCACAGGTCACGCGAACGCAATGTTTTTCCTGCCTGCCGTAAGGATAGCCATTTTTACTTTTACACATAGCAAAAACCCCACGCTTTTGGCATGGGGTTTCGGCTTGATTTGATGCCTGGCAGTGTCCTACTCTCGCATGGGGAGACCCCACACTACCATCGGCGCTACGGCGTTTCACTTCTGAGTTCGGCATGGGATCAGGTGGGACCACCGCGCTATGGCCGCCAGGCAAATTCTGTTTTAACTCACCCGCTTCACAATAATATATCGTGCAGCCAGTCAGCCCAATCTCGGAACTTCGCTGAAAATCTCTCTCTCAAACCACCAAAACACCTTTGGTGTTGTAAGGTTAAGCCTCACGGATCATTAGTACTGGTTAGCTCAATGCATCGCTGCACTTACACACCCAGCCTATCAACGTCATAGTCTTTAACGTTCCTTCAGGGGGCTTAAAGCCCCAGGGAAGACTCATCTCGAGGCAAGTTTCCCGCTTAGATGCTTTCAGCGGTTATCTCTTCCGAATTTAGCTACCGGGCAATGCCATTGGCATGACAACCCGAACACCAGTGATTCGTCCACTCCGGTCCTCTCGTACTAGGAGCAGCCCCTCTCAATCTTCCAACGCCCACGGCAGATAGGGACCGAACTGTCTCACGACGTTCTAAACCCAGCTCGCGTACCACTTTAAATGGCGAACAGCCATACCCTTGGGACCTACTTCAGCCCCAGGATGTGATGAGCCGACATCGAGGTGCCAAACACCGCCGTCGATATGAACTCTTGGGCGGTATCAGCCTGTTATCCCCGGAGTACCTTTTATCCGTTGAGCGATGGCCCTTCCATTCAGAACCACCGGATCACTAAGACCTACTTTCGTACCTGCTCGAGCCGTCACTCTCGCAGTCAAGCTAGCTTATGCCTTTGCACTAACCTCACGATGTCCGACCGTGATTAGCTAACCTTCGTGCTCCTCCGTTACTCTTTGGGAGGAGACCGCCCCAGTCAAACTACCCACCAGACACTGTCCTCACCCCGGATTACGGGGCCGAGTTAGAACATCAAACATTAAAGGGTGGTATTTCAAGGTTGGCTCCATGCAGACTGGCGTCCACACTTCAATGCCTCCCACCTATCCTACACATCAAGGCTCAATGTTCAGTGTCAAGCTATAGTAAAGGTTCACGGGGTCTTTCCGTCTTGCCGCGGGTACACTGCATCTTCACAGCGAGTTCAATTTCACTGAGTCTCGGGTGGAGACAGCCTGGCCATCATTACGCCATTCGTGCAGGTCGGAACTTACCCGACAAGGAATTTCGCTACCTTAGGACCGTTATAGTTACGGCCGCCGTTTACTGGGGCTTCGATCAAGAGCTTCGCCTTGCGGCTGACCCCATCAATTAACCTTCCAGCACCGGGCAGGCGTCACACCGTATACGTCCACTTTCGTGTTTGCACAGTGCTGTGTTTTTATTAAACAGTTGCAGCCAGCTGGTATCTGCGACTGGCTTCAGCTCTGAGAGCAAGTCTCTTCACCTAGCGCCAGCGTGCCTTCTCCCGAAGTTACGGCACCATTTTGCCTAGTTCCTTCACCCGAGTTCTCTCAAGCGCCTGAGTATTCTCTACCTGACCACCTGTGTCGGTTTGGGGTACGATTTAATGTTACCTGATGCTTAGAGGCTTTTCCTGGAAGCTTGGCATCAACTACTTCACCACCGTAGTGGCTCGTCATCACACCTCAGCGTTGATAAGCAACCGGATTTACCTGGTCACTCCGCCTACATGCTTAAACCGGGACAACCGTCGCCCGGCTAGCCTAGCCTTCTCCGTCCCCCCTTCGCAGTAACACCAAGTACAGGAATATTAACCTGTTTCCCATCGACTACGCTTTTCAGCCTCGCCTTAGGGGTCGACTCACCCTGCCCCGATTAACGTTGGACAGGAACCCTTGGTCTTCCGGCGTGCGGGTTTTTCACCCGCATTATCGTTACTTATGTCAGCATTCGCACTTCTGATACCTCCAGCAACCCTCACAGGTCACCTTCAACGGCTTACAGAACGCTCCCCTACCCAACAACACCTAAGTGTCGCTGCCGCAGCTTCGGTGCATGGTTTAGCCCCGTTACATCTTCCGCGCAGGCCGACTCGACCAGTGAGCTATTACGCTTTCTTTAAATGATGGCTGCTTCTAAGCCAACATCCTGGCTGTCTGTGCCTTCCCACATCGTTTCCCACTTAACCATGACTTTGGGACCTTAGCTGGCGGTCTGGGTTGTTTCCCTCTTCACGACGGACGTTAGCACCCGCCGTGTGTCTCCCGTGATAACATTCTTCGGTATTCGGAGTTTGCATCGGTTTGGTAAGTCGGGATGACCCCCTAGCCGAAACAGTGCTCTACCCCCGAAGATGAGTTCACGAGGCGCTACCTAAATAGCTTTCGGGGAGAACCAGCTATCTCCCGGTTTGATTGGCCTTTCACCCCCAGCCACAAGTCATCCGCTAATTTTTCAACATTAGTCGGTTCGGTCCTCCAGTTAGTGTTACCCAACCTTCAACCTGCCCATGGCTAGATCACCGGGTTTCGGGTCTATACCTTGCAACTAGACGCCCAGTTAAGACTCGGTTTCCCTACGGCTCCCCTATTCGGTTAACCTTGCTACAAAATATAAGTCGCTGACCCATTATACAAAAGGTACGCAGTCACACCACGAAGGTGCTCCCACTGCTTGTACGTACACGGTTTCAGGTTCTATTTCACTCCCCTCGCCGGGGTTCTTTTCGCCTTTCCCTCACGGTACTGGTTCACTATCGGTCAGTCAGGAGTATTTAGCCTTGGAGGATGGTCCCCCCATATTCAGACAGGATGTCACGTGTCCCGCCCTACTCATCGAGTTCACAGAATATGCATTTTTGTGTACGGGACTATCACCCTGTACCGTGCGACTTTCCAGACGCTTCCACTAACACATAAACTGATTCAGACTCTGGGCTCTTCCCCGTTCGCTCGCCGCTACTGGGGGAATCTCGGTTGATTTCTTTTCCTCGGGGTACTTAGATGTTTCAGTTCCCCCGGTTCGCCTTGCATGGCTATGTATTCACCATGCAATAGTGCAACGAATTGCACTGGGTTTCCCCATTCGGGTATCGTCGGTTGTAACGCTTCATATCAGCTTACCGACGCTTTTCGCAGATTAGCACGCCCTTCATCGCCTCTGACTGCCTAGGCATCCACCGTGTACGCTTAGTCGCTTAACCTCACAACCCGAAGGTGTCTTTGCAGACCCTTTGCGTTGCGATTATTTGAGAGACTCTAATACAGGCTACTCCTTATCTCAGTACATCTACGGAGAGATAAGTTTCAGCTGTATTGTTTCAATTTTCAGCTTGTTCCAGATTGTTAAAGAGCAATATCTTAAACACGACTCGTTAAAGTCATCTTTAAGTTATTTTTTAGTTCATAAAGAACCGGTTGATAATGTCTTTCACACATTATCGGATTGGCGTCCCCAAGGGGATTCGAACCCCTGTTACAGCCGTGAAAGGGCAGTGTCCTAGGCCTCTAGACGATGGGGACACAAAAATTGCTACTGAATCAGTGATTCAGTATTTTTGTGTAAAGGTGAGAATGTGGCAACACATTCGAACGACTGATGCAGTGAAAACCCGATACCGGACTTTTACAGCACAATCATCACCCTCATCAACAGGTGCTCTTGCTCATTACATTCATCAGACAATCT
The DNA here is from genome assembly GCF_013282745.1 of Yersinia bercovieri ATCC 43970. Classification (NCBI taxonomy): domain Bacteria; kingdom Pseudomonadati; phylum Pseudomonadota; class Gammaproteobacteria; order Enterobacterales; family Yersiniaceae; genus Yersinia; species Yersinia bercovieri. The sequence continues at coordinate 298,561 of NZ_CP054044.1, forward strand.
GTGTGGACACTGCGCAATGCGTATCGTGAGGTAAGGAGGTGATCCAACCGCAGGTTCCCCTACGGTTACCTTGTTACGACTTCACCCCAGTCATGAATCACAAAGTGGTAAGCGCCCTCCCGAAGGTTAAGCTACCTACTTCTTTTGCAACCCACTCCCATGGTGTGACGGGCGGTGTGTACAAGGCCCGGGAACGTATTCACCGTAGCATTCTGATCTACGATTACTAGCGATTCCGACTTCATGGAGTCGAGTTGCAGACTCCAATCCGGACTACGACAGACTTTATGTGGTCCGCTTGCTCTCGCGAGTTCGCTTCACTTTGTATCTGCCATTGTAGCACGTGTGTAGCCCTACTCGTAAGGGCCATGATGACTTGACGTCATCCCCACCTTCCTCCGGTTTGTCACCGGCAGTCTCCCTTGAGTTCCCACCATTACGTGCTGGCAACAAAGGATAAGGGTTGCGCTCGTTGCGGGACTTAACCCAACATTTCACAACACGAGCTGACGACAGCCATGCAGCACCTGTCTCACGGTTCCCGAAGGCACTAAAGCATCTCTGCTAAATTCCGTGGATGTCAAGAGTAGGTAAGGTTCTTCGCGTTGCATCGAATTAAACCACATGCTCCACCGCTTGTGCGGGCCCCCGTCAATTCATTTGAGTTTTAACCTTGCGGCCGTACTCCCCAGGCGGTCGACTTAACGCGTTAGCTCCGGAAGCCACGCCTCAAGGGCACAACCTCCAAGTCGACATCGTTTACAGCGTGGACTACCAGGGTATCTAATCCTGTTTGCTCCCCACGCTTTCGCACCTGAGCGTCAGTCTTTGTCCAGGGGGCCGCCTTCGCCACCGGTATTCCTCCAGATCTCTACGCATTTCACCGCTACACCTGGAATTCTACCCCCCTCTACAAGACTCTAGCTTGCCAGTTTCAAATGCAGTTCCCACGTTAAGCGCGGGGATTTCACATCTGACTTAACAAACCGCCTGCGTGCGCTTTACGCCCAGTAATTCCGATTAACGCTTGCACCCTCCGTATTACCGCGGCTGCTGGCACGGAGTTAGCCGGTGCTTCTTCTGCGAGTAACGTCAATCAATCGTGCTATTAACACGACTGCCTTCCTCCTCGCTGAAAGTGCTTTACAACCCGAAGGCCTTCTTCACACACGCGGCATGGCTGCATCAGGCTTGCGCCCATTGTGCAATATTCCCCACTGCTGCCTCCCGTAGGAGTCTGGACCGTGTCTCAGTTCCAGTGTGGCTGGTCATCCTCTCAGACCAGCTAGGGATCGTCGCCTAGGTGAGCCATTACCCCACCTACTAGCTAATCCCATCTGGGTTCATCCGATGGCGTGAGGCCCGAAGGTCCCCCACTTTGCTCTTACGAGGTCATGCGGTATTAGCTACCGTTTCCAGTAGTTATCCCCCTCCATCAGGCAGATCCCCAGACATTACTCACCCGTCCGCCGCTCGCCGGCGAAGTAGTAAACTACTTCCCGCTGCCGCTCGACTTGCATGTGTTAGGCCTGCCGCCAGCGTTCAATCTGAGCCATGATCAAACTCTTCAATTTAAGATTTGTTTGATTTGCTGCTAATGAAAGCAGCGATGCTCAAAGATTACTTTCTGCAAATATGCATTCGAACCGAAGTTCAAATGTGTACTGCTTTGGTCACTCTTCAAGACTTTGATATTGCTTCTGCCTGCCGAAACAGGCTTCGATATCGTCTTGCGAGTGCCCACACAGATTGTCTGATAAATTGTTAAAGAGCGTTCGTTACCCGTTGGCCTTTCAGCGAATCTTACGGTAACGCGGGAGGCAGATAATACGCTTTCCCGCCACAGAGTCAATCACTTAATTTCCTCTGCTCTACTCGGCTACTTTGTGAAGTTGCTCACAGCGCCGTGTCGATGGATGCGCATTATAGGGAGCCGCTTCAGAATGGCAAGGGTTTATATTAAAGTTTTTTCCGTTTGATGGTTATTTGAACACAAAGGTCATTTGTGACGCGTTTTTATCGCTTTTGGCAGATCTGCAAGGCTATTTAGCACCCAATCTGCCGCAGCTTCGCCTTCTGCCGTGACTGCTTTGCCGGTGCGCACCAACACTTTAGTACCGATATTTGCTGCTAATGCTGCCTGCATATCTTCAATTTTGTCGCCAACCATATAAGAAGAAGCCATATCGATGTTAATTTCACGTTGCGCTTGCAGTAACATACCTGGCAGTGGCTTACGGCATTCACATGCTTCGCTAAACTCCGCGACACTACCATCGGGATGATGTGGGCAGAAATAGATACCATCCAGATCAACCCCACGATCAGCAAGGGACCAATCCATCCACTCAGTAAGGCTTAAGAATTGTTCTTCGGTAAACATACCGCGTGCAATGCCCGATTGATTGGTGACTAATACCAAAGCAAAACCCATTTCCTTCAATTCACGGCATGCATCAATAACACCGTCTATAAACTGAAAATTGTCAATTTCGTGAACATAACCGTGGTCGACATTAATTGTACCATCACGATCTAAAAATATTGCGGGGACGGGCTGAGTCACTTATCTGCTCCTGAAGGCTGTAAACTCGGTTAGTATCGCATGTTTTATTGCCGATTGAGAATGGAAGAGAATCAGTGTTGCCAGTTGACTTAGCCGTCTAGACGCCTTAACATCCAATCCATACTTCGGTTCTGCTGAAGTTGACTTCATATCTAGCCACGGAAATAACGATAAAATAAGAATAATATGATTAAACTTTCTCACATCAGCAAAGTATTCCAGCAGGGTTCGCGCACGATTACCGCGCTTTCAGACGTGAGCCTACACGTCCCAGCTGGGCAAATTTATGGCGTTATCGGTGCTTCAGGTGCCGGTAAAAGTACACTGATTCGGTGCGCCAATATGCTAGAGCGCCCTACCAGCGGGCAAGTCCTGGTAGATGGTCAAGATCTCACCACCTTATCAGAAGGCCAGTTGACGCGCGCTCGTCGTCAAATTGGCATGATTTTTCAGCATTTTAATTTACTCGCCTCCCGTACCGTGTATGGCAATATCGCGTTGCCGCTTGAATTGGACAACAGATCACGCGCAGATATAAAGAAGAGAGTAACCGAGCTGTTGGATTTAGTCGGCCTGGCTGATAAGCAAGATGCTTACCCCGCGAACTTATCCGGGGGGCAGAAGCAGCGTGTCGCTATTGCTCGCGCACTGGCCAGCAATCCTAAAGTTCTGCTGTGTGATGAAGCCACCAGCGCACTGGATCCGGCAACGACCCGCTCAATTCTGGAATTGCTAAAAGATATCAACCGCCGCTTGGGCCTCACAATTTTGTTGATCACCCATGAAATGGATGTGGTGAAGCGCATCTGTGATCAAGTCGCCGTTATTAGTGACGGTAAATTGATTGAGAAAGATAGTGTCAGCGAAGTGTTCTCTCATCCGAAAACCCCGCTGGCTCAACAATTTATCCAATCAACCCTGCATTTGGATATTCCGGAGGATTACGCCAAGCGTATGACTCAAGAGCCAACGACGGATAGCGTCCCACTGCTGAAACTGGAGTTCACCGGTAAGTCTGTTGATGCGCCGCTGATTTCACAAGCAGTGCGCCGTTTCAACATTGATATCGGGATTCTTAGCTCGCAAATGGATTATGCCGGCGGGGTTAAGTTTGGTGTCATGCTAGCTGAGCTACATGGCGACACTCAAGATGGCCTCGCTGCCATCAAGTTCTTGCAAGATCATCATGTAAAAGTAGAGGTTCTGGGTTATGTCTGAGGCAATGATGTGGTTAATGGGCCGAGGCGTCTGGGAAACTCTAATGATGACTTTTGTCTCCGGTTTCTTTGGCTTTGTTTTGGGGCTACCGGTCGGGGTTCTGCTGTATGTCACCCGTCCTGGGCAAATTATTGCCAACAATAAGATTTACCGAACACTGTCTGGGGTGGTGAATATCTTCCGCTCTATACCTTTCATTATCTTATTGGTGTGGATGATTCCATTTACGCGAATGATAGTCGGTACATCTATTGGTTTGCAGGCCGCGATTGTGCCGTTAACCGTCGGTGCAGCACCCTTTATTGCCCGAATGGTAGAGAACGCCCTGCTGGAGATCCCGTCCGGTTTGGTTGAAGCCGCGCGTGCGATGGGTGCAACGCCGATGCAAATCATTAAAAAGGTGCTGTTGCCTGAAGCCCTTCCAGGCTTGGTCAATGCCGCCACAATTACCCTGATTACCCTGGTAGGCTATTCCGCTATGGGGGGTGCAGTCGGTGCCGGTGGTCTAGGCCAAATCGGTTACCAGTATGGTTACATTGGCTATAACGCCACTGTAATGAATACGGTATTAGTATTATTAGTAATTCTGGTTTATCTAATCCAGCTTAGTGGCGATCGGATTGTAAAAGCCGTTACCCACAAGTAGTTGTTGCCACATAAAGTAGTTGTTGCCACATAAATTATATAGCGACTGCCTCACACAGCGGCGCACCTTAACGAAGGTCTATAGAGGAAGGGATATGTCTTTAAAATTCAAATCTATCGCGGCAGTCAGCGCACTCATCGGTACTCTGGCTCTCGTGGGTTGCGGCCCGGCGGAAAAAGATCCAAACCATATTAAAGTGGGTGTCATTGTGGGTGCTGAGCAACAAGTTGCTGAAGTTGCGCAGAAAGTAGCAAAAGACAAATATGGTCTGGATGTTGAACTGGTCACTTTCAATGACTATGTATTGCCAAACGAAGCACTGAGCAAAGGTGATATTGACCTGAACGCCTTCCAGCATAAACCTTATCTGGATCAGCAAATCAAAGATCGTGGCTACAAGTTGGTTTCCGTAGGTAACTCATTCGTTTACCCGATTGCTGGTTACTCTAAGAAGATCAAATCATTGGAAGAGTTACAACCTGGCTCTCAGGTCGCACTGCCAAACGATCCGACTAACCTGGGCCGTTCTCTGTTACTGCTGCAAAAAGTGGGCCTGATTAAGCTGAAAGAGGGCGTTGGCTTGTTGCCAACCGTGCTGGATGTGGTTGAGAATCCTAAAAATCTGAAACTGGTTGAACTGGAAGCGCCTCAGTTACCACGCTCTTTGGATGACCAACAGATAGCATTGGCCATTATCAACACCACCTATGCAAGCCAGATTGGTCTGACACCTGCGAAAGATGGCCTGTTTGTGGAAGATAAAGAGTCACCTTACGTCAATCTGATCGTGGCCCGCGAAGATAATAAAGATGCGGAAAATGTGAAGAAATTTGTTCAGGCTTACCAGTCTGACGAAGTTTACGACGCAGCAAATAAAGCCTTCAATGGCGGTGCAGTTAAAGGCTGGTAATCATCAATTGGCTATTTTGCTGAATACCACGCTAACTAAATTCAGTGTTTGCTAAATATATTGTAAGACGGGCTATGGCCCGTCTTGTTATTTGCATAATAGATTGCTTCAATAGCGCCTCCTAAATAAAAAGGCTGAGGAATTTCTATGCGTGCGTTACCTCTGTGTCTGTTAGCCCTTTCGCTAACGGGATGCTCCATGCTTCAATCAAAGCCATCCACCACAGAAACCCCGGTTAAACAACCCGCCCCGGTGACTAAAACCAGCCCAACGGTAGCCCCTCGCCCGGCTCCGGTAAAACTTTATAAAAGCGCGGAAGAGTTGGTCGGCAAGCCTTTCCGTGACTTAGGGGAGGTGTCCGGTGAATCTTGCCAATCGACAGTTCAGGACTCTCCACCCAGCATTGCAACCGCCCGCAAAAGAATGCAGACCCGCGCATCTTATATGAAAGCCAATGCAGTCTTGCTCCATGAATGTGAAATACAAAGTGGTGTCCCTGGCTGTTATCAACAAGCGGTATGCCAAGGTTCAGCGCTGAGCGTTTCCTCAAAATGAGTCTGTTCTCCTTTAATCAGATCGGCGTGATCCGTTCACCCTATAAAGAGAAGTTTGCCGTGCCACGGCAACCCGGTTTGATTGAGGATGGCGGGGGTGAGTTACAACTATTAGCACCCTATAATCAGCCGGAGGCCGTGCGGGGCTTATCTGATTTCAGCCATCTATGGGTGATGTTTGTTTTCCATCAAACCATGGATGGCGGCTGGCGCCCGACGGTTCGCCCGCCACGTTTAGGCGGCAATGCCCGAATGGGCGTTTTTGCTACCCGCTCCACTTTTCGCCCTAACCCGATTGGGATGTCTCTGATTGAGCTAAAAGGGGTGCGCTGCCAAGGTGGCGAGGTGATTTTAGCATTGGGCAGTTTGGATCTGGTTGATGGCACGCCAGTGATTGATATCAAGCCCTATCTGCCTTTTGCGGAGAGCCAACCGCAAGCGCGCGCGGGTTTTGCTCAATTAGCGCCTGATGCTAACATGCAGGTTTGCTTCTCCACCACCGCCGAACAGCAGTTAGCACAGCAACAACAACAGTATCCGAATTTGCGGCGTTTCATCACTCAGGTTTTAGCGCAGGACCCGCGTCCCGCCTACCGCAAAGATGATAACGACAACCGCGAGTATGCTGTTCTACTACTGGAATTTAATGTGCGCTGGCGGGTTATGGGACAACAAACAGAAGTGTTATCCATCGACCCACGTTAAATTTCGCCCTGCTCTCTTTTGACAACCCGTACTCACTGGTAAACTAAACCACTTTTTACTTTTTGGCTGCCTCTACTTGTTGCAGTGCCAATGGAACCAAAACATCATGCGTACTAGCCAATATTTGCTCTCCACTCTAAAGGAGACACCTGCCGATGCTGAAGTCATCAGCCACCAACTGATGCTCCGCGCCGGGATGATCCGTAAACTGGCATCAGGTCTTTATACCTGGTTACCGACCGGGGTTCGGGTATTGAAGAAAGTCGAAAACATCGTGCGCGAAGAGATGAATAATGCGGGTGCTATCGAGGTTTCAATGCCAGTGGTGCAACCGGCTGACTTGTGGCAGGAGAGTGGCCGCTGGGAACAATATGGCCCTGAGCTATTACGTTTTGTTGATCGCGGCGAGCGCCCTTTTGTTCTCGGCCCGACTCATGAAGAGGTGATTACTGATCTGATTCGCGGTGAGATCAACTCTTACAAGCAGCTGCCGCTGAATTTCTTCCAGATCCAGACCAAGTTCCGCGATGAAGTTCGCCCACGTTTTGGCGTGATGCGTGCTCGCGAATTCCTGATGAAAGATGCCTACTCTTTCCATACCACTCAGGAGTCGTTGCAGGAAACTTACGACGCGATGTATACCGCTTACAGTAAGATTTTCGAACGTATGGATCTGAATTTCCGTGCTGTGCTGGCAGATACCGGCTCAATCGGTGGCAGCGCATCCCACGAATTCCAGGTGCTGGCAGAAAGTGGCGAAGACGATATTGTTTTCTCAACCGACTCTGATTATGCCGCTAACATTGAGTTTGCTGAGGCTCTGGCCCCCACTGAACCCCGGGCCGCGGCAACAGAAGAGCTGCGTATCATTGATACCCCAAATGCAAAAACCATCGCTCAGTTGGTCGAGCAGTTCAAACTGCCGATTGAGAAAACAGTGAAAACCTTATTGGTCCATGCTCATGAAGAGAGTGGACATAAGTTGGTAGCGCTGCTGGTGCGCGGTGACCACGAATTAAATGAAATCAAAGCAGAGAAGTTGCCACAAGTTGCCAAACCACTGACCTTTGCCAGCGAAGAGGAGATTCGTGCGGCAATCGGCGCAGGCCCTGGCTCACTTGGCCCGGTTAATCTGCCACTGCTGGTTGTCGCTGACCGCTCCGTGGCAGTGATGAGTGATTTCGGTGCGGGCGCGAATATCGACGATAAACACTACTTCGGTATTAACTGGGAGCGCGATTTGCCGCTGCCACAAGTTGCTGATTTGCGTAATGTGGTTGAGGGCGATATCAGTCCTGATGGTAAAGGTACGCTGCAAATCAAGCGCGGGATCGAAGTGGGCCATATCTTCCAGCTCGGGACCAAATACTCCGAAGCGATGAAAGCCACGGTTCAGGGTGAGGATGGCCGTAATCAAGTGATGACCATGGGTTGCTATGGTATCGGGGTCTCTCGTGTGGTTGCTGCGGCGATTGAGCAGAATTATGACAACCGTGGCATTATTTGGCCAGATGCGATCGCGCCATTCCAGGTGGCAATTTTGCCAATGAATATGCACAAATCCTTCCGAGTGAAAGAGTTGGCGGAAGAGTTGTATGTCACGCTGCGTTCACATGGCATTGACGTTATTCTTGACGATCGTAAAGAGCGCCCTGGTGTGATGTTTGCCGATATGGAATTGATTGGTGTGCCACACAATATCGTGATCGGCGACCGTAATCTTGATAGCGAAGAAGTGGAATATAAACATCGCCGTGCTGGCGAAAAGCAAATGATTAAAACCAGTGAAATCATTGATTTCCTGCTGAGTCAGATCAAACGCTAAGTTAGGTATTTTGCTCATCAGGCCGCTGGGTAATCACCACCAGCGGCTTTTTTATTTCAGCGACAAAGCGATTTTATTGGCTGTCGCAGCTTTTATTAGCATTGAACTGAATATCATCACCCGCCGGAATCAGCGTTTTATCCGATTGCCCCTCTTCCATCGAAGGTCGAATATCAAAGTGACCATTGAGGGTCAGAAATACAGGTTCACCGGCATTTTTACGCGCTTTCAAATACCCTTTCTCCAGCGCGATACTATTCTCTACTGGGAAAGTTTTGCCGGTTGCACAATCAGTAAATAGTGCGGCATCCGCAAAGTATTTATACATGCCACTTAATGGCATCGGCGTTTTAGGCAAAGATTGTTCGCTCGGCACCAACTGATAATTCAAGGTAGATTGGATCGGCAATCCCTGCTGATCAAGCATCACCAGATTCTTACCCACGGGGCGGAAATAACGTTTTTCGCCCTGCCCATTGGTTAACACCAACTTATCCGCAGTACGCGCCCACTTACCATATTCAGCAAAAGTTTGATCACCCTCTTTGCTGCCACGATAAATCTCTTTTAGGACAAATGTGCCATCACTATCAAGAAACAGCGAGGTATCCAGTCCGCTGCAATCTGCACAGGGTAATACCCCCTGATAACTTTGCTGCATCGGTTGTAAAACCTGCTCTACCGGCTGATGCCGATTATTACAACCGAAGAGTGACAGCGCACCTACTGCCACAAACAGCGCTATTGCTAATTTACTCACAGCCACTCTCCCATACAGTGTCCGATATATAAGGCATGAAGCCATTCAGGCATCATCCCTGATCTATTTTGCCACGCAGCGCTTTGGTTACCCCTTTGCGGACTTTGCTTTCAACCCGCCTGATTTTTGAGCCTTTGGTGGGTTTCGTCGCTCGACGGGGCTTTTCCACGACCATGGCTTGACGAATCAATGCCACCAGTCGCGCTAATGCCGCTTCACGATTCATATCCTGGCTGCGGTACTCCTGCGCTTTAATGATGACCACACCTTCAGCCGTCATCAAATGGCTATTTAGCAATAATAACCTTTCTTTATAATACTCTGGCAGGCTTGATGCCTTGATGTCAAAGCGCAAATGGATAGCAGTTGAGGTTTTATTGACATGTTGCCCCCCCGCCCCCTGCGCTCGGATCGCGGTCAGCTCAATCTCGCTGTCGGGTAGGCTGACGCTATTAGATATAATCAGCACACTTATTGCCCACTGCTTTGCCATTCGGCAAAACTAATTTCCAGACTATTCTTATCATCTGATAGCCAGATAGTTCCCTCTTGCAACGTGGCCTGTAATGACATATTTCGGTTAGACAGCGCAGCCAACTTTGCCATCTGCTCATCATCAAGGAAGCGCACTTGAAGATTGCGGTGTCCTGAGAGCTTATCCTGAACCTGTGGCCACCACACTTTAGCCGCCCGCTCACTGTAGGCATACAGCACAACTTTCTGTGACTGATTACAGGCTTTTCGTAACCGTTTCTCCTCTGGCAGCCCTAATTCTACCCAGAGTTCAATGCCATTGTGATCGTTGTGACGCCAGATTTCCGGCTCATCATCGGCGCTCAGCCCCTTAGTAAACTGCAAACGTTCATCTGCATGACAAATCCACGCTAATAAACGCAGCATCATGCGCTGGTCGGTTTCGGAGGGGTGTTGCGCTATCGTCAGGTTAACATCCTGAAAAAAATTACGATCCATATCAGCAATGTTAATAGCGGCTTTATGGATGGTTGCTTTTAGTGCCATGGGTGACCTCTTAATTATCTGGCGGACAGTGTACTTGATTAGGTCTGCCAGCAGCCAGACAACCCTGCATAAAGAGAGTTATTAGTGGCATCAATACTAAAAAGAAACCTTATCTCCCACTCTAATATCTCCATCACTCCTGTGCTATAGTCCTTATAAGTTCAGAGTTTATCTTCGTAGGTTGACAGTGCGCTGTTTCCACTGAGAATCTACCGGGTTAAACTTTTCAGGAGGATTACTGTGCAGCAATACTGTGAATTAGTACGCCGTTTTTATGCCGAAATAGGAAGTGGTGATCTTGGCTACGTGCCAGACGCCCTGCGT